>CACPNW010000006.1 GCA_902635455.1 uncultured Alphaproteobacteria bacterium | reverse complement strand
AGGCCTGGAAAAAATTGCAGTAGTGTGGAGGATATAGATGAGTTGATTAGGAATCATTCTGACTCAGCTTATCATCCATCTTGTACAAACAAAATGGGTTTGGATACTGATAAGATGGCTGTTGTTGATGAAAATACAAAAGTTCATGGTATAAGTAACTTAAGAATAATAGATTCTTCAATTATGCCAGATATTGTTAGTGGGAATTTAAATGCAGCTACAATTATGATTGCTGAAAAAGCTTCAGATTTAATTCTTAATAAAGAAGAACAACCGATGAATGTAGAATACTTTAGAGGATAAAATTAAGGAATTACTTAAATTAAGTCTTTATTTGTTTTCTGAGCGTCCAACCGTATCTTTCACTATAATAAGCTTCTGTACTTTCTAGCAAATCAATATCAAAGTTTGATTCTATCGAATTTTTTGAAATTTCTTTTTCAATAGATATTTTTGAAGTTTTATCTTTATTTTTTAACATTTTTTTATGATTTGATTTCATAATAATTTACATTATTTACATAATTTTCATAAAAATCAATTTTTTATTGTATTTTATAAGTAAAATGTGTAAATAATATTATTGTAAATATTGTAATTTTGTAAATTTTGTAAATGATACCTTCAGATTTTTCAAATATTGGCTCAAAAATTCGCAAAGAAAGAAGGGCTAAGGGTTTTTCGCAACTTGAATTATCAAAAAAATTAGAAATTTCACCAAGTTATTTAAATTTATTAGAAAGTGGCAGAAGAACAATTACGGTTCCTTTGCTTATTAAAATAGGTAATGAATTAGGAATTTCATTAAAAGATTTAACAATAGAAAGTAATAAAAGAATTCTATCGGACATAATGGACGTTCTTAGTAATGAAATATTTAGTGATTTGGATATTACCAATCAAGAAACAACAGATTTTATAGGATCCAATCCTAATGTTGCTAAAGCTTTATTAACTCTAAATGATTCATACAAAAGTCTTCAAGAAGATATGCAAAATCGTTTGGAGATAATGGATATTAATTCTAGTCTCACTGAAAAGGCAACACGATTACCAGTTGAGATTGTCTCAGATTTTTTACAAGAAAATAAAAATTATTTTCATGCAATAGAGTTAAGTGCAGATAGTTTGCGACAAAAAATAGGTCTAGACTTAGGACCTAATATTGGCTCTGGTCTTAAAATTACTAATTATTTAAAAAGCAAACATAACGTTTCAGTTAATATTGTTCATGCTAGTGATGAAGATAGTTCTTTCAAAAAATTTGATTCTAAAAATAAAATTTTAAACCTATCAGAAATGCTACCTTACACATCTAGAAATTTTCATCTTGCATACCAAGTGGCTTTTTTAGAAGGGGAGGATTTAGTTAATAAAATAATTGATGACAATAATATAGTTACTGAAGATGTAATACCTTTATTAAAAATTTCTTTATTAAATTATTTCTCCTCAGCTATGATGATGCCTTATGAAAGTTTTATAAGTAGCGCGAAAAAATATAAATATGATATTGAGATACTAATGCATCATTATGCCTGTAGTTTTGAGCAAGTTACGCATCGTCTTACTAATCTACAAAGACCTAAAAACGAAGGTGTGCCTTTCCATTTTTTAAAAACTGATATAGCTGGAAATGTTTCAAAACGTTTTTCTTTATCTGGTATTCATATCCCTAGGCATGGAGGGTCATGCCCAAGGTGGAATGTTTATTTAGCCTTTCTAAATCCAGGAAAGATTCAACCGCAAATTTCTAGGATGCCTGATGGTAAGGTTTATTTTTGTATAGCAAGGGCCTTTGAAAAGGGTATTGAGAGACACGGTATGCCAAAAAGTTTCGTATCTATAGGACTAGGTTGCGATATTCAGTACGCAAATGATCTAGTTTATTCTCAAGGTATTGATTTAAAAAATAAAGAATTACAAACTCCAATTGGAGTATCTTGCAGAATTTGCCCAAGAGTAGATTGTCAGCAGAGGGCTTTTCCACCTATTGATAAAGATTTAAAATTAGATATTACTTTTAGAGGAACGTCACCGTACGTAACAGTTTAAATTTTAACCAACATTTTTCCTATATTTTTACCGTTTAATAAATCTATAAATGCTTCGGGAGCTTTTTCTAATCCTTCAACTACTGTTTCTCTAGAGATTATTTTTTTTTCTAAATACCATTTTTTTACATCCCTATTAAAATTTTCTGTATCATTTTCATGGTCAAAGATTAAGAAACCTTTGATAGTTAATCTTTTAACCAAAACATGAGCTATATTTTTAATTCCAGAACCGGGATTGGTTATATTCATTTGTGAAATTCTTCCACAAATAATAATTTCTCCAAAGTTTTTCATCCTAAAGATTGCTGCTTCTAAAAAATCTCCACCAACATTGTCATAATATAAATCATATCCTTCAGGGGATAATTCTTTTAAATATAAAACTAAATTTTCTACTTTTTTATAATTGAAAGCATGGTCGACTTTTAGTTCATTTTTTAACCAATCAACTTTTTCATCACTTCCTGTACTTGCTATTACCGTGCATCCTAATATTTTGGCAATTTGACATACAGTTGACCCCACACTTCCAGCAGCTGATGAAACTAAAACTGTTTGTCCTTTTTTCAAATTTCCAATTTTAAATAATCCAATATAAGCAGTATGACCAGTCATACCAAGAGGACCCAAATATTTTTCAAGAGGTATATTTTCACTATTAATTTTTTTTAAACTATTTGAGTTACATAAATATTTATCGCGCCATCCATATTGACTAGATACTATTTCATCAATTGAGAAATCATTTGAATTACTTTCAATAATTTTGCCAATACAGGCACCTTCCATCGGTTCTCCTAATTTATATGGAGCTTTGTAATTCTTTTTCTCCGTCATTCTTGCTCTCATATAAGGATCAACTGAAATCCATAAATTTTCTACCACAACTTGATTATCTTTCTCTATTTTGATTTCTTTTGATTTTTTTTCAAAATGATGAATTTCTGGAGATCCTGAAGGAATATATTCTTTTAAAGAAATATAATTAGATAAATGGCTCATTCTATTATTTTATATTTTTTTCTTAATTTTAAAAGATCAATTAAAAAATTATCCCTTAAGTTAGCAAGTTTCTTTATTGATAAATTTTTAGATTGTTTTTTAGTGCCAGATATTATTTTATAACTTAGATTCTTAGTTAGAGGAGGGGCCTTTAATTTGGTCCAGGGTAGTTTTAAGGCAGGACCAAACTGCTCTAACATATGTGCCATTCCCATTTTTCCTCCTGCAAGATGAAAAGTTAGAAATGTTCCCATTAAAGCCCATCTCAATCCAGGTCCATAGATTATTGCCTCATCCAAATCTTTGGTTGAAGCATAGTTTTCATTTATTATATGTAATGATTCTCGCCACATAGACTCTTGTAATCTATCAGATAAATAACCAGGTAATTCTTTTTTTAAAACTAATGCATGCATTCCAATATTTTTATAAAAATGCCTAGCCTGATCTATATATTTTTTTTTAGTTTTATTTCCACCTACCAGCTCAACAAGCGGAAGTAAATATACGGGATTAAAAGGGTGCGCAATAATTAGTCTTTCTGGATACAAACATTTGCTTTGTATTTTTGAAGGTAATAATCCAGATGAACTAGATGCAATTATACTATTGGGTTTAGCAAATGTGCTAATTTCTTTTATAATTTTAATTTTAATATTTAAATTTTCAGGTGTATTTTCTTGAATTAAATCAGCATTTATTACGGCTTCTTTAATTGTTTTACAAAAAAATAATTGTTTATTTAAATTGTAGGTTTTTTTATAAATTTTCTTTAAAAATAAATTTGTCCTTTTTATTTCTGATATTAAATATTTTTTTTGATTTATGCTTGGATCATAAACAAAAATTTTTTTTTTATTGTATAAAAGTCTTATTACCCAACCTGCGCCAATGACGCCTGATCCAATTATAGCTATATTTTTAAATTCAGCTTTCACTATTTATAGTTAATGATGTTTTTTTAATTTTAGTTTTTTTCTCGTATCTTCAGGACTTAAAATTTTAGCACCTAGATCACTTACTATTCGAGCCGCTTTTTCTACCAACTGCCCATTTGATGCAAATACTCCTTTTTCCAAATATAAATTATCTTCTAATCCAACCCTTACATTTCCACCTAATATAACTGCTTGAGCTACCATTGGCATTTGGTGTCTACCTATACCAAATCCAGCCCAAACGCCTTCGGTAGGAATCATATCCGCCATTACTTTCATAGCACTTGTTGTTGCTGGTGAACCCCAAGGTATTCCCAAACATATTTGGTACAAAGGAGGGTCATCAACCAAACCTTCGTTATATAGTTGGTTTGCAAACCATAAGTGGCCCATTTCAAATGCTTCCATTTCTGGTTTTACACCTAATTCCTGCATTTTTTTTGCAGCAGCTCTTAATTGAACAGGTGTATGAATAAAGGTCATGTTACTATCGCCAAAATTTAATGACCCACAGTCTAAAGTGCAAATTTCAGGGAGTAACTGTTCTACATGTTCAAGTCTATCTAGAGCATGAATCATATCTGTATTAGGTCCAATAGGGTTTAATGGATCTTTACCTTCGCCAACTTCAAAATCTCCACCCATACCTGTAGTAAAGTTTATTATAACATCAGTACCTGATGACCTAATTCGATCAGCAGCTTCTTTATAGTATTCAAGATTTCTACTTGGTTTACCGTCTGGCTCTCTAACGTGAATATGAGCAACAGCAGCGCCAGATTTTGCAGCTTCAATTGCTGCATCAGCAATTTGTTTTGGGGTTATTGGTAAATTAGGGTGTTTTTTAGCAGTATCTCCAGATCCAGTAACTGCACAACTTATAATAACTTCATTATTCATTTTTAATTAAAAATAATGTATCTCAGAATTAGGAAATTAACAAGTGTCTATATTTTTAAAAACAGGAAGAGTTAAATCAGAGTGGACTGATTACAATGGGCATATGAATCTAGCATTTTACATTCATTTGTTTGATGCATCATGGGAAGTACTTCTTCAAAAGTTTAACATAGGAGAGGACTCAGCTAAAATTGAAAAAAGAACAACATTTGCAGTGGAATCTCATACAACATATGACATGGAAGTTAAGGTAGGTGACGAGGTTGATATGAATTTACTTTTTATTGATTTTGATAAGAAGCGAATTGTTTATAAACTTGAAATGATTCATAAGTCAGAAAAATATTTAGCGGCAACAACGGAAGTTTGTTCTTTATATGTGGATCTAAGCACTAGAAAAGTTACTGAGTTTGAAGACTCTAAAAGAAAACTAATACAAGAATTTATAGATAGTCATAAAGATCAGTTCAAACCAGGTAATTTAAGCTTGTTAGGAAAATTAAAAAAATAAATTACAAGCCTAAGTAGACATGTTTATGGGGTTCTCGTTTAAAAATTCTATAGACCATTGGAATAAAATCTTTTAATGGAATAGTTTCATAGTTAGGGTCAAATGAATTTTGATCCCATTTGGAACAAAAGTTCAAAGTATCTTCATAAAAGGGATGACCTTTAAATTTATTTCTTAAATTTCTGTCTTGTCCATAGTGGTGATTATAATAATAAGATTGAAAAAGTCCGTGCTTTTGAACAATCCAATGAGTTTTTTCTGAAACAAATGGTTTTAATACTGCTGCTGATATTTCTGAATGGTTTAATGGGGCTATTTCATCACCAATGTCATGCAACAAAGCGGCAACAATAGTTTCTTCATCCGCTTTATCTCTTAAAGCTCTTGAAGCAGTTTGTAATGAGTGTTCGAGTCTAGAAATTTGATAACCTCCCAAAGAGGAATCTAATCCTTTTAAAATTCGAATAACTCTATCTGCAGTACCTTCAATATATTTATCTTCAAATTTAGCGAGAAGTTCATAATCTTCTTTGTCGCCATCTTTCATTTCTTTGAATTTAACAGTTTCCATAATATTTATAATTCAAGATAATAACTATAATATTCCTTATCTCGTTTATATTCAAGAGATTCGTATAATGATTGAGCTTTCTTGTTTTTTATAGCAGTTGATAATTCTATTAATTTTATCTTTTTTTTATGCCCAAATTTCTTAGCTACATTCATTAAGGATTTACCTATTCCATTTTTTCTAAATTCTTTCTTTACATATAAATCATATAAAACTAATTTCTTGTTAACATTTAGAGAGTCGAATGTTTCATAAAGCTGAACAAAACCAGCAGGAACATTTTCACAGTAACATAAAAAAATAGTAGACTCTTTTTTTGATATTCTTTCTTTAATATATTTGGTTGATTTTTTTAGTTCAGGTTTATATTTATAAAACTGTCTGTACAAATCAAAAAGAAATCCCACTTCTTTAACATTTCCTTTTTTTGCTTTAATAATTTTTATTTTCATTTTTTAAAAACGATCGAATAAACCCGATTATAATACTAAAACTAGTAAAAATTAATAGACTATAAATAAATCCTTTATTGCCAATTTGATCCATAACCAAACCCACTGATATTGGACCAATAAACTCACCTAGTTCGTAGATTATTATAAAAACTGAAGTAACAATAGCTATTTGTTTGATATCGAATCTTTCGCCTAAATAGGCCAATGTAACAGTGTATAGACTAATGCTGGAGCATCCCCATATTATTACTGATAAATAAACGGATATATTCAAATCAAATATTTTTAGTAATAAAATTGGCCATATAATATTACCAAATAGAAGAATAAATATAAATTTCCTTTTATCTATTTTATCAGATAAAGCTCCCACTAATGGTTGTGTTAGCACGCCTACAAATGCTCCTAAGAAAAAATATAAACCAATTTGTCTGTCTGAAAAAAATTCATTTATCATAAAGGCAGGAAAAAGAGCACCAAAAGAAGAGTCATTTATGCCAGCAACAAATATAGCAATAAAAATAAAAGGACTTAGCAGAATATAAGAAAATTTTATTTTATTATTATGACTCGGTATTTCTACCTCATTAATATGTTTTTTAATTAAAATTATAGAAAAAATTCTTAGAGTCATTAATAACAAACAAATTATAATTGGTAAATTTCCAGCACTTCCATAAAAAGCTACAATTAAGGGGCCAACACCAAATCCTATAGAAATTGCAGAATTATATAAGCCGATAGCCTTTCCTCTATTTTTATTATTAGAAACTATATTTGCCCAAGCATCCATAGTCATCCAATTCATTCCTCCCATAAGACCCATAATAAAATGACAAATTGCAAAATTAATTGGATTAAAATATGCAAACATCGAAATTATACACAAGGTTTGCAAAGAAACAGATGATATTAAAGTTGAAAACAAACCGAGCTTATTAAGTACTTTGGTGACTACAAAACCAGCAGACATTAATCCAAAAGAAAAACAAGAAGCAACAATTCCAATTGTAAACTCAGAATAGCCTGCATATTTTTGTAAAATTACTATAATCGTAAAAAAATATCCTAAAACAACTCCAGTAAAAAAAGCAACTACTGATAAATATTTAATGCTAGAATTTACAGTGCTAAAATCTGCATAGTTTTTAATTGCTGAAAACATTATGCAGTATTAGTCTTTCCAAAGACCTTCTACCTCAAGTTGTTTAAGAGAATTTTGAATTGCAGTATATAATTTTTCAACAAGTGTATCGATTTGTGATTTTGTAATTATTAATGCAGGGGATAAAACACAAATATGATATAATGGACGAATAATTAATCCTAATTTTATTGATTCTTCATCAATTCTAGATCCTATAGCCTTATCTAGTATTAGTGCTTCTTTACTGTCTTTATTTATTACGCATTCTATTCCCGCCATTAATCCTTTGCCTCTTACATCACCAACAATTGGTAATTCATACAAATTTTTTAATTTTTCATGAAAATATGGCTCTATTTCTTTGACATGTTGAAGGATTTTATCGCGTTTAATAATTTCAATATTTTTTAATGCAGCTGCACAACATGCTGGATGCCCTGAATAAGTGTATCCATGAAAAAAAAGAGCAGATTCTTTTTTTATGTCACTAAGAAGTTTGTCAGAAAACAAAACAGCTCCTAACGGCATATATCCTGAAGTAATACCCTTTGCGCAAGTTATTATATCTGGAACTACGTCAAAAACTTCTTTAGATGAAAAAAAATGACCCATTCTTCCAAATCCTGTAACAACTTCATCAGATATATATAAAACATCGTACTTTTTACATATTTGCCAAATTCTTTTTAAATATCCATCTGGTGGTACAATACATCCGCCAGAAGCCATAACTGGTTCAGCAATAAAGGCGGCAACATTTTCTGATCCTAGTTCTATTATTTTATCTTCAAATTCCTTTACTAGTTCATCACAAAATTCTTCAATTGTTTGATTATCTTTTCTTCTGTAGGGAAGCGGTGAGCTTAAATGGTGAATAAAATTTTTTTCAAAATCAAAATTATTTTTTTCTCTATCTTTTCCTGTTATTGAACCTGTTAGATATGTGCTTCCATGATAAGCTTTATCTCTAGTAATAAAATGTTTTTTATTAGGTCGGCCTAATATGTTGTTATAAAACATAATGAATCGAAGAGCGGTATCGTTGGCTGTAGAACCATCTGTTGTGAAGAAGACTGTATTTAGATCTCCAGGAGATAGCTCTGATAAAACAGAGGCTAGTTCAGCAGAAATTTCACTGGATTCTGAAAAAGGACTACAATATTCCATTTTTTCAAGTTGTATTTTAACAGCTTCACCTATTTCTTTATTTCCATGACCTATATTGTTACACCACATACCACCTGGTCCATCAATATATTCCTTACCATTTTCATCATATAGGTAAATATTATCAGAATTTACAATGAGTTTTCGATCATATGTTCCCCTACTTTCCATATCTTCATATGGGTGTAAAACCAATTTGTCTTTTTTATGAATTTCACTAATATAATCGTTTTTCATTGCCTTATAGTAACATTCGCTGAATGCTCATTCAATGAAATTATTTTTTTATTTATTTATCTTTCCAATTAGGATCAGTTTTTTTAACAAATGATGAGGCTCCTTCTTTCAAATCTTCGCTTCCATATACTTTTTTAACACTTTCCAATGATCTTAAAACTTTAAATGAAGGTATCTCTTTTTCATTTTCAGTTTCTCTTAGAACTTCTTTTATGGAAGAATAAATTAAATTAGGGCCATTTGAAATTTTAGTAGCTATCTCCCAAGCTCTTTTTAATAAGTTATTTTTATTAACTATTTCATTAACTAAACCCCAGTGCTTTGCCTCTTTTACATCCATCCACCTTCCAGTCATTAAGAACTCGACAGCTACGTGATATGGTATACGTCGTCGTAATTTAATTGTAGCAGCATCTGCCACAACTCCAACATTAATTTCAGGTAGTGCAAATGTAGAATGCTCAGCAGCGATTATAATATCTGTAGAAATCATAATTTCAAAACCACCACCACATGCTATTCCATTTACAGCAGCAATAATAGGCTTGTTCATATTTGGTAATTCTTGTAATCCTCCAAATCCACCTACACCATAATCTGTATCTGCTTCTTCTCCTTCATTTACAGCTTTCAAATCCCATCCTGCAGAAAAAAATTTTTCGCCTGCACCCGTTACTATAGCTACTTTTAGTTTCGGATTATCTCTAAAGTCAGCAAATACATCGCCTAAGATAATGCTTGTTTTAGCATCTATTGCATTTGCTTTTGGTCGATCAATTGTAACTTCTAAGATTGATCCTTCAATTTTTGTTTTAATTGGATTTTCCATAATTATAATTAATCAAAGTAATGTATTAATGCAT
The DNA here is from genome assembly GCA_902635455.1 of uncultured Alphaproteobacteria bacterium. GTDB lineage: Bacteria > Pseudomonadota > Alphaproteobacteria > HIMB59 > CACPNW01. The sequence continues at coordinate 58,582 of CACPNW010000006.1, read as the reverse complement.
CAACGGCAAATACACCTTTGCCTTTTTTGCAAACTATTAGTGGATTTATATCAACTTCTGAAATTTTATCAGAATTTTTTTCAGCAAATTTAGAGACTTTTATTATTGCACTAACAAGGGCACTTAAATCAGCACCTTGTTTTCCTCTAAAACCTAATAATATTTTTCCAAATTTTAGTTTTTTTATTTCTTCTAAAATAATTTTTTTATTTAAAGGTAAAAGAAGAGTAGTCGTATCTTTAAATAATTCTGTGTATATTCCACCAGCACCTATAATTATAGTGGGTCCGAATTCATTGTCGTTTTTTATTCCTATAATTATTTCAAAAACAGGATTTGTAATCATTTTTTCTAACAATATACTTCCTTTTAATTTTCTTGTTTTTTGTCTTAATTCTTTTTCATTATTAATATTTGTAAAAACTCCATTTATTTCTGTTTTATGAAAGATATTATTAGAATTAATTTTTGCTACTAAAGGGAATCCTATTTTTTTGTAATCACGTAATAGATTTTGTTTATTTGTGATTAAAGACTTTGGTATAGGTACTCCATATTTTTTTAAAATTATTTTTGATTCGTATTCAGAATAAGTTTTTATTTTCTTTTTAAATTTAGATATAGTTTTTGGTATTTTTATTTCAGAAATATTTTTCCATGCTTTTGCAACCTTAATTGAATTACTAATTGCTAGTAATCCTTCATACATGCCTTGAAGAGGCACTACTCCAGACTTAAGACATTTATCTCTCAAATATTTTGGTAAAGTATCTGATAGTGAGGAAATAATAGCACCGTTTTTTTTGACTTTAGAAGATTTAATAAATTTATCAACAATTGCATCCCATTCCTTAGTATCACAATCTTCAATATTTGGAAAATCTAACATTAGTGCATTTATTCCAAAATTTGTTTTAAACATAAGTTTAAATGTTTTTTCTAAGTCATCAGGATCATTCCAATTATATGTTTGTAAATCAAATGGGTTAGAAATTATTACACTTGGGTGATTAACTTTTTTCAATTTAGCTTTTATTTTTGTAGGTATTTTTTCAAAGTTTAAATTTAATCTTTCCGCAACATCTCCTATCATAGCCATATCACCACCCGAAGGTCCCATGATTGATATTTTATTATTTTTTAAAACTCCATGAGTATGAAATAATTTCAATATTTCACATAATTCTCCTAATGTATTGCATCGAGTGACGCCCATTCTTTTAAACAAAGAATCATAAATATTTTCTTTTCCACTTAGTGAACCGGTATGTGTAAGAATTGTTTTAGAGGCAATTTTAGATCTTCCTACTTTAACTAGAGCTATAGGTATTTTTTTTAATCTTGATTTTCTAAAGGCTGTGACTAATTTTTCTGAATTTGTAAAACTTTCAGCATAAATTCCAATCGCAGTCACTCTTTTATCTTCAAGAACATAGTTAATAGCATCTTCTATAGTTATTTGTGCCTGATTACCCAGTGAAATAATGTAACCAATTGGCAATGATCTATTGTTGAAGCTTATAGTGTTGCCAATTGTTCCACTTTGACAAATAATAGCGACACCTTTTTTAACTGGCATGCCCGCAACTTGATCTGACCATACAGAAATTTTATCTAGGTAGTTTATAAATCCATAGCAATTTGGTCCTAAAAAAGGCATTTTACCTGCATTTCTAATTAGCTTAGTAGTTTTGTCTTTTCCTTCTTTAGAATTAAGTTCAGAAAATCTTGAGGCTAAGCATACTGTTCCTCCAACACCTAAATCAGAAATATCTTTAATTAATTTAACTGTTTGGTCGCTTGAAACAGCAAGATAAACACAATCTGGAACTTCTGGGAGGTCTCTAATATTTTTATAATATTTTTTTGTCTTGGAACTTTGTCTTGAAGGATTAATATGCCAAACTTTACCTTTGTAACCAATAGTTTTGTTACCATCGTAAACAAAATCAGCCCAATATCCTCCAATTAAAGCGAGGCTTTTTGGCCTAAAAAGTTTTTTTAAATTCAAAGATTACGCTCCAAGTGGTCTTAGAAGAGAACGTGAAATAATATGACGCTGAATTTCACTTGTTCCTTCCCAAATTCTTTCTATTCTTGCATCTCGCCATATTCTTTCAAGAGGGATATCTGACATTAAACCCATTCCACCACAAATTTGAATTGCTTCATCTGAAACTCTACCAACCATTTCTGTGCAGAATAATTTTGTCATAGCAGCATCCTGAGATGTTAATGTGTTTTGATCAATTTTCCAGGCTGATTCCATTAACATTAAATTTGCTAGCTTAATTTCTGTTGCCATATCAGCTAATTTAAATGAAACACCTTGAAATTTACCAATGACTTTACCAAATTGCTTTCTATTTGCAGACCAATCTAATGCTATATCAAAAGCTCTTTCCGCTCTAGAAACGGAAGTAGCTGCTACAGTTAATCTAGTAGCTTCCAACCAAACATTCATTAATTCAAAACCCTTATCTTTTTCTCCAAGAATATTTTTTCCAGGAATTCTACAATCATTAAAATGTATAATATTATTTACATATCCTCTGTGAGAGACACAGTCATATCCTTTAGCAACTTCAACTCCTTTTTGTTTTAAATCAACTAAAAAACAAGAAAGTAAATTTCTACCTTTATCATCTTCACCTGTTGAAGCAAAAAGAACAACAAAGTCAGAGATGTGAGCATTAGATATAAAATGTTTTGTTCCATTGATAATCCAATCATTGCCATCTTTAACTGCTTTCGTTTTCATACCTCTTAAATCTGAACCAGCGCCAGGTTCAGTCATAGCAATACAATCTTTTCTCTCTCCTGTAATAGTCGGTTTTAAGTATTCATCTACTAGTTCACCTTCGCAGGCCATTAAGATATTTTGTGGTCTCCAAGCAATTTCTGCTAAAGCAAGTGATGCAAATCCAAGATGTTTTTCAACCAAGGTTAAATCAAAAGCATTTAAGCCACCACCACCATGTTCAGTTGGCATATTGCAAGCATATAATCCTGCTTCAATACTTTTTTTCTTAATTTCATCATACAATTCTTTTGGTAAATTATTTGTTTTTTCTAATAGTTCTTCATGTTGCAATAATTCTGCTTTTACGAATGATTTAGTAGTATTTATTAAAAGATTCTGTTCTTCTGAAAGATTAAATTCCATATAATATATATCCTATATAAATGCAGGTATAGCATTCCTTCTTGGATTGTTAAAAAATTGCTTTTTTACCACTTTGCATTCAGCCCAAATTTTTCTATAATCCAATTCTTCTGGATGGTAAATTTCGGCATAAACATTAGATCCTAACTTATAATATTCTTTGTTAACAAATCCAATTGCAATATTAGATTTAAGAACTGGGGACCACATTGCTGCTGTCACTATACCAATTTCTTTGGCTATATTTTTCTTACTATTATCATAGAGGACAGATCCAACAGCAGGCTTATCTCCCTCAACATCCAATCCTACAAGTTTTTTTTCAGGCCCTTTTTCTTTGTGTCTAATTAAAGCCTGTTTCCCAGTAAAATACTCTTTATCTAGATTTACTAACCAACCTAAACCTAATTCATACGGGTTTCTCATTCTATTTGGTCTTAAAGCTTGTTCTGCAGACATAAAATCTGCATTTGGTTGGATAAATCCTGCTTCAATTCTCACCATATCAAGTGCATTCATTCCAGCTGCGAGTACTTTATAATCTCTGTTAAATTTAAATAAATTATCCCATACATCAATGGCTTGAGAAGGATCACACCATATTTCATAACCTAAGTCTCCAGAAAAACCTGTTCTGGAAATTATAACATTATGATGTTCAATTTTATAACTATCAAAATGAAATGGTTTTAGGTTTTCTATGTTTTTTACTTGTAATAAATTTAAAATCTTACAAGATAAAGGGCCTTGGAAGGCTAAAGCTGCAATTGAAGAACTTATATCTTCAATAGTTACATTAAATCCAGTTCCTGTATCAGAAAACCAATTTAGATTACGTTCAGCACAAAAAATTCTAAAATGATTTTCATTAAAGCAAAATATTGTTCCATCATCAATTACCATTCCATCTTCATTGCACCATATGCCGTAAGCAACTTGATTAGATTGAATATTAGAAATGTCTTTTGTAATTAATTTATTAATAAAATTTTTAGCATCCTCACCTTTAATATCATATTTATGCATAGGAGTAATATCTATTACTCCAGCTGTATTTCTCATCGAAGTATATTCAAGTTCTGTTGATGAATATTCTTTTGCTACTTTATATCCAGCCCATCGATACCAATCATTTGAATAACAATGCTCTGATGTTCTTTCGTGAAAAGGTGTTTCTAAAAGAGGTTTTTTGTATGATATTTTTGTTGTATTCATTATTTTAATTCCTCTATAACTTTTTTAGCAGCATTAAGACCATTGATACCAGTTAACCCCCCTCCGGGATGAGTACCTGCACTACATAAATACAAGCCATTTATAGGTGTGGAATATTGAGATGATCCATAAAAAGGTCTCATCATTAATAATTGATCTATTTCTAAATCACCGTGATGCCAATGCCCACCCCCTATATTAAATTTTTCTTCCATTTTATTAGGAGTAGTGAGTTCTTGTTTTGCAATTTTCATTTCTGGAATAAATTTACTTAAAATTGACACACATCTTTTAATAATTTTATTTTCTTCATGATGAGAGTTTAGCAAATATGGAACATAATAAACATTAGCTGATATGGTATTTTGATTAACGTAAAACTCGAGACATGGATTATCAGAGTATTTGTTATATTTATTGGCATTAAATGCATGTTCGATGTATTTAATATTTGGTGCATAAATAAATTTTCCATACATATTTTTATCAATATTATTAATATTAATTTCATTTTCTAATACTAACTCAAGTTTAGCGACATTCCCTTTATTTCTAAAATTTTTCACTCTTCTAATAAAATCAGTATCTAAAATTTCTGCACCTAATAAATTTAAGTAAGTTGTCTTAGGGTCAGCATTAGACATTAAATATTTTGATTCAAAAACCTCTCCATTTGTTAATTGAACACCAGTAACTGAGTTATTTTGAGTTAATATTTTTTTTACTTCAGATGATTTAATAATTTCGACCATATTTTTATTACAGCAATCTTCTAATTGCTTAATATATTCTGCAACCTCTATTTTTTTTAAATTAAAAATATTGTTATTGGTGGCTTGTTTATATAGTAAAGTTAATATAGAGCCTGGAGATCTTGGTCCTAAGTTTGTTCCCAAAACCGCTTCATGGGATAGCAAACCCATTAAGTTATTATTGCTTAAATTATCCTCTAAATCATCCGCTATATTTAAACCTATTATTCTAAGCAGTTCGCGCATATTTTTTTTACCTAATTTCCTAATTTTCCATCCCATTGAAATTAATTGAAATAAGTCAGATTTTTTACCTGATTTAACTCTTGGTGGTTGTTGAAACATAAACGAACCAAGAGTTTTTGAAAATAATTTGTAGTTGTTAATAATTGACAAGAATTTTTGCTGATCTTCTTCTTCAGCATTAGTTTTTAAAAAAGATAATTTGCCATTATTATCTTCTAGAACAGTATGGTTTTGGTTGTCTTCAAGCGATACAATGTGAGTTGTCTTATCAACATTAGTCACATTAATATTTAATTCTTTTTTAATTATCGGAGAGACACAATTCAGTGAATCTGAATATTCTGCCAAACCTCCAACATTTTGATTTTTTTCAACCACTAAAACTTTCTTACCTTTTTTTGAAAGATAAGAGGCAGCGGCTAAACCATTGTGACCTGCCCCAATTATTATGACATCAAAGTTTTTCATATGTAATGCGTTGACATTTTCTTATTTAAATCTTTTAATATTTCTCTTGCTGCATTTGCCCCAGGTGCTCCCATAACACCTCCACCAGGATGCGTACTAGAACCACACATGTATAGGTTTTTTATAGGTGTTTTGTATTGAGCATAGCCAGGCACAGGACGATTAAACATTAGTTGATCCATTGTTAATTCACCTTGAAATATATTACCTTCAGTTAAACCAACTTCTGCTTCTAATTCTTTAGGAGTTCTAATTTCTGCGTGATTGATGATATCTTTGAAGTTTGTTGAGTAATTTCCAATTCTTTCCATTACATGTTTCCCAAACTCTTTACGCTTTTCTTCAGTCCACCCTCCATCTGCTAAATTATATGGCACATATTGAATGAAAACTGACATATAATGTTTTCCTTGAGGTGCCATTGTTGGATCATTAATACTAGGAATACACATATCAACATAAGGAAATTGAGACCATTTACCATCTTTCCAATCATCATAAGCGCCCTCCATCTCTTCAATGTTCTGTGTTATGTGCAAATCACCGGTTCCTGCAGGATCGCCAATTGGAATACTTTTCCAAACAGGAAGATCATCAAGCGCAATATTTAATTTTCCTGAAGATCCTCGAATTTTAAAATTTTTTACAGCTCTATAAAAATCACTAGGTAATTCTTTTTCTTCAACAACTTTTAAAAAAGTTCTTTTTACATCAAGATTTGAAACTATTTTATCAGCATAAATTTCATCACCATTTTCGAGAACAAGACCATAACTTTTATTATTCTTAATGAGAATTTTAGTAACTGGTGAGCCAGCTTTAATCTCTCCATTTTTTGATTTAAAAGATGATGCCATAGCTTTTGTGATTGAACCCATTCCTCCTCTTGAATAACCCCAAGCTCCTACAGTGCCATCAACTTCTCCCATATAATGATGTAATAATACGTATGCTGAACCAGGTGAGTAAGGACCAAGTGCCGTTCCAATAATAGCCGAACCTGCTAAATGAACCTTTACTATATCTGACTCAAAATATTCTTCGAGATAGTCTCTAACACTCATTGTCCAGAATCTAATGGTGTCATAAATTTCTTTTTCTCCTAATCCGCCTAATTCATCTTTAGCAGCAAAATATTTAGCAAATTCAAATAAGCCCATTATGTCTTTTGGTTTAAAAGATGTTGGATCAGGAGGAGTCAATTTTAAAAGAGGTTTAATGATTTTACATTGCCTCATGACATCTTTTCCAAATCTATCATAAGCTTCAGCATCTTTTTTTGAAAATTGAGCAATAGAACGGTATGTTAAATCATGGTCTTGATAATGTGCGTAAAATCTTCCATCATCAAGCATACTAGCACTACCTTCATAAGGAATAATTTGTAAACCATGCTTTGACAATTCTAAATCTCTAAAAATTTCAGGTCGCAATAAGCTACAAACATAAGAACAGTTAGAATATGTCCAGCCTGGATGAAGCTCTCTACTTACAGCAGCGCCTCCAACATAATCATGTCTTTCTACAACAACCACTTTAAGGCCGGCTTTGGCTAAATAACATGCTGTAGTTAACCCATTGTGACCGCCTCCAATTATAGCAACATCATATTTAGCTTTGTTCATAGTTTTTTTTATATCTCTTTGAATGACCATTCAACCAAATTTCTTGTAAAATCAAGCTTTTTATGAAAAACTAATGTAGTTTTAGTAAATTTATGAAGCAGCGAAATCTTAGATTAGAAAACAAAAAAAATAGTAATTTAAAATTAATTTCATCTACTATTAAAAATTTATCTAAAAAAGGGATAAATGAATTAACAATGCAGGATGTGTCACAGGGGGCAGGACTATCTCAAGGTATTGTTAATTTTCATTTCAAAAGTAAGGAAATATTATTAATTGAAACCCTAAAGTTTATTTCAAATGAATATCTTCACTCATTTCAAAAAAGTATTTCTAAATCAGGTAATGATCCAAGAAAAAAAATAATAGGAATTATAGAAAATGATTTTAGTAAAAAAATATGCACTAGAGAAAAAATTGCAGTTTGGTTTACTTTCTTTAGTGAAATAAAGTATAAACCTGCTTATCATCAAATATGTAAAGAAAGAGACTTGTACTATCAAAGTGTAACTGAAAATATATTTACAGATTTAATAAAAAAAGAAAAAAATAAATTATCAAAAAAAAATGTAGCTAGAGGATTTCAAGCTTTAATAATGGGTTTGTGGTTAGATCAGTTAGAAGATCCTGATACTTTTAATAGAACGCAATCAAAGAAAATTTGTTTTGAATTTGTTAAATCAAATTTTCCAAAACAATTTAAAGGAATATTATAAATTATGTATAGTGGAATGACACCTAAAGCTCTTGAATGGAAGATAAAAATAAAAAAATTTGTAAATGATGAACTTATTCCCTGGGAAGTTCATGCAGAAAAAAATGAAGGTGAGCTTCCAAAAGATATTGAAAAAAAACATCGTGAAATTGCAATTTCTTTCGGATTGCCAGGTATGGGCATAACAAAAGAAAGCGGTGGCTTAGGATTAACTATGTTTGAACAAATGATAATATGGGAACAATTAGGTAGGGTTACTAATGCTTTATGCTGGTGTTTTTCTGAAGCTCAGGATTGGATGGAAGAGAATTTTAATGATTACCAAAAAGAACATTATCTTCAACCCCTCTTAAAAGGTATAAAAAAAGAATGTTATGCAATCACAGAAAAGGGTGCAGGATCTGATGTAGAAGGATCAATTGAAACAACGGCAGAAAAAAAAGGAGACCAATATATAATTAATGGAGAAAAATGGTATGTAACAAGTGCAAACTTAGCTGACTTTTTCTTTTTGCAAGCTAAAATTAAATCAGGGCCAAATAAAGATAAAAATGCACTTTTCATAATTGATAAAAATGTTGAAGGTATTGAATTAATTGACACTCCTAAGTTTAGCCATACATATGCTCATCATCATAGTATTTATCGATTTAATAATGTGTCTGTAGCTGAAAAAAATATTATAGGAAATGAAGGCATGGGTATGGATTTTACTCACTCTTGGTTCAGACATGAAAGATTAGGTATAGCAGCAAGATGTTGTGGAGCAGCTGAAAGGCTTATTGATGAAGTTACAGAGTTTGCAAAAGAAAGAGTTTCATTTGGTGATAAAATTGCAAATTATCAAGCAATACAGTTCATGCTTGCCGATAGTGTAAATGAACTGGCTTCTACTAGATTAATGTTGTACGAAATATGCAAAGCACATGATGCAAAACAAGATGTCAAAATTTTACATGGAAAATGTTCTATGATTAAACTAATGGCGTCTGAAATGGCTAATAGAGTAGCTGATAGATCTGTTCAAATTTTTGGAGGCAGAGGATATATGAGAGACAATGTTGCTGAGAGATATTATAGAGAACTTCGTGTTGATCGTATTTGGGAAGGAACAAGTGAAATTCATAGAATAATTATTGCAAATTCTCTTTATAAAAGGGGTTTGCAATCCTTAATTGAATAAATAATATATAAGGTCATTTATGATAAATACATGGAGAAAATTATTTTCAAAACATGAAAGTATAAGGGCTTATACTTTACTATCTCCAGCTTTAATTCTAGTTATTTTAGCAATGGCTTCGCCATTACTTTTAATGGTTTTAACAAGTTTTCATACACAAGTTAGTATGATGGAAATAGATAGCACCTTAACTCTAGACAGATATGCTGATTTCTTTAGCAGACCTGTTTATTCAACTTTATTATTTCGCTCTATTAAGATTTCTTTTTTAGTAACTTTGGTAACTTTATTAACTACCTATCCTTTAGCTTATTATATTGCTTTTTACGTAAAGAAAAATAAAATGCTTTGGATCGTACTAATGACATTACCATTTTGGACGAGTTATTTGTTAAGAGTATTTTCTTGGAGAGTAATTTTAGGACACAAAGGTGTTATAAATTCTGCTCTAATGTTTTCTGGCGCAATAGATGAGCCTTTAAGTTTCTTAATTTATAGTCAAACTGCTGTAGTTTTGACTTTAGCTCATGCTTGGGCTGCATTTGCGATATTACCACTTTATGTATCTTTAGATAAAATTGATAAATCACTTTTAGAGGCTTCTTATGATTTAGGATGTTCAAAATTTCAAACTTTTTGGAGGGTTACTTTCCCACTTTCATTGCCTGGAGTAATAGGAGCTATACTAATTATTTTTATTCCAACAGTAGGTGATTATGTAACACCACAACTAGTAGGAGGGACTGATGGAAGGATGTTGTCTAACATGATTCAAAGTCTATTTGGAAGAGCTAATAACTTTCCTTTAGGCGCAGCTTCAGCTGTATTAATGTTATTGTCTGTTAGCTTTGTCGCATTAGTTGTCACTTATATAACAAAAAAAGTAAGTTTAAGGATGTCTTGATGTATAAAAAAAATAATACATTACTTTTATATTCAATAATTTATTTTGCTTTTTTATATATACCAGTGATGCTGTTACCTATTTTTTCTTTTAATGATGCTATTCATATGGTTTTTCCGCTTAAGGGTTTTACGTTTAAATGGTATGATCAAATGATTCATTCTAGCAGACTACATAAAGCTTTGATGAATAGTATAAAAGTTGGATTGGTAGCATCTGTTTTTAGTACTTTTATTGCATTGTTAGCTGCTAAAGCATTTACAAGATATAAAGTTAGATTTCATCAATTATCATATGGAGCAATTTTACTTCCTTTTGTTATTCCTGAAATTATTATTGCAGTAGCTTTAATTGTAATTTGGACTGGAATGGGTTTTCAATTAGGTTTGGTTCCAGTAACTATTTCGCATATTTTATTTTGCACTCCTTTTTGTTTATTAATTTTAATTTCAAGAATGGAGGGCTTTGATAAAAACTTAGAAGAAGCAGCAATGGATTTAGGAGAAAATGCTTGGGGAACTTTTTGGCGTGTAACTTTTCCTCTTGTTTTACCAGCAGTTATAGCATCTTTATTATTATCATTTGTAATTTCATTTGATGAATTTATTCTTGCTTTTTTCTTATCCTCATCAGATCAAACACTACCTATGTATATGTGGGGACAAATGCGTTTTCCAAAAAAATTACCTCATGTTTTGGCATTAGGGGCAGTAATTATTGTGGTTACTTCATTGTTAGTTATAATATCTTATTGGTTAAGGAATTTAGGCAACCCTTCTGGTAAGAAAAGTAAAATAGGTGGAATATAATGGATGATAAGAATTTTATAAAAATAAACAATCTGTCAAAAAATTTTGACGATGTGGTTGCAGTAGATAATGTTAATATAAACATTGGAAAGGGTGAATTTTTCTCTCTTTTAGGGCCTTCAGGTTGTGGAAAAACTACTTTGTTAAGAATTTTAGCAGGGTTTGAATATCCATCAGAAGGTTCAGTTTCAATTGATGGCTCTGATGTAACTGATATTCCAGCAAATTTAAGGCCAACTAATATGGTATTTCAAAACTATGCTATATTTCCTCATATAAATGTAAAAAGAAATATAGAGTTTGGTTTAAGGAAAGAAAAAATTTCTGCTGAAGAAGTGAATCAAAGAGTAAGTGAAGCTCTTAAAATGGTAAAATTAGAAGGTTATGAAAATAGATTTTCTAACCAACTTTCAGGTGGTCAGCGACAAAGAGTTGCTTTAGCTAGAGCACTTGTCAAAAGGCCTAAAGTTTTATTACTGGATGAGCCATTAGGAGCATTAGATAAGAAATTAAGAGAAGAGATGCAAATAGAGTTAAGAAACTTACAAAGAAGTGTAGGAATAACTTTTGTTTTTGTTACTCACGATCAGGAAGAGGCAATGACCATGTCTGATAGGGTGGCAGTAATGAATCAAGGAAAAATTTTACAAGTTTCACCACCTAGAGAATTATATGATTTTCCTGTAAATTTATTTGTAGGAGATTTCATAGGAGACATAAATTTATTAAACTCTGAAATTTCTAATATTGATGGCAAGAATGTAAAAGTTTTAATTAATGGAATAGGTGAATATACAATACAAGCACATACAATTATTAATCAAAACGATACTATTGTTACCGGTATAAGACCTAAGTCAATAAACATTAGCTCAAATGATAATAAAAAATCCGATATTCAAGTTAAGGGTAAAATTACAAATACTTCATTTTATGGGAATTTAACATATGTATATGTAAGTATAGAAGGAGTAGATAAAGCACTTATGTTATCAACCGCAGAAAGTTTACAAGGGTTATCAATAAATTCTGATTGTTACTTAAATATTAATTTAAAAGATATACGTGTTATAAAAAAAAATGACCCGTAATAAAATTACGGGTCAAATTTATAAAAAAAAATTTATTAACCGCCAGCAGTAAATTCTGCCCATTGCATTTCAATATAATCAGTAATTTCATCAGTTGGATTGTTGCTAAAATTACCACCTTCTAAATGCGCAATAGGATCAGGAGCTAAACCTCTTTCAGCTAGAGCTTCTGCAGATATAGTTTCATATCCCTTTTTGTTAGAGTGACCATATCCCCATTCATTTAATAAATATTCTGAAGTTTCAGCACTTATAGATGCTTCAATTAGATCATAAGCTAAATCTAAATTTGGAGCGTCTTTATGAATAACTAGCCCACAAGACCAAGTTAAAGTACCTTCTTTCGGACTCATCATAGGAAAACCTGTATTCCAAGATGACTCATTCCAAGCAAGAGCACACCATACTTCTTCATCCAATAAAGCTTGTTCTAGAGTTGCTGTATCAGTAGTATAAATTTTAACATTTTTTCTCATTTTTCTTAATGCTTCATAAACACTATCAACTTGAGCTTTTGTAACATGCTCCATTCTAGTTACATCAATGCCATGATAAATAGCAACTAAGTACCAAGAGTCCGCAGCTGAATCTAATATAGCTACTTTACCTTCCATACGATCATCAAATAACAGACCTAAACTTTCATTTCCGGGACTCATCCAATTAACTTTGTCTGGATTATAAATTAAAGAAGTATCTCCCCAATCAACAGGAGCCATCCATTGTGCACCATCAAAATTAACAGAACCCATTCCAGTTAATTGTGGGAAAAGATCTCCCCAGCTTGCAAGCCTACTTGTGTCAATAGGCTGAATAACACCAGCTCTTTGCCATCTTGGTGGATCTGAGTAACAAGGATGTATAACATCTGTTACATAACCTGCTCTTAATTTTTGCAGGCCTTCTTCTGCATCTCCAAATGTTGTATATTCAGGTGCTCCACCGTGTTTATTTATATAACCACTGTAAAGACCATCATCATCATACCCACCCCAAGTAAACAGACCAACCTGTTCCTTTGCGAATGCAGATTTTGCTACAAGAGGTGAAAGTGAAGTGATCACTCCCGCCGCTCCTAGTGCTTTAATCATTTGTCTACGAGATAATTCCCCGTTAACAATTTTTTTAGCTAAATCATATTTAGGCATTTTACCCCCAATAAAAATTAATTAATTAATTAAGTAGTATATGAACAATAATTTCAGAAAATTTCAATAAAAATAAAATTTATTTATATATTGGGTTTAAATTTTTCTGTTTTATACCAAGGCTCTATTTGCTCTAAGTTATACCCTGCTTGAAAAACGGGAATATCTTCATATGGCTTTCCTACTATTTGAATACCTGTCGGTATACCATTGCTAGCTAATCCAGAAGGTATTGATAGCACTGGTAAACGACAAAGCATGTTAAAAGGATAGCAGAGTGTCCATCCAAGATCTGGGGAGTTTATTTCTTTTCCATTAATTAATACTTTATCTTCAAATAAATTTAAATCAGCTTTTACAGAAGGTATTGATAGAGTAGGGCATACAAATGCATCATAGTTATGAATTATAGGACCAAATTGATCATACATTTTTCCAGCTACTTTATTGCATTCATATAAAGTCATTCCAAGATCTACACCCATTGAAGGAAAATTAATTTTCTTTTTTTCTACTAATGCCTGATTAATAATTTTAGCTGAAATTCCAGAAGCCTTGGCATAATCAGTAAGCTCTTCTTCATAATCAGGCATTAATTCTGAAACAAGATTTGCAAAAAGATGAGCGTAATAATTATAACAAGTATCTTCGAGCTCTTTTTTGTTCCAATTTATTTTAACCTCTTCTACTTTTGCTCCTAAGTCTTTAAGCTTACTAATCATTTTTAATGTATTTTTTTCTACTTCTTTATCAATTTCAAAAAAACCAAGATTCATAGAATAAGCTATTTTCCAATTTTTAATATTTTCAAATTTATTGGGAATTGTTAATTTAGGCTTTAAACTTGTAATATCTTTTGGGTGTGGTCCTGACATCACATTTTGCATTAACGCACAATCTTTTACAGTTCTAGCCATAGGTCCAACCACACAGTATTGATCATGATTAAAAGGAGCTTCTTGAGGATTTCGACCGTGAGGAGGTTTAAATCCAACTAAACCACAAGCTGAAGCAGGAATTCTAATAGATCCTCCAATATCAGAACCAGTTGCTAATGTTGAGCAACCTGCGGCCAATGAGGCGCCTGAACCCCCAGACGAACCTCCAGGGGAATAATATAAGCCCCAAGGATTTTTTGTTACTCCCCAAATTTTTGAATGTGTGAAAGAAGTAAGAGAGAACTCAGGTGTAGTTGTTCTGCAATGAATAACTGCCCCAGATTCTATTATTCTTTCAACATCTACCATAGTTTTTGAAGCAATATGATTTTTTAAAACTAAAGAACCGTTTGTATTAGGCTGACCTTTGATATCTTCTTCATCTTTAATAGCTACTGGTATTCCTTCTAATGGCAGGATGTTTGAATTAGAAAAGTATTTTTTTTCTGCAATTACAGCTTTTTCAATAGCTTCTTCATAAAAGGTAAAGTTATGAGCATTTATTTTGGGATTGATTTCTTCAGCCCTTTTAATAATAGCCTTTATTAGTTCAACAGGAGATAGAGACTTATTTTTAAATTTATCAATAGCTTCTGTAGCTGATATATAATGTAAATCCATAAATAACACTTAAATTTAAATACATAGACATTCAATTAAATTTTTCATATAAAATTTATATGAGTTTAAAATATAACAAAGTTTCACTTGGCTCAATTGATGAGTTTAATTCTTTTTGTAATTCAAATCCAGATGTAAAATATATAGATGCAATATTAACGGATGTATCAGGCATTATAAGAGGTAAGCGATTGCCAATTAAAGATGCAGAAAAATTATTTAAATCAGGAATACAATTTTGTTATTCAACTTTTTTATTAGACCCTACAGGCTATTGTCCTGATGCTGCAGGGAGAGGTTTTAGTGATGGTGACCCCGATGCCACTTATTATCCTGTTTCTGGTACTTTGACAAAAATGCCTTGGCACAAAGATAAATTGGGGCAAGTATTAATAACAATACAAGATGAATCTAGGTATAGTTCTATTATAGATCCTAGAAATGTATTGGCAAAAGTTCTAGAAAGATTTGATGATTTGCATTTAACTTTTAAAGTTGCTTTTGAACTAGAATTTTTTCTTTTTAGGAAAAGGAAAAATATTTCTGAGAGACCTATGCCTCCCATATCAAATGAGACCAAAAAACAAAGTGAAGGTAATCAAGTTTATGGTATGAGAGAACTGGATGAATTCTATGATTTTTTAGAAGACGTAAATAAGTATTGCAAAATACAAAATATCCCTGCATCTACAGCTTCTTCTGAATTTGCACCAGGACAATTTGAAATTAATTTAAATCATACCAATGACATTTTAAAAGCAGCAGATGACTCCTCTTTATTAAGAAGGGTTATTAAAGAAACTGCAATAAAACATAATTATGAAGCTAGTTTTATTTCTAAGCCATTTATTGATCAAACTGGTAGTGGTATGCACGTACATATTAGCTTATTTGATAATACAAATAAAAATATTTTTTCCAGTTCTAAAGAAGAGGGTAGCAAAGAGTTGCAATATGCGATTGGTGGTTTACAAAAATCAATTTATGATAATTTTTTAATTTTTGCTTCAAATTTTAATTCATATAGGCGTTTTGAACCTGATCAGTTTGTTCCTGTAAATAATTCCTGGGGTCCTAATAATAGATCAGTTGCTTTTAGAATTCCAAGAAGTGATGAAAGCTCTAAAAGAATAGAGCATAGAGTTGCTGGTGCAGAATCAAATGCTTATCTCGTTCTTTCTGCAATTTTATCAGGAATACATTATGGTCTCGTTAATAAAATATCTCCTTCAGAATTTAGAATTGACAACGCATGTACAGACCCCGACCCAAAAATGCCAAAGAATATAGAAAAAGCTATTGAATTATTTGAAAATTCGAAATTTTGTAGTGATTATTATACTGAAGAATATGTAAAAATGTTTTCTGATTTAAAAAGAAAAGAAATTGAAGCTTTTAAAGCTGAAATTTCTGATATTGAATACAAATGGTATCTTAATCTTTAAGCTTGCCTTCAAGTGTTAAAATTTCTTTATATAAGTCTGTTCTTCTGTCTCTAAAAAGTCCCCAATTTCTTCTAAAAAGATGATCCTCTTCCGTATCAACATCAGCTAATATTATTTCCTCTTTATCTTTTGAAGCCTCACTTATGATTTTGCCAGACCTATCTGCAATAAATGATTTACCATAAAAACCGTTTGTCTGACCTTTCACAGATTCAGATCCAATTCTATTTGATGCGATCACTGGCATTATGTTGGCTGCAGCGTGGCCTTGCATCACTCTTTGCCATGAACCTGAACTATCATATTCGCTCATTAATTCATCTCCTATTGCAGTTGGATAAAATAACATATCAGCACCTTTTAAAGCCATAATACGAGCAGCTTCTGGAAACCACTGGTCCCAGCAAATTCCTATTCCAATTTTTCCATAGGCAGTTTCCCAAACTTTAAAACCTGTGTTGCCTGGATTAAAATAATATTTTTCTAAATACCCAGCTCCATCAGGAATATGGGATTTTCTATAAACACCAAGAATATTTCCATCTGAATTAATTACAGCAATAGAATTAAAATAGGCATTATTATCTTTTTCAAAAAAACTTATTGGAAGAACAACTTTTAACTCTTTTGCTAGTTTTGCCATATGCTCTAGAGTTTCATTTTTTTCAAAAGTTTGTGCTAATTTGAAAATTTCTTCATCATACTGAATACAAAAATAAGGAGTTTGAAATAATTCTTGAAGTAAGATTATATTGGCTCCCATACCTGCTGCTTTTTTTATTAAGTTTGATGCCTTTGAAATATTTTCTTCAATTTCCCAAGTACATGACATTTGAGTAGCAGCAACTTTAATTTTCATGATTTATCCTATTCTTTTTTTTAAGATAATTATGTAAAGTAATTATTTTTTTGCTTGCACCCTTTTCAAAAAATGCTGGAATAATAGCATGTATGAAAGCCATAATAGAAGCCATTAAAAGATTAAGAGCTATCTTTATAGCAACAATCATGTGTTTGAAATAATTTTCATTAGAATCAGTACAGTGCTTGATTGATTTACTAATTATGTTCATTAATACTTTTTGGTTGTTGTTGCGTTATGCAATGGACATTACCTCCACCCATAGATATATCAATCCCATTTATACAAATAATTTTTTTATCAGGAAAGGCATTTTGTACAATAGTTTTTGCATTAATATCTGCTTTTTCATCGTCAAAACTAGGCATAACGATTCCATCGTTTGCGATATAAAAATTAATATATGAACTTGGCTCATCATCGTTAGGGATTAATCTTTTATAAGACATCTCTATTTCGGTAACTTCTAGTCTTTTTCCTCTACTATCAATTGATGTTTTTAGAATTTCTAAATTTTCATTAATTCTATCATAAAAAGTATCATTTTTATCTTTACAACTAAGAGCTATTACATTGCCTGGTTTAACAAAACATGCAATATTATCAACATGCCCATCTGTTCCTTCATCAGTACCATTTTTTAGCCAGATAATTTTATTTACATTTAAAAATTCTTTTAAATTTTTTTCAATCTCTTCCTTTGACAAATTAGGATTTCTATTTTTATTTAGTAAACATTGTTCTGTAGTTAATAGCGTTCCTTTCCCATCTATATGAATAGAGCCTCCTTCAAGAATCATATTATTTTTAAAATATGTTGCAGAAGAATTTTCTATCATAAATTTAGCAATTTTATTATCAGAATCATAAGGTTTGAATTTGCCCCACCCATTAAATTCCCAATCAATTCCACCAAGTTTATTTTTGTCATTTAATAAAAAAATTGCCCCACTGTCTCTGGCCCAACAATCATCAATTTTTAGTTCAATAATTTGTATTTTATTATTTAATAAATTTTTTGCTTTTCTTAATTCATCAGGATGAACTATCATTTTGACTTTTTCAAATTCTGAGATAGCATTTGCAACACTAGCCCAAGCTAATCTTCCTTTATCAAAATCAAAATGAGACCAAGAAGGAACATCTCCATACCCACTATGTTTAGGGTTTTCATATGGCCATTGCATCCAACAACATTCATGAGGATGCCATTCTGCAGGCATATAATAGTTTAGTTCTTTAGGATTTTTCATTTAATCATCTAATATTTCACAATTTGTACATTTTCTAAAAGAAAAGTCACCCTTCTTACCTTTTATATTTTGATTATTATTGCAGCTTAATAAGAAGAGCATAAAAATATACAAAATAAAAAAATATTTATACTTTTGCTTCATGATCCTCAAATCTTTCAGGTATTCTCATAAATCTATTTATCCATTAAAGAATAATAGATTAAATATAGCTTTAAATAAAATAGTCTTAATTTAGGAAATGGAATTGTCTTAGGTAATCCTTGAAAAAATTTTGAGATATTTAAATTTTTACTGTTTGATACAATTAGTTTTGCAAGCTTATTTCCTGACCAAGGAGCAGTATTTACTCCATTAGCTTGATAGCCAAAACTATAGTAAATTTCATCCTCCTCTAACTTTCCTATCGATGGAGTAAATTTTGTTGTTACCGCTACAAGACCTCTCCAATGATAGTCAATTTCTACATTTTTCCAATTAGGAAAAACTTTTTTCATTTGTTTTTCCATTTTTTTTGATTTTATTTCAGATGATTTTTCACTTCCAATTAGATCTCCTCTTGCACCAAACAAAAAACGATTATCTTTAAGTAATCGATAATAAAACAATAAATTTCTATTATTTAAAACAGGGTTATTAGTTACATAATTATGTGACTTAATCTCTTCCTCATTGAGCGGTCTTGTAATAATAATATTGGATATAACTGGTAAAATCCTATTGTTTAGTTGTGGAAACAAGTCATCTTTATAAAAGCCATTAGTTGCCATAACAATTTTATTAGCACTAATATTTATATTGTTATTTATAATGATATTATATTTGTCTCCAATTTTTTCGATTTTACTTACTTTGCTTTTTTGAAAAATTTTTACACCAGTTTTTTTTGCTTGATTCGCTAGACCTAATAAGAATTTTAAAGGATTAATTGCAAAACCTGGCTTATATGAAAAAGCTCCATATTGTTCCTCACCCCCATGTCCTATTTCTTCAAATTCTTCCTTTGAATATATTTTGGTTTCTATACCAAATTCGTTTTTATATACATCAGCTTCTTTTTTTATTGATTCATAATAGCTAGGATGTGGAGCTACCTCATAATTACAATCACCTGTTACATCACAATCAATTTTATATTCTGAAATTAAATTTTTTGTAAAGTTTGATCCTTCAATTGTGTTTTTAAAAAATTTTTTTGTTTCTTCTTTTCCATATTTTTTAAACATACCTTCAACTGACATCTTGGCAGGTGGAATGCAGCAAAATCCAGCATTTCGTGCAGATGATCCCCATCCAACATGTCCTGCTTCAACTAAAACAACATCTTCACTATAATCTTTAGCAAGAGATAAGGCGCAGGAAATTCCCGTATAACCACCACCAATAACCAGTATATTAGTTTGAATATTTTTATTTAATTTTTCATATTTATAATAATTACTATCAATTGTTGTCTCCCAGTAGCTTTTTACTGGTTCATCAAAGTTATATATATCCTTATGGTAAAGGTTAGCCATCAGTTAATTATAAATTTCATTGAATGCATATTCAATCAATATTATATATAAATTAATGAATAATAGTGATCTTAAAAATTTAATAAAAAAACAAAAACCTAACTACACATTAGACCAGGCATTTTATGTAGATAATGATATTTTTGAACTTGATATAAAAAACATTTTTTCTAAACAGTGGGTTTTTGTTGGGCATTCTTCAAGAATACCAAATTTTGGTGATTATTTTCTATTTAATATAGGGAACGAATCAATAATAATCATTCGAGATGAAAAAAATACAATTCATGCTCATTATAATGTTTGTAGGCATAGAGGTTCACATATTTGTTTAGAGAATGAAGGTAATAAAAAATTACTAACTTGTCCTTACCATGCTTGGAGCTATAATTTAGATGGCTCTATTAAATCTGCCAGATTAATGAATGAAGGTTTTAATAAAGAAGATTGGAATCTGCATAAATGTAACTTAAAAATATTTGAAGGTTTAATATTTATTAATTTATCTGAAAACCCAAACAACTTCGATGAATTTATTTCTCCAACTAGAAAATTTATTGAGTTTCATGGATTAGCTGAAGCTAAAATAGCGCATAGAGAATTGTATCCTACTGAAGGAAACTGGAAACTCACTCTAGATAATTTTCATGAATGTTATCATTGTCAGCCATCGCATCCAGAATATTGTTCGGTTCATGATAAGGATTATATTTTAGCATATGGAGCGGGCAGTAATACTGGTCCATCGTCTAAAAAATTTAATAAAATGTTAGAAAATTGGAATTTGGAAGTAAAAAAAATGGGTCATGTTACAGGGGAGTATACAGAAACAGAATTTAATGATTATTCTAGAAGTGCTGAGAGAACTCCTTTGAAAGAAGGAAAATATAATGAAACTAAATCTGGAAAACCAATTTCAAAATTAATGGGAAAGTTTAAAAATTATGATCGAGGTTATACCTCTGTAGGCACATCTCCATTTAACAGTTTGTTAATGTGCAATGATTTTGCTACTTTGTTTACTTTTATTCCTGTTTCCACATTACATACACAAGTAGAGCTTATGTGGCTTGTACATAAAGACGCTAAGGAGGGGAAAGATTATGATCTTGAAGAGATTAAATGGATGTGGGATGTTACTACTATTGCAGATAAAAGAATTATTGAAGACAACCAAAAGGGAGTATTGTCAAAAAAATATGTACCTGGGCCTTTATCAAAAATGGAAAAAGGTTTGGAAAAATTTAAGACCTGGTATTTAAAGCATTTAGATATAGCTATATCTTAAACATTTAATAATAAAAATTCTCTTTCCCATGAGCTAATTACATTAAGATAAGCTTGGTTTTCAACCCTTCTTATAGCTGCAATTGTTCGAATAAATTTTTGATTAAATACTTCATTTATTTGTTCATCTTTTTCAAATAATAAAATTGCCTCTTCCATATTTTTTGGTAGTGAACTTTTTTTCTCTCCAAAAACACTTTTTTTTGTTTCTTGAGTAGGTTTAATTTTATTCTTAATGCCTAGGTATCCAGCAGCTAAATTAGCCGCAAATATCAAATAAGGATTTGTATCAGATCCAGAAATTCTATTTTCTATTCTCATGCTATGTTCTTCATTTGATGGAATTCTGAATCCACAAGATCTATTACCTATGCCCCAATAAGTATTCTTTGGAGCATCCCAAGTTGCAAACAAACGTCTATAAGAATTTATATTTGGAGCATGTATAGGCATTAACTTTGGAGTAAATTCTTGCAAACCACCAATATAATATTTCATAACGTTAGATATTGTATTTTTTTTATTGTAAAAAATATTTTTTTTATTTTTTTTATTAAATAAAGATTGGTGTAAATGTAAAGAACTTCCAGGCTGATTTTGCATAGGTTTAGCCATAAATGTGGCGTATAGTTTATGCTTAAAAGCAGCTTGTCTTAAAGTTCTTTTAAATAAAAAAACTTGGTCAGCTAGTTCAAGAGGATTGCCGTGTTGAAAATTTATTTCCATCTGAGCAGATCCACTTTCATGATTAATTGTATCAATCTCAATATTTTGTATTTCGCAATAATTATATAAATCTTCAAATAGATGGTCAAACTCATTAACAGCATCGATGCCAAACGACTGCTTTCCAGTTTCTTCACGACCTGATTGTCCAATTGGAACTTCTAATTGATAATCTGGATCTTGGTTTGGTTTTACAAGATAAAATTCAACTTCGGGAGACACTATTGGTTCAAAACCTTCTTCATCATACATTTTTAATATTTTTTTTAATACTGTGCGGCTAGCATTTATTACTGATGTGCCATTTAAATTTACAGCATCACATATTACTTGGGCAGTAGGATCATCGTACCAAGGAACACTTCTAATCGTAGTAAAATCTGGTCTTAATATAACATCAATGTCTGTAGGATTATAAACATCAACAGGCAACTCTTCATCTTCTGTTGCATATCCTCCTGAAATAGTTTGAATAAAGACTGATTGTGGCAATCTATGACTGTCATTATTTAATCCTTGAATAAACTTTTTAGTAGGTAAAATCTTTCCTCGTGCAATACCCCCTAAATCAGGAACTAAGCATTCAACCTCAGTAATTGAATTATTATTTAGCCAATTTTCAAATTTTTCTCTCATTTTATTGATTTATAAATTAAAGATCTTATTCTTGTTTAGTAAAAGAATTGAGATATTAATGTTTGCATATTTTTTATGATCTTTAACAAAAAAAATACATATGAACAACACGATAATGAAATAGGTAGTTTTTATAAAAGCTCAATAAAACCGCTGAATTCGAACGATAAGTTAAATGAAGATTTAAATATTGATATATGTATTATTGGTGGAGGACTTACAGGCGTAACTAGTGCTCTTAATTTATCAAATAAGGGATATTCTGTTGCCTTATGCGAGGCTAGAAAAATAGGTTCTGGTGCTTCAGGGCGCAATGGTGGTCAATTGGGCATAGGAATGAGAAAAGATCAAATTTATTTAGAAAAAAAACTTGGTAAAATTCATGCGAAAGATTTGTGGGATTTAGGTTTGGAAGCTGTAGAAGAATGCCTAAGCCTAATAAAGAAAAATAATATTGATTGTTCATTAGTAAATGGTGTTTTATCAGCAGGATGCTTTAATAATGATTTTAAAGAATTCGATATTGAATTAAATTATCTTTTAAAAAATTATAATTTTAATGGATATAAAATATTCAATAAAAATGAAATAAAGCATCAAATCAGTTCAGATATATATAAATCTGGTTTATTAAATTTAAACAGCTACCATATTAATCCATTAAAATTTTTAATTGGGTTGTCAAAAATATTAATTAAAAAAAATGTCAAAATATTTGAAAATACTCCTGTATTAAGCTTAGTAGACCACAAAGATTATATTAAAGTAAATTGTAAAAAAAATACAATAAAAGCAAAAAAAGTTGTTGTGGCATGTAATGGCTATTTAGATAATTTATTAAATAACAAAAGTAATATTTTTATGCCTATTAATAATTATGTAATAGCAACGGAGCCCTTAGGAAAGGAAAAAGCTAAAGAAATAATCCATAATAATTATGCTGTTTGTGATACAAGATTTATAATTGATTATTATAGGTTTTCGGAGGATTGGAGATTAATTTTTGGAGGAGGTGAAACATTTTCTTCATATTTTTTAAAAGAATCAAAAGATTTTGTACACAAAAGAATGATAAAGGTATTTCCTCAGCTTAAAAATTATAAAATTGATTTTTCCTGGGGTGGCACATTAGCAATTACAGTAAATAGATTACCAAGTTTTGGAATAATGATGAATGAAAAACTTTTTTATGCATTCGGATATTCTGGACATGGTTTAGCGCTTAGTGGTTTAGCTGGTAAATTAATTACAGAAAAAATTCAGGGCAATGATGAAAGATTTAATCTTTTTGCAAAAATTAAACATATTTCTATACCTGCTGCAAATTTATTTAGAAGACCAATATATTCATCTGCAATTTTTTATTACAAGCTAAGAGATTTGATTAATTATCTTTAAAAGATGCTCTTTTGAGTCTATCATTTATTGTTTTACCCAAACCTTTATTTGGTATTTTTGCAACAGCTATACCAGCAGATTTTATTCTATCTAATAAATTTAAATAATGAAAAAAATTTCTACTTGCTTCTACTAGGTTCCCTTTTCTGCTAAGATTTAAATTATAAACATTTGAATATAAATTATTTTTTCCAAAATTTAAAAGTGATTCATTTTTTTTTACTTTTCTAACATTAATTCTTAAGGGTAAATTTGGTGAATAATGTTTTTTTTGATTACCAGGAGATAATTTATTTTTAATAGGCTTTTTTATTTTTATATTTTTAATTTTTTTTCTGATATCCTCTTCTGTAATACTACCATACCTAAGTATGTTAATATAATTTTCTTTAATTTGTATTACAGTTGATTCTAGGCCTAATTTAGACTTACCCTTAACAACAAATATATTTTTTTTTAAATCAGAATCAATATCTGAGTGACGGGTTGCTGAAACTTTATTTGACAAATTAGCACTAGGCGCAGCTATAGGAAAATCTAACTTTTTTAGTAGCTCCATAGCAATTTTATTTTTTGGGATTCTACAACCAACATAAGATGAATGATTAGATAATTTTGGTGAAATTTTACTATTTTTCTTTTTTTTCAGAATTAAAGTTAGCGGTCCAGGCCAGTAAAGTTTGCCAATTTTTAACTCAAGCTCATTCATATAAAAATTCTTCTTAATTTGAGTTAAATTTTTAAAATGACAAATTAAGGGATTATTTATAGGCCTTTTTTTTAAATTGTAGATTTTTTTGATAACTTTGGAATTAGTAGCATTGCCACCTAGACCAAACACAGTTTCTGTTGGAAATATGACTAGTTTTCCTTTTTTTAGTAATTTTTTACCATTGATTAAATCAGAATTTTGCATTTTATATATTATTTATTTAGTATAGTGTCATAATAGTTAAATTATTTATTTATACTAATTTTATAAAATGGGAAAAGTAATAGCATTTTCAAATCAAAAAGGTGGTTCAGGTAAAACTACATTATCTGCTAATATTGCAGTTTTATGGAGTAATAGCGGATACAAAGTAGCTGTTATAGATGCTGATGCACAAAAAAGCTTAACTTATTGGATTGAAGAAAGAAAAAAATATTATGGTGAGGAAGATATTGGAATTAGTTCATACAATTTTGATATAAGAAATATTAATGAAGAATTAAAAAAAATTAAAAGAAAATATGATTTTATTATTATAGATAGCCCTCCGTCTATTACCTATGATACCCTTCAAATAGTTAGGGCATCAAACAAGGTATTTGTTCCAGCACAACCTAGTCCATTAGATTTAATGGCAACACTGCCCTTTTTAGAGCTTGCAAAGAAAGAAAGAAAAAACCCTATAATTATACTGAATAGAGTAATGGCTAGAGCAAAACTTACTGATGCAATGATTCTTAGATTGAGGTACGCGGGAGCGAGGATTGCTAGATCACGCTTATCAAGTAAGGTAATTTTTGCAGAAACATTTTCAGTAGGTAGGGGTGTTATAGATATAAGTGTAACTTCGGATGCAGCAAAAGAAATAATTAATGCTGGTAACGAAATTTTAAGAAATTTATAAAAATTAATGAATAATATTTCTACAGTTATTTTAGCTGCTGGAAAAAGTACAAGGTATAAAAGGAAAACAACTAAACTTTTAGAGGATCTTGCTGGTCTACCGTTGATCTCTCATGTTCATAAAATTGGAACTAAAATATCAGGAAAAAATGTTATTATAGTTTGTAATAGAGATAATATTAAAGAGTTTAAAAAAATAATTACTGGCTGTAAGTTTGTAATTCAAAACAAACAGAAAGGTACTGCAGATGCAATTTCTTGTGCTAAGCCATATTTAAACAGTGCTAATTTTTTAATATTATTTGGTGATGCACCTTTAATTTCTATAAAAAGTATTAATAAATTAGTTTTAAATTTTAAAAAAAATAATTCTATAGCATCAATGATTGCTTTTAATGCTTGCAACCCAATTGGATATGGAAGAGTAAAAAAGCAGAAAGATAAAGTTCTAAAAGTGGTTGAAGAAATCAACACCACTTCAGAAGAGAAAAAAATAAATTTATGCAATTCAGGAGTTATGATTGTAAATTCTAAAAATTTTTTTCAAAATTTAGATAAAATTAAAACTAATAAAATAAAAAATGAAAAATATTTACCTGATATATTTGAAATTTATAATAAATTAAAAATTCCTTTTAGTTATATTATATGTCCAGAAACAGAAATGCTCGGTGTTAACACAATAGAAGATTTTGTTAAAATTGATAAAATATATCAAAAATATTTAGTAAATAATTTTATTTCAAAAGGTGTTTTAATTCAAAATCCTGATACGTGCCGTTTTAGTTTTGATACTATAATTCAAAGTGGCACAATTATTGAATCCAATGTGGTAATAAAAAAAGGAGTAAAAATACTAAAAGATAACATAATTAAGAGTTTTTCATATTTAGAAGGAGCTATTATTAGACAAAATTCATCTATTGGACCCTTTGCAAGGATAAGACCAAATACAATAATTTCTAAAAATGTTAAAATTGGAAACTACGTTGAAGTAAAAAATTCTTACATAGGAGATTTTTCTTCAGTTTCACATTTAAGTTACATAGGTGATGCTAAAATTGGAAAAAAAGTAAATGTTGGAGCTGGAACCATAACTTGTAATTATGATGGTAAACAAAAAAATAAAACAATAATAAGAGATGGATCATTTATTGGTTCAAACTCATCATTGATAGCTCCTATAACAATCAATAAAAATGCTAAAATAGCTGCTGGCAGTGTAATAAATAAAGACATACCTTCAAAATATTTAGCAATAGAACGCTCGAAGCTTAAATTAGTTAAGAAAAATTAAGCATTTTTAGTAATTACTTGTTTCATGAATCTAATAGTTTATTAGGCCAATTATTATGCATACTAAATGGGAGCCACAATCTTGGAAGTCAAAAAAAGCAAGACATATTCCTATATATAAAGATCAAGAAAAGTTAGATAATATTTTAAAAAAAATTGAAAAATTTCCACCATTGGTTTTTGCTGGAGAAGCAAGAATGTTGCAAAACAAACTAGCAGATGTAGTTGATGGAAAAGCTTTTTTATTACAAGGTGGAGATTGTGCTGAGAGTTTTTCTGATTTTCATCCTGATAATATAAGAGATACGTTTAAGGTTATTTTACAGATGGCTGTAGTTTTGACTTTTGGCGCTACTTGCCCAATAGTTAAAGTTGGTCGAATTGCTGGCCAATTCGCTAAACCAAGATCTCAAAATACAGAGATAGTTAAAGATGTTGAATTAGAATCTTATAAAGGTGATATAATTAATGGGATTGAATTTAATAAAATATCTCGTGAACCTGATCCTGACAGATTAGTACAAGCTTATAATCAATCTGCTTCAACTTTAAATCTATTAAGAGCTTTTTCTCAAGGAGGATTTGCTAATCTTCATAAAATCCATCAGTGGAATTTAAGTTTCGTCCAAGGAGAAAATGCTGCAAAATTTAAAGAAATTTCTGATCGAATTGATGAATGTTTAGCATTTATGAGTGCATGTGGAATAAATGATAAAAATGTTAGACAATTATATGAAACAGATTTTTTTACTAGTCATGAAGCTCTACTCTTGCCTTATGAAGAAGCTTTAACAAGAATAGATAGTACTAATGGCAAGTGGTACGCTGTTTCTGCTCATATGTTATGGGTAGGTGACAGAACTCGCCAAACAGATGGTGCTCACATTGAGTTTGTAAAAGGTATTGGCAATCCTATAGGTATCAAAGTAGGCCCGACTTCATCGGCTGAAGAGTTATTGAAAATAATTGATATTATTAATCCTGAAAATATAGCAGGCAGGGTTACTTTAATTTGTAGAATGGGAGCAGATAAAATCCTACAAAAACTTCCAGAAATTATTAAAAAAATTAATAATGAAGGAAAAAAAATCGTTTGGACATGTGACCCAATGCATGGAAATACAATCAAAGCTAATTCTGGATATAAAACTAGACCTCTAAATAATATAATTTCAGAAATTCAGAATTTTTTTAATATACATAGATCAATAGGAACCTATCCTGGGGGAGTTCACCTAGAAATGACAGGTCAAGATGTCACAGAATGTATGGGAGGTTTACAAAAGATAACTGATGAAGATCTTAAAAATAGATATCATACTTATTGCGACCCAAGATTAAATGCTTCTCAGTCATTAGAATTAGCTTTTTTACTAGCTGAATTTTTAAAAGATGATAAGTTTGGTTCTAAAATATCTTCTAACTTATAATTAATTAATACTTTAGAATTATGGACACCAATAAAAGAATCGCGCACATATCAAATTGGATAAAAGATTATGCTCAATCCAACGGTAAAAAAGATTTTGAACTAGTTATTGGAGTATCAGGAGGCATAGATTCTGCTGTTACAAGTACACTGTGTGCTATGACTGGTATCACAACTCATTTAGTGTCTATGCCTATAAAACAAAATATTGATCAGCATAATTTAAGTCTTTCTCATTTAAACTGGTCATTAAAAAAATTTAAAAATATAAAAACTCATATTGTAGAACTTGATGAGATTTTTGAGCTGTTCAGAAATCAGATGAAAAATTATAATTCTGAATTAGCATTTGCAAACTCGAGATCAAGATTAAGAATGATAACTTTATATCAAATTGCACAAGCTAATAATGCCCTTGTAGTTGGTACTGGTAATAAAGTAGAAGATTTTGGAATAGGTTTCTATACTAAATATGGGGATGGTGGAGTAGATATTTCACCTATAGCTGATTGTACAAAATCTGAAGTATGGGAAATGGGAAAAGTATTAGACATAGATAAAGAAATTATTGAAGCTAAGCCAACTGATGGATTATGGGATGATTCAAGGAATGACGAAGATCAAATAGGCTTAACTTATGAACAAATTGAGGAGGCTATGTTAAACAAAGATAGCAAATATTATGAAAAATATCGTTTAATTAGAAAACCTAACTTGCATAAAATGAATCCTATTCCTATTTGCATTATACCAAAAAACTAAATGCGATCTAGATTTGCTCCAAGCCCTACTGGTTTATTGCATGTTGGTAATGCTCGTTCAGCAGTTTTAAATTGGGCATATACTCAAAAAAATAAAGGAGAATTTATTCTTCGAATTGATGATACTGATATTAATAGATGTAAAAAAGAATTTGAAATAAGTATTAAAGAAAATCTTGATTGGCTTGGACTAAAATGGAGCAGAACTTTCAATCAATCTTCTAGAAAAAAAATATATGAAAAACATATTAATCAGCTTAAAGATTTGAAAAGAATTTATCCATGTTTTGAAACTGAAGAGGAGTTATCACTAAAGAAAAAAGCATTACTTTCTTCAGGCAAACCTCCTATATATGACAGAGCTTCTCTTAGATTATCACAAGAGGAAATTAATAAGAAACTTTCAGAAGGTTTTAAGCCTCACTGGAGATTTAAATTAGAAGATAAAATAATTAGTTGGAATGATTCAATTAAAGGAAAAGTAAGCTTTGATAGTAAAAATTTAAGTGACCCAATTTTAATAAGAGGTGATGGAAGTTTATTATATCATTTACCTTCTGTTGTTGATGATATTAAAGAAGAAATAACTGACATAATTAGAGGCGAAGATCATATTAGCAATACAGCATATCATATTCAACTTTTTGAATCTTTTAATTCTAAAATTCCAAACTTCGCTCATCATCCATTTTTAACTGACCAAAAAGGAAAAGGTTTTGCTAAAAGATTAGGCAGCCTATCCATAGAAAGTTTAAAAAATGATGGATATGAAAATATTACTATTTTAAATTATTTATTAAATATTGGATCTAGCGAAGATATTAATCCTGAAACAAAAATAGATAATATAGTTAATAATTTTGATTTGAAAAATATATCAAATTCATCAGCTAAATTTTCTGATAATGTACTTACATCATTAAATTCAGATGTTTTAAAAATTTATGATTATGAGCAAATTAAATCAAAAATTAAGTTATCAAAAAATAATATTGATTTAAAAAAACTATGGAAATTTTCACAAAACAATATAGATTTTTTAAAGGATGTTGAAACTTGGTTAGACACAATTGATGCTACTATAGAAATAGGAAAATATGATATTCCTAACAGTCTGGTTGAAGCTGCGTTAGAGTTTATTCCTGAGGATCCATTTTCTTATGAAACATGGGATAATTGGACAAAATCTATTAATGCCAAAACAGGCTTAAAAGGTAAGGGTCTGTTTATGCCTTTAAGGTTAATTTTGACAGGAAAAGACAAAGGGCCTGAGCTAAAAAATTTCCTCCCTTTACTAGACAAAGAGACATTACTTAGGAAATTTGGAAAAATATAGAAAAATTTATTTATTTGTCTAATAGCTAATTTTAATATGACTGAAGAAAATAAAATCTATTTATTTGATACAACATTGAGAGATGGTCAACAAACTACAGGAGTGAATTTTTCTGTAAGTGATAAAATGACAATAGCTAAAAGTCTAGATGAACTAGGCATTGATTATATTGAAGGAGGGTGGCCAGGAGCAAACCCAACTGATAATGATTTTTTCTCTCGTGATTTAAGTTTTACTAAATCAAAATTCACTGCTTTTGGTATGACAAGGAGGCCTGGAAGAAGTGCTGAAAACGATCCTGGGTTAAATGCATTAATAAACAGTAATGCTTCCACAATATGTCTTGTTGGCAAATCATCATCTTTTCAAGTTAAAAATGCTCTAGGTATTTCTGAAGATGAAAACCTTTTAATGCTTAATGATAGTTTTAATTATTTAAAATCAAAAAATAAAGAAGCGATATATGATGCTGAACATTTTTTTGATGGCTTTAAACAAAATAAACAATACGCTTTGAAATGTTTAAGCACAGCTTTAAACTCATCAGTAAGATGGATAGTATTATGTGATACAAATGGTGGCACCTTGCCAAATGAAATTTCAGATATAATTGAAGAGGTTAAAAAATCTATTCCTTCAGAAAAATTAGGCATTCATGCTCATAATGATACTGAGAATGGTGTAGCTAATGCTTTAGCCGCAGTTAATAGTGGTGTTAGACATGTTCAGGGAACAATTAATGGTTTGGGTGAGAGATGTGGAAATACTAATTTAGTATCATTAATTCCTTCACTGGTACTAAAAACAAATTTTCATACTAATATTCAAGAAAAAAATCTTAAATCACTTACAAAAATATCAAATACATTAAATGAACTTTTAAATGAGCCTAAATCAAAAACTGCGCCTTACGTAGGTGAAAATGCATTTTCACATAAAGGAGGTTTGCATGCTTCAGCAGTAGCTAAAGATCCTTCAACATATGAACATATTGATCCAGAATTAGTTGGAAATTCAAGAAATGTAATTATTTCCGATCAAGCTGGTAAAGCTAATTTAATAAGCCAATTAAACAAATTAGAAATCAATATAGACAGTGACAAAATTAATCAAATACTTGATTTAATCAAACAAAAAGAAGCTGAAGGCTTTAGTTATGATACTGCACTGGCTAGTTTTGAGATTCTTGTTAGAAGACATGTTGGTCAGATTAAAGAGTATTTTAATCTTAATAAATTTAGAGTTACTGATGAAAGAAGATGGAATGCAAAAGGTAAATTAGTAACTGACTCTGAAGCTACCGTGCAATTAGAAGTGAAAAATGAAGAAAAAATGACAGTAGGAATTGGTAATGGTCCAGTAAATGCGATTGATAGTGCTTTACGTCAAGCGCTAATAAATTTTTATCCAACTTTGAAAGATTTAACTCTTACAGATTATAAAGTTATGATTTTATCATCAGATAAAGGCACAGGAGCTATCACAAGAGTGCACATAGAATCAACTGACGATAGTAAGCAGCACTGGACAACAGTTGGTGTCTCTTCTAACATTATTGATGCATCTTATAATGCTATCTATGATAGTATAACTTTTAAATTATTTAATGATTTAAATAAATAAATTGAAAAAAATAAATCCAACTATAATACTTGTAAGACCTCAGCTTTATGAAAATATTGGAATGGCTGCTAGAGCAATGGATAACTTCGGATTATCAAAATTATCTATTGTTAGTCCTAGAGATGGTTGGCCAAGTAAAAAAGCAAAGAGTTCAGCAAAACATGCTGATAAAATAATTAATAGAGCTAAAGTTTATGATCACCTAGAAGATGCAGTTTCTAATTTTGATTTAGTTATAGCTACTTCAAATAGAAAACGTTTTTTAACAAAAAAAACATACGATAGTTTTAATGCATTACAAAAAAAAATTAGGAATTTTAAAAATACAGCTATATTATTTGGTCCCGAAAATTCTGGTTTGTCAAATCAAGATATTAGATTGGCTAATTTTTTATTTACCATTCCTACTTATAATAAAAATAAATCACTTAATTTATCACATGCAGTTTCAGTAATTTCTTATGAGCTATTTCTAGCAAATAATTCGTCAGTAAAAAATATCTCAACTTCAAATATTGATAAAGTTAGTAAGCTTGAACTTTCTAACTTTATAAAATTTTTGGTTAACGATCTTGATTTTAGGGGTTTTTTTAGACCTGTTGAGAAAAAGAGTAATATGATCGACAATATCTATTCAATCTATAATAAAATTGGCTTAACAAAGAAAGAGCTTCGAATGCTATGGGGTATGCATAAAAAGCTAAAGAATCAGCCAAAATCATGAAATAATGGATTTGACATCAATAAATTTATCTCTATATACCCCAATAATTAATGACAAAAAGAATATCTGCAAAATATAAAATCGATAGAAGATTAGGCTGTAACCTATGGGGCAGACCTAAAAGTCCTTATAATAAAAGAAACTCAAGACCAGGACAGCATGGTGCCGATAATCAAAGAAGAAAGCTTTCTGATTATGGAAATCAGCTTTTTGCAAAACAAAAGTTAAAATTTTATTATGGAGACCTTACAGAAAAACAATTTAGAAAAATATATCAAAAAGCATCAAATATAAAAGGAGATACAAGCCAAATACTAATAGAGCTTTTAGAGCGAAGACTTGATGCAATTGTTTATAGAATGAAGTTTGTTCCAACAATATTTTCTGCTAGGCAAATTATAAATCACGGCCATATTAAAGTTAACGGCAAAAAAGTTAATATTCCATCTTATTCAGTAAAAGATGGAGATGAAATTTCATTAAAGAATGAAAGCAAAGAAATGAATCTCATCATAGAATCTATTGTATCACAAGAAAGAGAAATACCTGAATATTTAGAAGTTGACACTAAAGAAATTAAAGGACGTTTCTTAAGAGCTCCATTAATACATGATGTGCCATACCCTGTTACTATGGAACCTAATTTAGTGATTGAATTTTATTCACGTTAGTATTTTTTTCATTTTTAAAAACATCAATTATAAAGATTATTACTGCTATCCATATAACTATAAAGGCCAACATTTTTTGAACATTGATATTTTCATTAAGTATGAAAGCTGATGTAATGAAATGAAATGAAGGTGCTAAATAAAAAATTACACCAGCAAAGCCTAAAGAAATATTTTTTACTCCTAAATTAAAAAAAAATAATGGGAAAATAGTTATCAGGCCTGTCATCACTAAGAAAAAAGATGTTGTAATGCTGTGGTTTAAAAAAAAACCAGTATTTGAAGCATTTAAATAAAATAAATATGGACTAGCAAATAAAGCAATAAATGCTGACTCGTATAATAATCCAATTTCCGGAGTTACATTAATTTGTTTTCTTAATAATCCATATATGCCCCATGTAGTACCAATTAAAATAGCTATATATGGTAAGTTTTTTAAGCTTAAAATTAAATAACAAATTGATAGCAGCATTAATATTAAAGAAGTTAATTTAAGCATTGAGATTTTTTCTTTTAAAAAAAAATATCCAAGAATAATGCTTATCATTGGAGTTATAAAATATCCCATTGATGCATCTTGAACCTTATCAATGCTTACTGCAAAAATAAAACCTGCCCAATTAACTGATATTAAACTAGCTGTTACTGAAAGAATAAATATTTTTTTATATGAATAAAATATATTAATAAATTCTTTAAATTTACCGAAGCTAACTAAAATTATTAATAAAAATATAAATGACCACAAGCCTCGATGTAGTGCAACTTCTATAGCTGGTATAAATTTAATTTCATTAAAAAATAAAGGCTGAGGCATTCCCCAGAATAATGAAGCTAAAGATGTATAAAAAATTCCTTTATAAAAATTTGATGATTTCAAAATTATGAAGGACTAATATTAATTCCTTTGGAATTAAATAATTCTAAAAGTTCTCCTGATTCATTCATTTCTTTTACGATGTCGCAACCACCAATAAATTCTTCTTTCACATAAAGTTGTGGAATAGTAGGCCAATTAGAAAAATTTTTAATTCCTTCTCTCATTTCATCACTATCTAAAACATTTACATGGTTAAATTTAACTCCTAAATCTGATAGTATTTGTACAACAGCTGCTGAAAATCCACACATTGGAAACACAGGTGTGCCTTTCATAAATAAGACTACTTCACTATTTGAAATTTCATTTTTTATATTTTGACTTACGTCTACATTAGTATTTGTATCCATTTTCACTCCGTTTTTGTTATTAGCATTAAAGCATGTAGTTCTCTACCCATTTTACCCTGTAGAGCGTTATAGACCATTTTGTGCTGATCAATTTTATTTATTCCTTTGAAAGATTTAGAAATTACAGTAGCTTTATAATGATCTCCATCACCTTTTAAATCTTCAATTTCAACTATACAATCAGATATTGATTTTTTTATCAATGTTTCAATATCTTCTTTTTTCATAGGCATAATTATTTTATTCTCCTATATATCTTGTCAATATTTTTAACAAAATCTTCCTTTTTAAAGATAGATTCAATTTTTTCTTTATTTATGTATTTAATAATTTCTTTATTTTTTAAGACTAGTTCATCAAATTTTTTGTTATTATTCCATGATTCCATAGCAATTTTCTGAACCATTGTATAAGCCTTTTGTCTTGATAAACCTTTTTTAGTTAACAATAAAAGTAAATTTTGACTTTTATGAATCCCATTTAAATAGTTTAAATTTTTTTTCATATTTTTTGGATAAATTTTTAGATTTTTTATAATTTCGTTTAATCTATTTAATGCAAAATCAACTGCTATTGTTATGTCTGGAGCTAGTATCCTTTCAACACTAGAATGACTTATGTCTCTTTCATGCCATAAAGCTACATTTTCCAAAAAAGGTATAATTGAGCTTCGTATATATCTAGCTACACCAGTAAGGTTTTCACTTAGTACTGGATTTCTTTTATGTGGCATAGCCGAAGATCCTTTTTGGTTTTTATCAAAAAATTCTTCAACTTCTAAAATTTCTGTTCTTTGCAAGTTTCTTATTTCAATAGCTACTCTTTCAATTGATGAGGCAATTATACTTAATATTGAAAAGAAATATGCATGCCTATCCCTTGGTATAATTTGTGTAGATATATCTTCACATTTAAAATTTAATTTAGAAGCAACATATTTTTCTACACTTGGGTCAATTGAATTATAAGTTCCTACTGGACCAGAAATTGCACAAATAGAAATTTCATCAATAGCATTATCTAATCTATTAAGATTTCTTGAAAATTCATAATAAAATGAAGCCATTTTGAGACCAAATGTAATGGGCTCCGCGTGTATTCCATGACTCCTACCTATCATTAAAGTTTTTTTATGTTTTATTGACTGCGATTTTAATGTTTTAATTAAATTTTTAAGATTTTTTCTTATAATTATAGCAGTTTTATTTAGCTGTATTGAAAAAGAAGTATCAATTACATCGCTAGATGTTACACCATGGTGAAAATATTTTGCTGATTCACCTATATAAGAACTTGCATTGTTTATATATGCAACAAAATCATGTTTTGTTTCTTTTTCTATTTTTTCAATTTCCTTAACATTAAATCTTACTTTAGATTTTATATCTTTTGCTGCTTTTTTGGGAATTTTACCCATATCAGCTAGCTTTTCAGCTATCAAACATTCTATTTCTGTCCAAATTTTAAATTTATTTTGATTTGTCCAAATTTTTTCGATTTCTATTCTATTATATCTAGGGATCATTTTTTAATTATTCTCTTTATTACATTCCTTTTATAGGAAAATCAGTATTATTTTGAGAAAGAGTAAAGATTTCGTTGCCATCTTTAGTAATTCCAACCGTATGTTCAAATTGGGCAGAAAAGGATTTATCCTTTGTTACAGCGGTCCAGCCATCATTGAGAATTTTGACATCCCATTTTCCAATATTGATCATTGGTTCAATTGTAAAAAACATTCCTGGTAATATTTTTTCTCCTTCACCAGGTCTTCCGAAATGCAGAACACTTGGTGCGGTATGAAAAGATTTACCAATTCCATGACCACAAAAATCTCTTACCACAGAATATTTTTTTTCCTCTGCATGTTTTTGGATTATACTTCCTATATCTCCAAAATAATTTCCTGGTAAAGCTTTTTTAATTCCTAAAAGAAGACACTCATATGTTGT
The DNA here is from genome assembly GCA_902635455.1 of uncultured Alphaproteobacteria bacterium. Classification (GTDB taxonomy): domain Bacteria; phylum Pseudomonadota; class Alphaproteobacteria; order HIMB59; genus CACPNW01. Next base: position 21,937 of record CACPNW010000006.1, on the reverse strand, counting down.
TTTTATTAGATCATAATTTTTTTTATTAATTTTACCAGCAACAAACATTCTTGAACTATCTCCATACCAGCCATCTAAAATTACTGTTATATCAACATTGATTATATCTCCTGAATTTAAAATTTTTTTATCAGATGGTATACCATGACAAACTACATGATTTACGGAAGTGCATACAGATTTTGGAAATCCTTTATAATTTAGAGGTGCAGGAATAGCATTATTTTTGATAATTAATTTGTGACAAAAATCATTTATTTCGTTGGTGCTAATACCTGGTTTAATTAAATCCTCTAATTGATCTAAAATATATGATGTTAGCTTACCTGCCTTTCTCATACCTTCAAAGTCTGAATCCTTATGTATTGGTATACTATTATTTTCCATGTTTTTCCTGATTAATATTTTTATTAATTAATTAATAGAATAATTATAGTTATTTGTAAAAAATTATAATATTTTATTATAATTATTATGAAAATTTTATCCGCAGGTGTAATTATTATAGGGGATGAGGTTTTATCTGGAAGGACTAAAGATACAAACTCTAATTTTATTGCTAAAAAATTGATTGAGTCAGGTATTAAACTTGAACAAATAATAGTGATAAAAGATGATGAGAAATTAATCATAAATACTGTAAATGACTTTAAGCAGAAATTTTCTTATGTTTTTACAACAGGTGGTATAGGCCCAACTCATGATGATATAACTTCAAAAAGTATATCAAAGGCATTTAAAAAAAAATATGTTTACAATAAAGAAGCTTATAAAATTCTAGAAAATTATTACTCTAAAAATAATTTTAATGAGGGCAGGAAAAAAATGGCGAGAATGCCTGAAGGTGTAAAATTAATTCATAATCCTCTGACATTTGCTCCTGGATATCAAATAGAAAATGTTTTCGTATTGCCTGGAGTGCCTGCAATTATGGAAAAAATGTTTTTTAATGTACTTGATAAAATACAAAAAGGGTTTTCTAAAAAAATAATAACGGTAAATACAAATCTTTTTGAAAGTATTATAGCATTAGATTTAGAGAAAATTCAAAAAAAATATAAAAAATGTTCAATAGGAAGCTACCCATATTTTTATTTTGATAAAAAAAAGGGTGGGGTTAATATAGTAATATCATCTTGGGAAATGGAAAATATTCAAGAGGTAGTTGATGAAATAAAAAATATGATCAGATTAAAGGGTGGAAAAATTTCATTAGTCTGACAAAAACTTTTTTAAAATACTTTGTAGTTAGTTTACACTGAATTATAAAAATTTATTTAGATATTGAAAAGGCAGGTTGATCATTTGTATGACAGTGCACCCCACCTCCAGCTGCCCAAGAACTTAACGTTTCAATTAGATGGACATCGCGATTTGGAAAATAGCTTTCTATACGAGATTTTGCTTTGATATCTGTATCTGGATTTCCAAAACCAGGTACGATTACAAATCCGTTTCCAACTAACCAGTTCATGTAATTAGTATCAAACATTTGATCATTGTGTTTAACAAAGCCCTCAATAGGTTCTCTTATTACACTGAACCCTGCTTCCTCAATTATTTTAGCTGCCTCATCATAAATCTTAGCATCTTTACTATCTGGTTGACATAATGACTGGATTGTACATTGAACAACGACTACAGTTCTTAGTCCAATAAACCTTGCAATACCATCAATGTGTCCTTTTGTAAGATCTCCATCTGGAATACCTTCAATAAAAATAACTTTAGTTACACCGAAGTAATTCTTTAAATCACTTTCAGCCTGCTGTTTATTGTAGTTCAAATTTCGGCTTGGATCACCAATGGTGCTCCAATTTAATATAACTGTGTCTGATCCATTAAATTCCAAGTTACCTCGTTCATGTACGATTTCTATGTGATCAACAGGCAAACCTAGAATCTCACCAACTTTATCTGGGACTTCATTATCTAAATTAAAAGGGATATCTGAACCAAAAGCACCACCCCATGCATCAAAATTCCAATTTTGAATCCTTAACTCGTTATCATTTAAAACATAAACAGGCCCATTATCTCTCATCCAAGCATTATTATTGGGTACCTTGTGCCAATGAATATTTTTTTGCAGTGGGTCTGAATCTATTTCTCTAATTGATTCTTGTGCTTCTGTATAAATTTGATCTGAATTATATAGAATATGTAACTTTTCGTAGCGTGAAATTATATCAGCCATCTTTGCGAAAGTTAATTCATAATCTTTTTCCCAATAGCCAGGCCATTGCATCCAAATTGCCTCTTGCGGTTCCCATTCAGCTGGAACACGCTTAGTCTTGTATTTAGCTTCATTGGCTTGAATATTAATATTCATTACTGAAACTAACAATGTAATTAAAATAATCCAAATTTTAGTTTTTAATTTATTTCCATTCATTAGTTCAAATTAGTTTGCCTTTAGTTTCATAAACAACTTATTTCTAAATTCCCAATAGAATCCTCGACACAATCTCGGATCAATTTGTTTTAATTCATATTTTATGATTTTACTTGTGAATAAAAAATGAGAGAATATAAAGGGAAAAACAATTGGCCTCGTGGTGGAATGGTAGACACAAAGGACTTAAAATCCTTGCCCTTTTGGGAGTGCCGGTTCGAGTCCGGCCGAGGCTACCAAGGACAAATCAGTTTTTATGTATGCTTTTATAACTATAGGAACTAATAATCTTAAAGAAAGTTCATATTTTTATGATGAAATCTTTAAAATTTTAGAAATTCCAAGAGTTGTTACTGATGAAAGGTATGTTGGTTATTCAAAAGAACAAAACAAGTCACTTGCTGATTTTTATATTATGAAACCATTTGATAAAAATGATGCTACGGTAGGCAATGGCATTATGATTACATTCAATGCAAAGACTATAGAAATAGTTAATGCAATTCATAAAATTGCTTTAGAGCTTGGAGCTGTAAACGAAGGAAAGCCAGGCCCTAGACATGGAGAGCATTATTACGCTTATTTTAGAGACTTAGATGGAAATAAAATTTGTGTATTTTGTTCAGACTAAATTAATTTTAATTAATAATTAAATTGTTCATTTAATATTTTATCTTCAATTGAGTGCTTACTATCAAATAATACAGTACAAATATTTTCATTAGATGACTCAATTTCAACTTTTTCTATATTCCTAAATTCAATATTGTCAGCAGTTACACTTGATGAACGTTCTTTGTTATCAATTATAAACAATTCAATTTTATTTGTTTCAGACAACAATGCACCTCTCCATCTTCTAGGTCTAAAAGCACTAATAGGCGTAAGTGCTAAAATATTTGAGTCTAATGGCAATATACTACCATGTGCTGATAAATTATAAGCTGTACTTCCTGCTGAGGTTGAAACAAGAACTCCATCACATATTAATTCTTTCATTTTAATTTCATTATTAATATTTATTTGAATTTTAGATGCTAGGTGTGTTTGTCTCATTATAGATACCTCATTATATGCATAAGCCTCACATTTTTTTCCATCAACACTAGTTGACATCATTTTAAGAGGTTTAAAATTTGAATTTTTTGAACTTTCAATTATCTCAATTAAATTATCATTTTTTATATTATTCATAAGAAAACCAACTGATCCAAAGTTTATTCCAAAAAAAGGTTTATTTAATTTGTTATAAGTATGAAGTGATTTTAATAATAATCCATCGCCACCGATTGGTATAATATAATTAGAATCTTCAGCAGAATTTTGACCATACAAATCTTTTAATTTTAATTCTACCTTTTTTGCTTCTGGATTTTCAGATGACAGAAAATGAAATTTCATTAACCACCTGTAACATTCATATGTCTTTTAATATATGGCTTAATTTTTGGATCAATAATAAAATCATGACGTTTAGGCTTTACGCTTAAGGCAAATTTAATTTTTTCTTTTATATGTGAGTCTCCTCTATCATTTCTCATAATTTCTCTAAAATCAACATAATCATTTTGACCCAAACACATAAAAAGTTTTCCAGTACTTGATATTCGCACTCTATTACAACTTGCACAAAAATTATTTGATAAAGGAGTAATGAATCCTAATTTAATATTTAGATTATGACCTATATAATATTTTGCAGGCCCACCCGTTTTATGCTCACTTTCTTTGAAATTGTAAAATTTATTTAACTTTTTATATATTTTATCTAGAGAAACAAATTGCATGTTTCTAGGCATATCAGTATCATCCATTGGCATAACTTCTATAAAGGTTAGATCAATATTTTTATTATTACACCATTCAATTAAATCAAAAAGCTCATCTTCATTAAAATTTTTAAATACTACAGTGTTAATTTTAATTTTAATATTATATTTTAATGCTTCATCTATCCCACTTAAAACATTATTTAAATTTCCAAACCTTGTTATTTTTTTATATTTATCATTGTTAATTGTATCTAGAGAAACATTTATCCTATCGATTCCATTTTCTTTTAAACTTTTTGCATAATTTTTTAATAATGTGCCATTTGTTGTTAAAGTAATTTCTTTTAAATTTGTATTTTGTTTTTTTTCATTTAAGTTTTTAATTAATTCAATAATATTTTTTCTTACCAGAGGCTCGCCTCCTGTTAATCTTATTTTTTCAACACCTAACTGAATAAAGTTAAAACACAATCTATCAATTTCTTCTAATGTTAATATTTCATTTTTAGGAAGAAAATTCATTTTTTCCTTCATGCAGTAAACACATCTTAAATCACATCTATCAGTGACAGATATCCTAAGATAATTTATTTTTCTTAAAAATTGATCAACTAGTTCCATTAATATTAATAATCTTTATTTTTACTATTTTTGGATCTATAGTTTTTTTTCCAACATTTTCAAAGTTAATTGTTATTTTGTTGTTTATAGAAGATTGTATTTGACCAATTCCCCAATCTTCTTTTTCTTGATTTATAACAAATACACCAGGCGTTAAATATGCAAAATAATCTAAATTCATTAGATTATTTATATATTATTTAAAATTAATTTAATCTTTTTTCAGCTTTTTCATGCATTTCCTGTGCTTCCAAACTCAGTGTAGCAACAGGTCTAGCTTCTAGTCTTTTTAAACTTATTTGCTCACCAGTTTCTTCACAATAACCATAAGAACCATTTTCAATTCTTAAAAGAGCAGAATCAATCTTATTAATTAATTTTCTCTCTCTATCTCTTGTTCTTAACTCAAAAGATCTTTCAATTTCTTCAGTAGCTCTATCTGTTATATCTGGCTGAGCTGAATTTTGTTCATTTTTTAATTTTTCAATTGTTACAGAAGAGCCTTCAAGAAGTTCTTTTTTCCAATTCATTAGTTTTTGTCTAAAATACTCCTTCATTTTAGCATTCATGAACTTTTCTTTATTAGTGGGCTTATAATTTTTTGTTAATTTTGTCATTTTTGAGCTGCCGTTTATCAAAAGATTTTATTATTTCAAGATTAATAGGATTATAAATTTTATTATTTTTCAGTTAGTTATGCTTTTATTTCAAAAAGAACAAAAATAGAACTTTAAAAATAAGAACAAAACGTGTACAAATATTCATGATTTGCAAGAATCTTAATAAAAAAATACTAAAATAATGGAGAAAATCAATGTCTCAAGCTAAGTTAAAAGTTATAGAAAATAATAATATGGATAAAGAAAATAGGAATAAATCTCTTGAAGCTGCCGTAGATTTAATTGAAAAAAATCATGGTAAAGGTTCAATTATGAAATTAGGCTCAAAAACTGATGTAGATATAGAAGCTATTTCTACTGGATCTCTAGGATTGGATATAGCTTTAGGTATTGGAGGTGTTCCTAAAGGTAGAATAATTGAAATATATGGCCCAGAGAGCTCGGGCAAAACAACCTTAGCTACTCACATTGTAGCTGAATCCCAAAAGCAGGGCGGTAATTGTGCTTTCATAGATGCAGAACATGCTCTTGACCCTGCATATGCAAAAAAATTAGGTGTAAAACTTGATGAACTATTAATATCTCAACCAGATACTGGTGAACAAGGATTAGAAATAGCCGATTCTTTAATTAAATCAGGTGGTATTGATGTTTTAGTAATAGATTCTGTAGCAGCATTGGTGCCAAGAGCTGAATTAGAGGGTGATATGGGAGATTCACTTCCTGGGTTACAAGCTAGATTAATGAGTCAAGCGCTTCGAAAACTTACCAGCTCTATAGCTCAATCAAATACTTTAGTTGTTTTTATTAACCAATTGAGAATGAAAATTGGTGTTATGTTTGGCAGTCCTGAAACTACAACAGGTGGAAATGCATTAAAGTTTTACTCTTCAGTAAGAATGGATATCAGAAGAATAGGAGCTATAAAAGATAAAGATGAAATAATTGGAAATCAGACTAGAGTTAAAATAGTTAAAAATAAAGTAGCCCCACCATTTAAGGTTGTTGAATTTGATATTATGTATGGTGAAGGAATATCAAAATTAGGAGAATTGGTAGATTTAGGTGTTAAAGCTGAAATTATTGATAAAGCGGGTTCTTGGTTTTCCTATAAGAATAATAAAATAGGTCAAGGTAGAGAAAATGTTAAGAATTACTTAAAGGAAAATCCTCCAATAGCTCAAGAAATTCAAAATAAAATTCTTGAAAATGCTGGCATAGTTGAAAAAGCTATGATGGAAGGTGACACAGAAGATAAAAAATCAAAAGAAGACAAATAATAAGCACTTAATATTTATAAAAAAGGCGTTAAAATTAACGCCTTTTTTATATTAGACAACGTAATTACCAAGTTATAATAGATCTGAATGAATTCAAATAATATTAGGTCTACTTTTTTAAATTTTTTTAGCAAAAATGATCATGAAATCGTTCATTCAAGCTCCTTAGTACCTGATAACGATCCAACCTTAATGTTTGCAAACTCAGGCATGGTTCAGTTTAAAAATATATTTACCGGAAAAGAAACAAGAGAATATAATAGAGCAGCAACTGCTCAAAAATGTGTTAGAGCTGGTGGCAAGCATAATGATTTGGAAAATGTTGGCTATACAACTAGACACCATACTTTTTTTGAAATGTTAGGAAATTTTTCATTTGGAGATTATTTTAAAGATTTAGCAATAGAGTTAGCATGGAATCTAATAACCAAAGAATATGCAGTTAGTAAAAATCGATTGCTTGTAACTGTTTACTCTGATGATGAAGAAGCATTTAATTTATGGAAAAAGATTGCTGGTTTATCTGATGATAAAATAATTAAAATTAACACATCAGATAATTTCTGGTCAATGGGAGAAACTGGGCCATGTGGGCCTTGCTCAGAAATATTTTTTGATCATGGAGATAAATATGCAGGAGGGCCTCCAGGCTCACATAACGAAGATGGTGATAGATTTATTGAAATATGGAATTTAGTTTTTATGCAATATGAACAAATATCTAAAGAAAAAAGAATTAATCTTCCTAAACCATCTATTGATACTGGAATGGGCTTAGAAAGAATGACTGCTCTTTTAGATGGATCAAATGATAATTATTCTACAGATTTATTCCAACCAATTATAAATGAGTCTGCTAATCTATGTGATAATAAAGATTCAATTTATAGTCCAAGTCATAGAGTAATTGCTGATCATTTAAAATCCTCCTCTTTTTTGATTGCCGATGGTGTTATGCCTTCAAATGAAGGAAGAGGTTACGTGCTTAGAAGAATTATGAGAAGAGGTATGAGACATGCTCATTCATTAGGCAACAAAGACCCTATATTTCATAAATTATTTCCTACATTTTTAGATAGCATTAAAAAATCATATCCTGAATTAGAAAGAGCAAAAGATCTTATTATTAATACTCTTTTGAATGAAGAAACAAAATTCAAAGAAACTGTAGAAAAAGGTATTAAGATTTTAGAAGAAGAAATTTCTAATTCAACAAATATATTTGATGGGGAAGTTGCATTCAAATTATATGATACATATGGTTTTCCATTAGATTTAACTCAAGACTATCTTAAGAGTAAAAATATTGAGGTAGATGTGAAAACCTTTGATAAAAAAATGTTAGATCAAAAACAAAGAGCTAGAAAAAATTGGAAAGGGACTGGCGATATTCAAGATGATAAAATTTGGTATGAAATAACATCTAAAATAGAACCAACAGAATTTCTTGGCTATACAGATATAGAAACTGAAAGCAAAATTTTAGCAATTATATCAAGTGGAATGGAAATAAACAATATTGAAAAGGGTAAAGAAGCAGTAATTATATTAAATCAAACTACTTTTTACGGTGAAAGTGGCGGTCAAGTTGGAGACAAAGGTTTTTTAGAAAATGATAATTTTAAATTTGAAGTATTAAACACAACAAAAATATTTGGGAATTATTTTCTTCATATAGGTAAGGTTATACATGGAAAATGTAAGCTTAATGATAATATAAAAGCATCTGTAAATAACGAAAACAGAAACTTAATTAAATATAATCATTCATCTACTCATTTATTACATGCAGCTCTTAGAAAAACTTTGGGAAACCATGTTACACAAAAAGGATCCTTAGTTAATGCTGAAAAACTTAGGTTCGATTTTAGTCATAGTTATCCTATAGAAAAAGAAAATATTCATAGCATTGAATCAATTGTTAATGACCAAATAAAGAGCAATAGTAGTGTTGATATAAAAATTATTGATCAAAAAAAAGCAATTGAAGAAGGTGCAATGGCTTTGTTTGGTGAAAAATATGAAGATGAGGTAAGAGTTATAACTATGGGAAATGAAAACGGCTCATATTTTTCAAAAGAATTATGCGGAGGAACGCATGTAGCAAGACTAGGAGAAATAAGTAATTTTAAAATAACCAATCAATCAAGTGTTGCTTCTGGCATAAGAAGAATTGAAGCTGTCTCTAATATTTCGGTAGAAAAGTTTATAAAAGATTTGGAAGAAACTAATATTGAAATAGATAAACAACACACAAAACAAATAGATGAATTAGTATTAAAGATTAAAGATATAAACCCAGAATATATATTTAAATCTTCATATGAAGATAAGGCTTTGTATATAAAAGAACTGAATCAAAATTATGACAAACTAAAACTAAACAATTCTATTTCAAAAAATATTGATAATATTATTGTTAAAAAAGTTAATGACATAAAATTTATTTATTTAATTGCTGAAGCTTTCCCAAGCAAATCCCTTAAAAGTTTTATTGATGAACAAAAGCAAAAATATCCACGTAAAAGTATCTCATTAATTATATCTTATGATCAAAAAAAATTATCTATTGTTTTAGGTGTGTCTAATGATATTTCAAATATTTTTGATGCGTCAAAAGAAATTAAAAATATTTCTAATATTTTAGGTGGAAAGGGTGGTGGAGGACGAAAAGATTTGGCCCAGGGTGGAGGATCTGATATTTCTCAAATACAAAATTGTTTGGAATACATAGAAAAAAAACTAATTAGTATTAATTGAACTAAAATTATTTTTTATAGCACTAAGGAAATCTTGGGTATTTAACCATTTCTGATCTTTGTTAATTAAAATAGCTAAATCTTTTGTCATTTGTCCATTTTCTACCGTGCTTATGCATGTGTTTTCTAAATTTTTTGCAAATTTAATTAATTCATTATTTGAATCAAATTTTCCTCTAAATTGAAGCCCTCGTGTCCAAGCAAATATCGAAGCTATAGGATTAGTTGAAGTTTCTAAACCTTTTTGATGATCTCTAAAATGTCTTGTAACTGTTCCATGAGCGGCTTCTGCTTCAACAGTCTTGCCATCAGGAGTCATCAAAACACTTGTCATTAACCCTAATGAGCCAAAACCTTGAGCTACAGAGTCAGACTGTACATCTCCATCATAGTTCTTACAGGCCCAAATAAAATTACCTTCCCACTTAAGTGCAGATGCAACCATATCATCAATTAATCTGTGCTCATAAACAATATTTTTTTCAATAAATTTATCTTTAAATTCATTATCAAAAATTTCTTGAAACAAATCTTTAAATCTACCATCATAAATTTTTAAAATAGTGTTTTTAGTTGATAGATATACAGGCCAACCTAAATCAAGACCGTAATTAAAGCATGCTCTTGCAAAATCTTTTATTGAATCATCAAGATTGTACATTGATAATGCTACACCCGCTTTTTCAAAATCATATACATCTTTTGTAAAACCATTAGACCCATCATTAGGTTGAAAAACCATCTTAAGTGTACCTGGCTTATCTATTATTGTATCTGTCGCCTTGTATTGATCTCCAAATGCATGTCTAGCAACTATAATAGGTTTATTCCAATTAGTGATGATCCTTGGAACATTTTTACAAATTATCGGTTGTCTAAATATTGTACCTCCAAGTATGTTTCTTATTGTACCATTTGGAGATCTCCACATTTGTTTTAATTGAAATTCCTTTACCCGATCTTCGTCAGGTGTAATTGTTGCACACTTTATTCCCACACCATATTTTTTTACTGATTCTGCAGCTTCAATAGTAATTTGATCATTAGTATTATTTCTACTTTCAATGCCAAGATCAAAATATTTAATTTTAATATCTAAATATGGTAAAATTAACTGATCCTTAATATATTCCCAGATAATTCTAGTCATTTCATCTCCGTTAATTTCTACAACGGGATTAGCTACTTTTATTTTTTCCATAATTTTAGAATATGATTTAATTCTTGAGTAGTGTCTATAGTCTGATAAATATTTTGTAAATTTATTTCTCCAAATTTATATTCATTAATTATTTTAAACTGTTTTAATATTGGATCCCAAAAATTATTTATATTAAAAAAAATAATTGGCTTCTTATGTAAGCCTAACACCTTCCACGAAATTATTTCTACGATTTCTTCTATTGTTCCTGTACCTCCTGGAAGAGCTATAAAAGCATCTCCTAGATCAAATAAAAGTTTTTTTCTTTCATGCATATCTTTAGTTATTATTAATTTATTTATTTCTTCAAACATTATTTCTTTAGTATTCAAAAATTGAGGAATAACTCCAGTTACTTTTATACCTAAATTTAAAGCTTTTTTAGCAATAATGCCCATTAATCCAACTTTGCCACCTCCATAAACAATTGAATATTTGTTTTTTGCTATTATCTCAGTTATTTCTTCAGTAATTTCATAAAATTCAGGTTGTAAATTATTTGATGAAGAACAGTAAATAGTTAGAGATTTTATATTCATAATTATATATGTAGCAAAATATTAAAAAAGATATGCATTTAAAAATACATAACGAAGGATGGGTATACCTTGTTTCTTCAATTATTATAACAATAATTGTTATCCCTTTTTTTAATATTTTAGGTATTTTTTTAGGCTTTTTATCAATTTGTATATTTTATTTTTTTAGAGATCCAATTAGATCTATACCAAATGATGATGTTGTAATTTCACCTGCCGATGGGCAAATTGTTTATATAGGTGAATCTGATTTACCAGAGGAATTAAATATTAAAAAAAAATCTATTAAAATTAGCATTTTTTTAGATTTGTATAACGTTCATGTAAACAGAATTCCAGTATCAGGAAAAATTATTGATATAAAATATATTCCTGGTAAATTTTTTAGAGCAAATATAGATAAATCAAGCAAAGAAAATGAAAGAAATATAATATTAATAGAAAATGAAAAAAAAGAACATATTGTTGTTTCTCAAATTGCAGGATTAATTGCTAGAAGAATTGTTTGTGATTTAAGTTTGAATCAAGAAGTAATTAAAGGTGATAGATTTGGAATTATTAAATTTGGCAGCAGAGTAGATATTTATCTTCCTGAAAGTTATAAGCCAATGATAACAAAAGATCAGTTAGTTATTGGGGGAGAGACAATTATTTCTAATCCAAATAAAATCAATGAGATTGTTTCTTTCACAAGAAAATAATGGAAAAACATAATTACGTTGTAAAGTACATTCCTAATATTGTAACGATATTTTCTCTTATTAGCGGTCTTACTTCAATAAGATTTTCACTAATATATGAATGGAGAATTGCTATTTATTTAATTCTCTTAGCATCAGTTTTTGATTTTTTTGACGGGTGGTTTGCTAGAAAGCTAAAAAAAGATAGTAATTTTGGAGCTGAACTTGATTCATTAAGTGACTTTGTTTCATTTGGTGTAGCACCTAGTATATTAATATTTTTATGGTCAACACACTCTTTAGGCTCTCTTGGTTGGGCTGCAACACTATTTTTTGTAATATGCTCGGCACTTAGATTAGCTAGATTTACTGCGGATATATATATAACAAATAAACCTATTGATAATAAATCTTATTTTACTGGCGTTCCTTCACCAGCTGCAGCAGGCTTAGTTTTACTTCCTTTATTTATATTTTTTGAATATGAATTTTTTTTATTAAATAACGGTTATTTAAACTTTATTAATATTATAATTGTTGGATTTTTAATGATTAGTAAAATTCCAACATTTTCTATCAAAAGTTTAAATTTTAATGAAAAATATAAGCCTTGGATATTACTAATACTAATTCTTATTTGTATATTTTTAATATCAAAGCTGTGGCTTACATTGGTATCAATTATGATTTTATATATTTTTACAATATTTTATACTGTTTATAAAAATTTTATCTAGAAACTTTATTTTTATACCAATTTTTTAGGTTTTCTCTTAACATTAAAGCAGATGGAGTAACTATTAACGTAAGCACTGTTGCAAATATTAAACCAAAAACAATAGCTGTTGAAAGTCCTACCCACCATTGTGTATCTGGTGACCCTCTTGTAACTTCACGGGTTACAAAATCAACATTTGTCATTGTTACCATTGGAAGAAGCCCTAAAACTGTAGTTGTTGTTGTTAATAGAACGGGCCTTAAACGCTGCGCTCCAGTTTTAATTATAGCTTCTTTTATGTTACTAGATTTAGTTTTTAAAAAATCATAAGTATCAATAAGTATAATATTATTATTAACCACAATTCCAGCCAGGGCTATAACTCCAACACCTGTCATAACAATACCAAAAGCCTGCCCTGTTATCATCAAACCTATTAAAACCCCCGCTGTAGACATTAAAACTGCAAATAGTATTAAAAATCCACTGTAAAAACTATTAAATTGAAGTAGCAAAATTATTAACATTATAAATAACGCAACTCCAAAAGCTTTTGTCAAAAACCTTTGCGCCTCTTTTTGATTTTCATTTTCTCCAATTAGTTTTGCTTTAACATTTGGATTGAGATCGTATTTAATAAGATTGCTCATAGGCCTACCTCTGTATGTAGGAGGTGTCTTTGTTATGCCTAAAACAAATTCTAATTCTTTAACTTTCGAGTCACCATATATACCAGGTTCAACATCAGCCTTAATATTAATAGAATTTTTAGAATTTACCCTACTAATATTACCTGTTCTATTACTAGGAATAATTTCGACAAAATTACTAATAGGGACAAGACCACTTTCAGTTGATATTCTAAGGTTCTCAATAGCATCTAAAGTTCTACCTTCGTTTGGATATCGTAAGTAGAGTGGTATACTATTATTTGAGTCATCAGGCCTATATTCACCAAGCTTTAAACCATTAGTTGCTAATTTAATTACATTTCCTATTGATTCAATATTTACACCAAATTTAGAAGCTTGTTTTCTATCTACGTTTATTTCCCATTCAATACCAGGTGCTGGTAAGTTATCTTCAATGTTCATTAAACCAGGATAATTATCTATAAATTTTTTTAATTTTATTGATTCTTTAATTAGCAATTCTTTATTCAAACTTGAAAGCTTAATATTAATGGGCTTACCTCTTGGCGGGCCCCCTTGATCTTCACGAGTTTCAACCTTAATACCTTTTATAGATTTAGCATCTTCTAAAATCTCATTTAATATAACTTTAGATTTTCTTCTTTTATTCCAATCATTATATTCAAGACTAATTGAACCAATGAAATCTTCTGATGACTCTGACTGTTCGGTAACATTACCACTTAAAGAATAAATATTTTTAAACTCATTGTTAATATTTTGTTTTTCTAAAATTATATTTTCTACTCTTTCAACATAAGATCTTTTTTCTTCAACAGATAGATTTCCTCTTGCATAAACTACAATTTTAGCAAGATCTGGTTCTATCTCAGGAAAAAATTCTACTCCTGAACCAAGTCTTGTATATGTAAAAATAACTGAAAATAGAACAACTAATGACGCTATAATTACTTTTGTTGGATGGTTTAGCAATCTATTAATTAATTTTATATACAAGCCTATAAAACCTTTTAATTTCAAAACTGATTCATTTGATTCTGATGATAAAATAAGAGCTGAGTTACTTATTTTAGATGATTTTGAATTAATTCTTTCTGTTATTTTGTATATTTTTGGAATAATTTTTATAAAGACAAAAGCATACGCAATTATTGGGATTAAAAATTTTAAAATTAATAAAGGTATAAATAATGCTCTTATATTAATAAATTTAATACCAAAAGAGATTAAATTAAACAATATTAATGCAAAAATTAAAGGAATTATAATTTGTAAAAAAATTCTAGAAATTGAATTTAAAACCGTACCAAGTACTGGCACAAATAAGAGTGCCATAAATAAAGAGGATGTTAGAACACATATTAAAGTTATTGGCAGATATTTCATAAATTCCCCAGCTAGTCCTGGCCAGAAAATTAATGGTAAAAAAGCTGCTAAGGTTGTAGCAGTTGAAGAAATAATTGGAAGAGACATTTTTTTTAGAAGCATTTGCATAAGCTTCTATAACTGTTGAACCCTCTTTAATTTTTCTGTCTGCATATTCAACTACAACGATCGCCCCATCCACAAGCAAACCAACTGATAAAATTAGGGCAAATAATACAACAATATTTATAGTAAAGCCCATTACTGAAAGAACTAATAATCCAGATAAAAAAGAACCAGGAATAGAAATTCCTACTAGCAAACCTGATCTAACCCCAAGTGCTCCAAGAATAATAATTAAAACAAGAATAATTGCTGCAATGACATTGTTCTGAAGACTGCTTAACATATCCTTTATAGATTTTGATCTATCTTGACTGTAGAAAACTTTTACTGAAGGTGGAAAATCATTTAGAGTTTCAGATGTTATTTCTTTTACACTATCAATTGTTTTAATTATATTTTCACCAATTCTTTTAGATACTTCTATAGTTATTGAATTTTTTCCATTTACTTGCGCATATGACTGTCTATCTTCAAAAGTTCTCTTTACTTTTGCTATATCTCTAAAAGTTATAACTGATTCTCCAAAAGTTTTAATTGGAGTATTTAAAACATCTTCAATGGTTTCGTAAAGTCCTGGTACTTTAATGCTAAAGCTTCCATCGCCAGTATCCTGCCCCCCTGCTGATATCATCATATTATTTTGACGCACTGTACTAATTAAATTTTGAAGATTTATATCATAGCCCTCTAATGCAGTTGTGTTTATTAGTATTTCGACTTGTTCATTTCTTTTTCCACCAATTTTAGCTTCTAAAACACTCGGAATTGTTTCAATTTCTTCTTGCAAGATCTCACCAAGATCTTGAAGAGTTCTATCAGGTAAATCTCCAACTAATGAAATTAAAAGTATTGGAAAGGTACTTATATTAACTTCATTAACTGTTGGTTCATCAGCTTCACTTGGCAGCTCACCTTTAGCTCTATCAACTTTTGCCCTAACATCTTCCATTGCTTTATCTGCATCAAATCCTGGATCAAATTCTAGTAAGACATTTCCACCACCTGCATAAGCTGTTGATCTGATTTCTTTTACGCCCTCAACTGTTTTAACCTCATCTTCCACAGGCTTAACAAGTAATCTTTCTGAGTCTTCTGGAGAAATTCCATTTTGATGAAGTGAAATATAGATTATGGGTATATTTACGTCTGGAGATGCTTCTTTAGGAATACTAATATAAGTTGTTGC
Source organism: uncultured Alphaproteobacteria bacterium (assembly GCA_902635455.1). GTDB lineage: Bacteria > Pseudomonadota > Alphaproteobacteria > HIMB59 > CACPNW01. The sequence goes on along the minus strand of CACPNW010000006.1, from coordinate 6,022 downwards.
ACCAGATATAATAATGAAAAATAAAATACCAACAAAAACTCTTGCATGAGATAAAGCAAAATCAATTATATTCATTTAAATTAATTAGTCTGAAATGTTGTCACCAATACTTACGTATTCTTGACCAGTAATAATTAAATCAACAGTATCAGGCAAACCAGTCACCCACATACCATCAACTGTATCTTTCACGGTTAATGTAGGGAAAAAAATAACTTTTTTATCTTTATCTACAGCTTTAACACCTACTGTTCCATCATCTAAAAGAGTTAGTATAGCGGGAGGTATTTTATGTGCTTTTAATTCAGAACCCTCAATTATAATTTTTGTAGTTATTCCACTTTTAAAAGACAAATCTGAATTATCTGCTTCTATAGTAATTTCAAAGGTTCTTGTACTAGTTTCAGCTGATGGTGATATGAATGTAATTTTTCCATCTTTTTTAACGCCATTACTATTTTCAATTATAGTTTTAGTACCTATTTGAACTTTATTTACATCGTATTCAGATAAATAACCTTGTACCTTAATTGGGTTCAAATCAATTATTGTAAAAAGTATGTTTCCAGGAGTTATAAATTCACTAATTTCTACAATTTTTTCAGAAATTATACCATCAAATGGCGCAGTTATATTAGTATTTTCAATATCAAGTTCAATATTTTTTAAATCTGATTTTACATTAGCTATTTGTGACTCAATGTTTGAAAGTTGTGATTCAAATTTAATTTCAATATCTTTTTGATCTGCTTTTGCATTGGCTAAATTAAATGATGCTAAGCTTAGTTTAGATTTAGAACTTAATCCCTTGTCAATCAACTGTTTTGCAGAAGCGTATTCAATTTCATAAAGTTTTATAAGTTCCTTATTTTGAGAAAGTAAATTATTTTTATTTTTTTCATTAAGTTTTAATTCCTTATTTAATCTTTCAAGATCTTTTTTGCGGCTATTTAATAGTTCAATTCTGTTTTCCATTGAAATTTTTATTAATTCTGAATTTTTATTTACATTATTACCTCTGTTAAAATTAATTTTAACTATGTTTCCAGTTGTTTCAGATTTAACATCAATTTTTTTATTATAAATAGTTTGACCCTGCAATTCAATCGATTGGTCTATTTGTGTAAATGTGAAAGTTTTAATTTCAGCTTTATTTGAACTATAACCATCATTTTTGATATCTTCGTTGGGATTTTCAGAAGTTTTAGTTTCATTTTCGCTTTGTGCATTGACTTTAGTTATCTGACCTGATGCAATCCAACCAATTACAGCTAAAAAAATTAATGTTGAAATAATTATTGAACTTTTCATATATGATTTTTATAATCAGGTTATATAAATTAGTTCTTTAAAAAAACAATATAATGAAGTCCAAAGAATGGTTAAATCGTCAAAAAAATGATCCTTTTGTAATAAAAGCACAAAATAAAGGATATTTATCAAGAGCTTCATTTAAATTATTAGAAATTGAAAAAAAATTTCATTTTATTAGAAAATCAAATAATATTATTGAATTTGGTTCATCTCCTGGTGGATGGTGCCAAGTTATTTTAGAATGTAATATTAATGCTAAAATAACTGCAATAGATTTGAGTGAAATGAAATTAAAACATGGTAATATACAATTTATAAAAAAAGATTTTAAAACTATTGATTATAAATCTTTGAACAAAAAATATGATTTAATATTGTCGGATATTGCCCCAAATACAACAGGACATAAATCTACCGATCACCTTAGAATTTCTACATATATTCACGATATAATTGATTTGTTAAATTTAATTGCCTATAAAAATACTAATTTTGTAATTAAGATTTGGAAAGGAACAGAAGAAAAATTAATTATTGAAAAATTAAAATCTCAATTTCAAAAGGTTACCTACTTTAAACCTAATGCTTCTAGAAAAGATTCTTCAGAAATATTTATTGTCGCTCAAGATTTTATAATCTAGAGTATATATATGGATCAAAAAATTTTAATTGTTGATTATGGATCTCAGTATACACAGTTAATCGCAAGAAAAATAAGAGAACTAAAAGTGTTTAGTATAGTTTGTCCCTATAATAAAATAAATTTAAAGTATTTAAAGTCAGTCAATCCTTATGGTATTATTTTATCAGGTGGGCCAAATTCATTATTGGACAAAAAGTCTCCAAAAATAAACAAATTTATATTTAATTTAAATATTCCCTTACTCGGAATATGTTATGGCTTGCAATTAATTTGCCACTTAAACGGTGGAAAGCTTAAACGTTCAAAAACAAGAGAATATGGTCATGCAAAAATATCAATTATAAAAAATTCTAAACTATTTACAGGTTATAAAAAAAAAAATAATCAAGTATGGATGTCTCATGGTGATAGTGTAGATAAAATACCAGTTGATTTTCAAATAACATCAATCTCAAATAATAACATTATTTCGTCTATAGAAAATGACAATAAAAAATTATACGGTTTGCAATTTCATCCAGAAGTTTTTCATACAATTAACGGTAAAAAAATTATAAATAATTTTTTATTCAAAATTTGTAGAATTAATAATAAATTTATAATAGATGATTTTTTAAAAAATAAAATTAATTATTTAAAAAGAAAATTATCAAATAATAAAGTTATTTGTGCTTTATCAGGTGGTGTTGATTCTACTGTAACTGCATATTTATTACATAAGGCTATTGGAAATAATTTATATTGCATTTTTGTAGATCACGGACTTCTTAGAAAAAATGAATCAGAAGAAGTTTCTAATAGTTATAAGAAAAAATTTAAAAAAAATTTTTACAAGATTAATGCTTCAAAGCTTTTTATTAAAAAACTTTCAAAAGTTAGTGATCCAGAGAAGAAAAGAAAAATTATTGGAAAAACTTTTATTGAGGTTTTTGAAAAAGAGTCAAAAAGATTAAAAAATATAAATTTTTTAGCCCAAGGTACACTGTATCCCGATATTATTGAAAGTATTCCCTATTTCGGAGGGCCAACTGCAAAAATTAAAAGTCACCATAATGTTGGGGGACTGCCTAAAAAAATGAACTTAAAAGTTATAGAGCCATTAAAAGAGTTATTTAAAGATGAAGTTAGAATACTTGGAAAAAAATTAAATATTAGTAAGAGCTTGCTTAACAGACATCCTTTTCCAGGTCCTGGCTTAGCAATACGAATTCCTGGGAAAATAAATTATCATAAAATAAAATTACTTCAAGACGTTGATGAAGTTTTTATATCTTATCTGAAGGAAAAAAATATATACTATAAAATTTGGCAAGCATTTGCAATTCTTTTGCCTGTTAAGTCTGTTGGTGTAATGGGTGATCAAAGAACATATAAATATTGTGTTTCTATAAGAGCTGTAACATCGGTAGATGGCATGACAGCTGATTTTTATATGTTTAATAAAAAAGATTTAAGTGAAATATCTAGCAGAATTATCAATAATATTGATGGCATTAACAGAGTATTATATGACTTTACATCAAAGCCACCTGGTACTATTGAGTGGGAGTAATAATTTAAATAATTTTGAGTTGTTTTCTTCTTAAATATTTAATTAATTTATCTATATCACTAAAATTACTCTTCTTGGCATTACTTAATGATAATCCATAAGTAATTTTCCTTTTTTTAACTTCTTTAGACTTTATTAAAACACAATAAGGAGTTGCCCATGAATGTTTGTATATAAAAAAGGTTGCTTCGTTTTTATTAAAATCAATAGCATAATCTTTCCAATTACCTTTAGAAACTCCTAATGAATAACAATTAAGAATTTTACTGAGTTCTGATTTAGAAAAATACAATTTAGAATTGTTTATGTTGCTTCTTGATGCTACTAAGTTCATATTAAATTATTATAACAAAAAAGATATGTCTGTAAATGCTCCGAATGATAAATTAGGATGGAAAGCCTCTAATTTTAATCTTTTAAATATTGATAAAAGGAACTACTCTTTAGATGTTTTAAAGGGTAAAAATGGTACTGTTATTGCATTTATTTGCAATCATTGCCCATATGTTATTGCAATAGCTAAGAGGTTAAGTTTTGAAGCAAATGAATTAAAAAAACTAAATATTAATACTATTTGCATTATGTCAAATGACCAAAATCAATACCCAGAAGATTCTTTTGAAAATATGATTAAGTTTGCAAAAAAATTTGATTTTAAATTCCCTTATTTATATGATGAAACGCAAAATATAGCTAGGCAATTTGGAGCAGTGTGTACTCCGGATATTTTTGGTTTTGATAAGAACCTAATTCTTCAGTATAGAGGAAGATTAGATTCAGGTGTAATTAACTCTAAAGAAAAAAAAATAGAGCGTGAACTTTACAATTCTATGATTGAGATTAAAAAAAATAATATAGCACCAGGAAAACAATACAATAGTTTTGGATGTTCAATTAAATGGAAAGATAATGAATAATAAAATAGCACCAAATAATTATATTTATTTATTTAACAAATTAATAAAAGACAATTTTAAATCTATATTAATTGGATTATTTATAATTTTTATTATTTTTATTGGTTACCAGGCATACAAATATATAAATTTGCAAAATATAAATAAAAATAGCTTAACATATTTTAAATCTAAAGAGATGGAACCCAATAAAGAATTTTATAGTATAATGGAAAATCTTTCTAAAAATAATGACTTTTATTCAGTATTGTCTTTTTTAGAAATAATAAATATTAATATAAAAGAAAATGAATTAATTTTAGCTGAAAAAAATTATTTTGAATTAATAAATAATAAAAAACTTAATTCAACATACAAATCTGCAATTTCTGCTCATGCATCTTATAATTTTATTAATTTATTATTTGAAACATCTAATTTAAATCTTATCTCTAAAATTAATTTATTTATTGAAAATATAAATGATGATCTAGAAAATTATAGGGGTATCAAATTAGAATTAAAATACTTATTAGCTGTTGCAAAACAGGACATAAATAATATTGCACCCAATCAAGATGAAAAAACTATATCTCTCTATAATGAAATTATACAATCTAAAGAAACATCATCTTCAATTAAAGAAAGAATAAAAAAAATACATGAATTTCAATATTATAAATAATTTATTATTTTTATTTTTATTTATTCCGCTTTTATCATGTAAAAATTTTGAAAAGGAAAATATATATATTGATGAGGACAACAAAGATAAGAGAGAAATAGTTGATCAAATAATTATTGATAATGATTTAAATAATAATCAACTATATGAAGATTTTTATTCTAACGCATTTTCTGTAGATTTTTTAAAAAATGAAAAACTTTCAAAAAAATTCACAATTAATAATTTTAAGAACAAATATGATGGTTTAAATCCAATTAAAGTTATTAAATTTGAAAACTTTCTTTATAGCATAGACTCAAAAGCTAAATTTTCTATCTTTGATATAGAAGGTGGAAAAATGGTTAATAATATTCATCTTTTCAACAATAAAAATAACAATCTAATTATCCCGACTTCATTTTCTAGATATAAGGATAAATTTATAATTGGTTTTAAATCAGGAATTATAATTTTAATTAACAGTCAAGGTGAAATTATTTGGGAGACTGATTTTAAGAAAATTCTAAGCACTCCTTTAGCGATTAATGAAAATGATATAATTTTCTTATTAGAGGATTCAATAAATTCAATATCTATTAATGATGGGTCATTAAATTGGTCTGAAGTATACGAGGGTTCAAATTTATTACAATATTCTGGGGGTTTATTAAAAATATTTAATAATATTATTTACTATATTTTACCAAATTCATCATTTGGAGAATATGATCTATTATTTAGATCAAGAAATCTATCAAATTTTAGTGATATGAATTTTAAAAGTTCAATAAATTATTCAAATAATAAAATTCATCTATTTGATAATTATTTAGTATATTTTGATGGAAGTAATAGCTTGTCTACATATGATATCTTTCATGATAAAATTATTTTATCCGATTTTAATGTAGAAAATTTATCATCTTTTTATTTTTATAATAACGCATTAA
>CACPNW010000005.1 GCA_902635455.1 uncultured Alphaproteobacteria bacterium | reverse complement strand
TCATAATCTGTATTTCTAATAATCCAATTCAATGTGGATTCACCATCTAAATAAAGATTTGTTTCGGTTGGCTTACCCTTATTGCCACTATAACCTCTCCAGGCAACAATAATTACTGACCAATTATTATCTATATATCTTTTTAATCTATATGCTCTTTCACCAATATCAAATGAATTTCCGTGAAAATAAACCAATAAAGGTGATTTTTTAGATCCTTTGAAATACCAAGCTAATAAAGAAATATTGTCCTTGGTGTTAATTTTAATCTCTTTTACATCTTCTAATCCATAGTATTTCGGATCATTTGGGGTTCCTGAAGTGTTGAAAAGTATCCTTCTTTGTAAAAAAAATAAAATTAAACCTGAAAAAATATATAGAAAAATTAAAGAAAATATGTAAATCATTTAAATAAATTACTTATATATTTATTAATTATGACTACAGCAATTAAAGTTTATAATCCCTTTAGCCTATATGAAAAAGCATTAAAAACTATTGAAAAAAGTGGAATCCGACCAACAAAACAAAGAAGGATACTTGCTAAAATTTTATTTGATAAAGGTAATAGACACGTATCAGCTGAAGAATTATTTTATGATGTAAAAAAAGAAGATAGAAAAATTTCAATGGCAACTGTCTATAATACTTTGAAACAGTTTACTACATTAGGCTTAATTAAAGAAGTTGTCGTAGACCAAAATAAATCTCTTTATTGCACAAACAATAAAAGCCACTATCATTTATATATTGAAGACGAGGGTAAAATTGTTGATATACCAACAAAAAACGTAAATTTAGATATTCCTTCAATACCAGCTTGTTTACAGCTACACAATATAGATATAATTGTAAGAATTAGAACATTAAAAGATAAAAATTAAAAATATAATGACCAACAAATTATTGTGGTCACCTGATTCAAGAAAAACTCTTTTAGATAAATTTATTGATAAGTTAAATATAAAAATAAAAGATAAAAATTACAAAATTCTACATAAATGGTCCATAGATAATAAAGAGGATTTTTGGAATAATGTTTGGGATTTCACTGGTATCATAGGGTTAAAAAAAGGAAAAATATTAAAAAATAATAAAAATTTAATAAATTCTGTTTTTTTTGAAAATTGTAAATTAAATTTTGCTGAAAACTGCTTAAAAGAAAATAATAACGAAGATGCAATAATATTTTACTCAGAAAATAAAAAATCAAGAAAATATTCTTGGAAAGATTTAAGGTTACACACTTTTAAATTATCAAATTATTTTAAGAAAAATGGAATAAAATCAAACGATAGAATAGTTGGTATTTTACCAAATATACCAGAAACTATTATCGCATTCTTATCAAGTGCCCAAATTGGTGCTATATGGTCATCTTGTTCTAGTGACTTTGGACCTCAAGCAATAATAGATAGATTCAAACAAATTAAACCTAAAATTTTATTTGTAAGTGATTATTATTTTTATAATAACAAAAAAATTAATACAAAAAAAAATATACCTAAAATTTTGAAAGCAATTCCTAGTATTAAGAAAGTAATATTAATACCTTATAGTGGAAAGAAAAATATTAAAAAATCAAAATATATTTTGTGGAATAAAATATTATCAAAAGAGAAAATTTATAATAAATTTCATAAATTTCCATTTAATCACCCTTTATATATATTGTATTCAAGTGGAACAACGGGTCAGCCAAAGTGTATAGTTCATGGAGCCGGAGGGTCTTTAATTCAACATAAAAAAGAACAACAACTGCATTTAAATATTAATCCTAAAGATAAAGTTTTTTATTTTACTACTTGTGGATGGATGATGTGGAACTGGTTAGTGTCAAGTCTATCATCAAGTGCAACAATCATATTGTATGATGGCTCTCCTTTTATACCAAAAATAGATAACTTATTTAGAATAGCAGAAAAAGAAAAAATTAGTTTTTTTGGAACAGGAGCAAAATATTTAGATCATTTGAAACAAAATAAAATAGATATTATAAATAAATATAATTTAAAAAAATTAAAAACAATTGCTTCAACAGGATCTCCTTTAGTTCAAGAAACTTTTGAATATATTTACAAAAAAATAAAAAGTAGAATACATCTATCTTCAATAAGTGGAGGAACAGATATAGTATCTTGCTTTGTATTAGGAAACCCAATGTTACCAGTATATTCTGGTGAAATTCAATGTGCAGGACTGGGGATGGATGTTGATGTATTTGATCAAAAAGGAAAACCTATTATTAAAAAAAAGGGTGAGTTAGTTTGCAAGTCAACTTTTCCATCTAAACCTTTATATTTTTGGAACGACAAAAATAATAATAAATTTAAACAAACATATTTTAATAAATATGCAAATATTTGGCATCATGGAGATTTTTCTGAAAAAACATCAAATAATGGTTACATAATTTATGGAAGATCTGACTCTACTTTAAATTCAAAAGGTGTTAGAGTTGGAACTGCTGAAATCTATAGAATTGTTGAAAATATTAAGCAAATTAATGAATCAATTGCAGCAGAGCATAAAGTTAAAAATGATACTGAAGTCATACTTTTTGTTAAAATGAAAAATAATTTCAAATACAATATTAAAATAGAAAACATTATTAAAAAAGAAATTAAGTATAATTTATCGCCTAAACACGTACCTTCGAAAATTTATGCTGTTACGGATATACCAAAAACAAAAAGTGGTAAAATAGTTGAGATAACAGTAAAAAAAATAATTAATGGTGAGCAATTAAAGAATATAGAGACATTATCTAATCCTGAGTGTTTAAAAGAATTTAAAAATATATATAACAAATTTATAAATTAGTATGTTTAGAAAAATTTTAATGTCGAATACTGGAGGTCCTGAAGTTTTAGAATATAAAGAATATTCTATGCAAGAAAAAATTAATGATGAAGAATTAAGAATTGAACACCAATCTATTGGATTAAACTATATTGATACATATCATAGATCTGGAATTTATCCTTTACCATCAGATCTTCCTATATGTCCTGGTATCGAAGCTTCTGGGAAAATTATTGCCTTAGGAGATAAAGTAAATGATTTTAAAGTTGGTGATAGAATTACTTATGCATCGCCTCCTCTTGGTGCCTATTGTGAAGTTAGAGATTTTCCAGCTAATAAAGCTGTTAAAATTCCTGATTTTATTGATTATGATGAAGCTGCATCAATAACTCTTAAAGGCATGACTGTGGAATATTTATTTGAAAGATTATACACATTAAAAAAAGATGAATATTTTTTGTTTCATGCTGCTGCTGGAGGTGTAGGCTTAATAGCTTGTCAATGGGCTAAATCTATTGGTGCTAGAATGATTGGTACAGTTAGCACACAATCAAAAGGAGATTTAGCATTAAAGAATGGTTGTGAACATATCATTAACTATAAAGAAGAAGATGTTACTTCAGAAGTTATGAAAATTACTAAAAATAAAGGTCTACAAGTAGTTTATGATGGAGTTGGAAAAGATACTTTTGATACTTCAATATCCTGTTTAGATTATAGGGGGTTAATGGTTTCTTTTGGGCAATCATCTGGTATGATAGAAAAAAAAGATTTGCACAAAACATTTAATCCAAAAAGTTTATATTATACAAGGCCAACATTAATGCATTACAATCTTAATAATGATGAGTTAAAGCTATCATCTGAAAAATTATTTAACAAAATAAAAAATAAAGAAATCAAAACAAATATAAGTGATAAATTTAAATTAAAAGATGCATCAAAAGCACATATGAAATTAGAAAGTAGAAATACAACTGGATCAATAGTCCTAAAACCATAAATGGCGACCCCTAGGAGAATCGAACTCCTCTTTTCAGGATGAAAACCTGATGTCCTAACCGATAGACGAAGGGGTCTAAAAAAAGCTTATAGTGAATAAAATAATAAAATTCAAATTATTATTTAACTAATAATAAATCTTTTAAAATAATTTGTAATTCATTTTTGGCATTAAAATTATTTTGTTTTAAGATTCCAGCAATTTCAAATTTAAATTTCCTATATTTTAGCAAATATTCACCTATTATTGTATTTGTTGAATTAAAGCTAAAACATTTAATTTTATTATCAAAACTATTTTTAAGAATTAATAAAATATGTTTTTCTTTTATAATTTTTAAAGATTCAATATTAATATCAGTAAAAACAAAAGTAGGCTCTTCATTACCAGTTCCAAAAGGTTCTAATATCTGAAGATCTTTTATGATTGAAGATTGTATTTGGTCAATCGATATCTTATCAACATAGAATAATTTTTTTTGAAATTTACTTTCTTCGTAAGTATTTAAATAGTTATGTAAAAATTTTTTAAATTCAGAAATTTTATCTTTCTTTATTTTTAATCCTGCAGCCATACTATGACCGCCACCAGATATTAATATTCCCTGATTTTTAGCTTCAAAAATTATATTTGTTAAATTTATTGTATCAATTGATCTTGCTGACCCAAAACCATAGTTATCATCGAATGAAATAACAAATACTGGTTTAAAAAAATCATTAACTATGCGACTAGCGATAATTCCTAAAACACCTTTAAACCAATTATCAGCATAAATTAAAATAAACTTTGAGTCTTTTTGATTAGAAACTTGCTTAATTGCTTCATTATATATCTCATTTTCTATTAGTTTTCTTTTTTCATTTAATAATATTAGCTTTTTACTTATTGTATCTATTTCATTTATATTTTCACTAATTAACAATTGTGTTGGTAATTGAGAATGTCCTAACCTACTTGCAGCATTAATCTGAGGACCAATTATATAACCTAGGTCATCAGTTTTTGGTTCATGATTTAAATTAGAATTATCTAAAATTGTTGATATTGATCTAGATTTTCTTGATTTAATAATTTCTAATCCTTTTGAAACAATACTCCTATTAATATTTTTTAAAGGCACAACATCACAAACAGTTCCTATGGCTACTAAGTCTAATATAGTTAATAAATTAGGTTGTTTTTTATTTTTAAAAAAATTTAAATTTCTCAATTCTTTTCTTAATGCTAAAAGATAAAGGTAAGTTACACCTACTGCAGCTAAATCTGATAATTCATTATCTTCATCATATCTATTTGGATTTATTAAAGAATAATTTCTAGGGAATTTTGATTCACTTATATGATGATCAATAATAATAAAATCTATATTAAAATATTTTTTTTTACTCAAAACATCAAATGCAGTAGTTCCACAATCTAATAAAAAAACAATTGAAATTTCTTGACTTAAAAATTCATCTAAAATTCTTGTATTTGGCCCATATCCTTCTTCTAATCTATTAGGAACCTTAATAGAAATATTCTGATTTAATGATTTAAGAAAATTATATAAAATTGCTGCTGAAGTTGATCCGTCTACATCATAATCAGCTAAAATACCAATTTTTTCGTTGTTATTTATTGCTTTTACTGACCTTTCAACAGCACTCTTCATATCTTTAAGTTTAAATGGATCTGGGATAAAATTTTCGATATTTGGATTTATAAATTGATCAATATCATTATCATCTAAATTTAATGAACATATTAGTTTAGATAAAAAAATAGAGAAATTAAATTTTTGAGATAAATACAGTACCCTTCTCTCATCTATATTTTTGTTAATCCAATTATTTTTTAATAATGATTTTAGATTATTCAAGCGATTCTAATTATGTATTGTTAAAGTAACTATTTTGTTTTCAATAAAATTCTCATTGCTAATTATATTTATAGTTTCTTGAATATTTTTTTCAAAAGTTTCATATGTTTTTAAAATAATAGGAACCTTGTCATTAATCTTTTCTTCATTAAGCTGTAAAATTGTTTGTATAGAAATATTCTTAGAAGTTAGTATTGATGTTACTTTTGATAATACACCTGGCTGATCTTTAACTAAAATTCTAAAATAGTATGCCCTTTTAAGACTGTTTTTATCGTATGATTTTATATTTTTTAAATTAGAAAGACTAGAATCTAATTTACTATCTTTTTTACTTGTAATTAATTCATATAAATCAGCAATAATTGAGCTTGAAGTAGCCTTACCACCTGCTCCTTCTCCTTCAATAAATAAAGATTTTAAATGATCAGTTTTAATATTAATTGCGTTTAATACGCCTTCAACTCTTGCTAATGAATGGTTTTCATTTATCAATTTTGGACTCGTATCTATATATATTTGATCATCAATAAGCATGGATTCTGAAATAAGTTTTATTTTATATCCTAATTTTTTAGCATATTTTATATCCTCTATATCAAAATTATTTATTCCAGAATAATTTGAAAAATTATGATTAATTTCTATTCCATAGCATAGTGATGATAAAAGTGTGATTTTATAAGCTGAGTCTATACCTTCAATATCATTTGTCGGATCCTGTTCAGCATAACCTTTCTCTGATGCTAGCTTTAATGATTCATCAAAGGTACAATTATTTTTTTCCATTTGCGATAAAATAAAATTAGTTGTTCCATTAAGAATTCCTGAAATGTGATTAATTCTGTTTAAAAAAATAGAATTTTTCAATAAATTTATTATAGGAATCCCTCCAGCAACAGCAGCTTCAAAAAGCAATTTTACTTCATTATTTTTAGCTATAGTAAATAATTCATTTCCATATTTCGCAAGCAAAGCTTTGTTAGCTGTTATAACATTAATATTTTGGTTTAATGCCTTTTTAATAAGATTGTAACTAATCCCTTTTTCAGTACCTATAAGTTCAATTAACACATCAAAATTAAAATTAAATAAATCAATTGGATCATCAAACCATTTATATTTATTTATATCAATTATCCTTTTTTTTGATTTACTTTTTGCAGATATACCAATTATTTCAAATTGAATTTTTTGATTAACTTTATTAGATTTATTTAAGCTCTCTATGCTTTTAACTACATTTGAACCTACTGTACCTAAGCCCACTACAGCAATTTTAATATTATTCATTTGATGTTATTCATTTATTACAATATTTATTCTTAATTTTATCAGAGGTTTCACTATCACACAAATCGATTATTTCATCTTGAGTTAACTCAATATCTTCAAAATTAGGCACAGAATCAATATCTGGATAACCACATGATAATAATAGTAAAAATAATAATATAAAATAAATTTTCATTTTGTTTATAATATGGCTCTCATACATTGAATTGCTTGACCAGCAGCGCCTTTTTGTAAATTGTCAATTGCACTAACAATAATTATTTTAGATTTAGTATAATGCTTAAAACATTTAATAATACAATTATTAGTATTTTGAACAATATTAAAATCTAAACGTTGATCGTCAATAATAACTTTTATATTTTCGAAATCATTATAGAAATTTTTCAAAAAAAAATTTACATCTTCTAAAGAAATGTCTTTTTTTAAATCACAGTACATAGTTGACATTAAACCTCTAAAGATAGGCAAGATATGAGGATTGAAAGAAAATTCAATTTCTTCTAATGAATACTTGTTTAATTCTTGATTAATTTCACAAATATGTCGATGATTATTAGTGTTGTAATTATAAAAGTTTAAATCATCATTTGTCTTAAATAAATTATTTTTATTAAAATTTTTTCCAGCACCACTATATCCCGATTTACTATCTATGATTATATTGGAAGATTTGATTATTTGTTCTTCTAAAAGAGGAATAAGAGGTAAAAGTATCGAAGTAGGATAACATCCAGGAACAGCTATATTATTAGAATTTTTTATATTTTTATGATTAATTTCATACAACCCATAAACAAATTCTTTTAACAACTCTGGACAAATATGATCTGTATCATAATTATTTTTATAAATATCGTGATCATCTAATCTAAAATCAGCTGATAAATCTATAATTTTAATTTGATTGTAATATTTTTTAACAAATTCTTGAGAAATCTTATGTGGCAGTGCAAGAAATAGAATATCTACATCCTTGATAGTAAATTCTGAATTGTGTTTAATTTTTGGAAGTTTTTTTATAATTCTGCTATCAAAATTTACAATGTCATTATCATTATTATTTTCACTTCCCAAAAATTTAATTGTAATATTGTTAATTTTAGATAACAAATATACTAACTCCAAACCAACATAACCTGTTGAGCCTAATACGGCTACTGAATGATTATTTTGCATTAGTAATTATCTTTTAGAGAACTGATAACTTCGTCTGGCTTTTGCTAAACCAGCTTTTTTTCTTTCTACTACTCTTGAATCTCTTGTTAAAAAACCTACTTTTTTAAGCAATGGTCTTAAATTAATATCATAAAGGCTTAAAGCCTTACTAATACCATGTCTTAAAGCTCCTGCTTGTCCAGATAAACCACCACCTTTAACTGTAGCTTTTATCTCATAATCTCCATTAGATTTAATAACTTCAAGAGGTTGGTTTACGATCATTTGCAAAACAGGTCTAGTAAAATATTTTTCTATTGATTTTCCGTTTATTGAAATTCCACCGTCTCCTTTTTTGAGCCAAATTCTTGCAATAGAATTTTTTCTTTTACCTGTTGCATAGGCTCTATCTTTATTATCAAGATTTATTGAAACAGTATTATTTTGAATCTCTTCCATTATTTTATCATATTTTTATTGTTTAATTTAAGCAAATCTAACATTTTAGGATTTTGTGCAGTATGTTTGTGTTCAGACCCTCTATATATCTTACAATTAGATAACTGTTTTTTTCCTAGCGGTCCTGATGGTATCATTCTTTTAATTGCTAATTTAATTATATCTTGAGATTTATTCTTACTCTTCATTTTAATTGAATTAGTTTCTTTGATACCCCCCGGATATCCAGTATGCTTGTAATATATTTTATTAGAATCTTTTTTTCCTGTTAATGCCACTTTATCAGAATTAATAATTATTAGGTTATCTCCACAATCTTGATTGGGGGTATAATCAACTTTATTTTTTCCTCTTAAGATATTTGCAGATATGACAGCCAAGCGACCTAGAACAGCGTCAGTAGCATCAATAATTATCCAATTTTTCTTTATTTCTTCTTTTTTAAGGGAGAAAGTTTTCATGCGGTGCACATATATATTTGCAAAAATTAAGTCAATATATTTATATTAAAAGTGAATGAGAATATAAGAAATTATCAAACAATTAGGTAATATTTTCTAAATTCCTGAGTTTACTTAATATTTTGTTCAATTTATCAATATTAACATTCTGCTTATTTGGCAGATCTAAATTAGAATTTTTGTTAATATTTTTGTATCTTGAAGAAGTTATTATTTTACTTGCTAAATCTAATGAATATTTATCACGTTTACCTTGATCATTGAAAAGTAAGTTTTTTAAAAGTTCTAGTTTCTTAATATTTTCTTTATTAAAATAACGCGTACCACCTTTAGTTCTGGTAGATAAACCTTTAAAGCGTATTTCATTTGTTTTGGGATCAATTGAGTCCCAATGCCTAATAACATGCTCTTTAATACTCAATAATTTAGAAACTTCACTAATATTTTTATATTGTTTTTCAGTCATTATTTTAATTATTATTTATATAATTTAATATATTTTTGCTTGGTTTAAAAGAAATAACATTTCGCTGCTTAATGACAAACTCTTCTTTAGTTTTAGGATTTCTTCCAATACGACTTTTTTTATTTTTTAGCTTAAAAGTACCAAAGTTATGAATTTTAACTATTTTATTTTTTTGCAAACCTTCAATTATTATATCAATAATATCATTAACTATTTCTAAGCAATCTTTTTTAGTTAAACCAAAATCTACGTTTATAGACTCAGCAATTTCATCTCTTGTAATATTTTTTTTCATTTTATAAATTACTAAAAGTTTCTACAATTTTTTTATTTAAATTATTATTAATAAAATCATAACACTTATTTAAGGCGCAGCTAAAAGCAAAAGGAGTAGCGCTACCATGACTTTTAATAGAAATGCCATTCAATCCAATTAATATTGCACCATTATATTTTTCAGGATTAACTTGATCTTTAAGAGATTTAAGGTCTTTTTCAAGTATCTTATATGATAACTTATTAATAAAAGATCTTGTAAAAACATTTTTTAAATTACTGGTAATAAAATCAGACATTCCTTCAGCAGTTTTTAAAACTATATTTCCTGTATATCCATCTGAAATAATAATATCACAATCACCTGAGGTTATTTTATTAGGTTCAATAAATCCAATAAAATTTTTATTTAAAAAACTATTTGAAATTAAATCTGAAGCTTCTTGTAAAAATTCAAGTCCTTTATTATTTTCAGTACCTATATTTATTATACCAATTTTAGGATTATAATTACTGTTAATAATAGAATAATAAGAATATCCCATTAATGCAAATTGCAACATATTTGCAGGAAGAACGTTAACATTAGCTCCTAAATCAAGCATTAATGAAAAGCTTTTTCTATTTGGAATCACAGAACATATTGCAGGTCTATCTATTCCGTCGATCATCCCAATTAACAATCTAGACAATATCATTATTGCTGCTGTATTACCTGCTGAAACAAAACCAGTATTTGGATTTAGTTTTACAAATTCTAAAGCCTTATAAATACTACTTTGTTTTCTATTTCTTAGAATTGTGTTTGCGTTGTCATCATCATTTACATTTTCCAAAGTATTAACGATATCATAGTTGGTAATTTTAATTTTATAATCTTTAATTAAATTTTTAATTATTTCAGTATTACCGAAATAAATTATATTAACATCTGGATAATTTTTAGAAAAAATCTCAGAACCTTTTAAAACTTTATATGGACTATTTTCACCACCCATTGCATCAACAGCAATGGAGATCTGTCTATTGGACATTTTTTAATTTTCTTTTTTATCTATTTTTTTAATTACTTGTCTTCCTTTGTACATTCCCGTAGACAAATCTATCCTATGTGAAAGTCTAGGTTCTCCAGATTCTTTATCTTCAATTACATTAATAGGTTTTAATGCATCATGGGATCTTCGCATATTTCTTTTGGAAGACGATGTTTTTCTTTTTGGTACAGCCATAATTAAAATGATCACTTATTGAAAATTTACTTTATTGCAAGAAATAATTATTAAAAATCATGAATTTATTAGATAAATTCGTTTTTTAATTCTAATTTAATTTCGTTATATTTGCTGTAAATTTTTTTTAAAACTTCATCTAAATGATCATTATTTATGAAATCTAGATTTTTTAAAAATAATGATAATTCATCGAAATTTGAATTATCTAAATTTTTGTCAATTATTGACAATCTATAATAAAATTTTTTAACATATTTTTTAACATATTTACCAATACTCATATCGCCGATACCTTGCTCTCTTAAAGAATAATCCAGATCTTCAATTAATAGGTCTATTAATATTTGGTTAATATTTTGATAATTTTCAAGTTTTAATTCTTTTAAATTCTTAATATAAAATATGATAAATATACTAAAAACTTCAAAAGAAGTGTTAAAGTCTTTTTTTATAAAATAATTTTCGAAATTAGTAAAATTACCTGATAATGATAATATTCGTTTATAAATATCTTGAGCCTTATATTTATTTTTATCTTTATCTTTTTTTAATTTAAAATATGATGCGAGCATAAAAATGAAATTTATTAAATATACATATATTCTATTTTCAGTGTTTTTTTTATATTGTTGCTCAGAAAAAACAATCTATTCTGGTAAAATATTAAATGATAATGATTTTAATTATGATGATATAAAAAATAAAACACAATTAATAAAAATACTGGGTGAGCCTAACTATAGTGATCCTATAGAAGATAAGTACATATATTTTACTGAAAAAAAGAATTTTAAAAATTTTTTTAATGAAAATATTGAGCATAGGGTCATAGTAGTTTTTAGTTTTGATCAAAATAACAACATTCAAAATATAAGTAAATTTACATTAAATGATGAAAAGGATATTAGTTTTTCTAAGGACAAGATTGACAACAATCTAATTAAAAGAGGTTTTATAGAAAAATTTTTTGGAGGTGTTGGCAAGTCCTCATTGCCGAACACCTCACAATAAAATATTTTTACAAAGAAAGCGAAGCTAAAAGTAATAAAGCTACAATGTTTGTAATTTTAATCATTGGGTTTACTGCTGGACCTGCAGTATCTTTATAAGGATCACCAACAGTATCACCTGTTACTGCTGCCTTGTGAGCATCACTTCCTTTCCCACCAAAATTACCATCTTCAATATATTTTTTTGCATTATCCCAAGCGCCTCCTCCTGCTGTCATGCTTATTGCAACAAACAAACCTGTTATAATAACGCCTAAAAGTAATGCTCCTAAACATGCTAAAGCAGCTGTTTGTCCAGCAACAAAGTAAATTACAAAATATACTATTATCGGTGACAAAACTGGAAGCATTGAAGGAATTATCATTTCTTTTATTGCAGCTTTAGTCAAAATATCTACACAGGTTCCATATTCAGGTTTGCCTTTACCCTCCATAATTCCAGGTATTTCTTTAAATTGTCTTCTGACTTCTTCTACAACTGAACCAGCAGCTCTTCCAACAGCTGTCATACTCATTGCTCCAAATAAATATGGTAATAGTCCTCCTAGTAATAAACCTACAACAACATATGGATTTGATAAATCAAAAGAAACTTCTAAACCATAATGAGAAACATCTTCTGTGTAAGCAGCAAATAAAACTAATGCACCAAGACCAGCAGAACCTATAGCATAACCCTTAGTAACAGCTTTTGTTGTGTTACCAACTGCATCAAGTGCATCTGTTGTTTTTCTAACACTTTCATCTAATTCAGACATTTCGGCAATACCTCCTGCATTATCAGTTACAGGGCCATAAGCGTCCAAAGCTACAACCATACCAGCTAAAGCTAACATTGTTGTAACAGCAATAGCTATCCCAAACAAACCTGCAATAGAGTATGTAGTAATTATACCAGCAACAATTATTAAAGCTGGCAATGCAGTTGCCTCTAAACTTATTGCAAGACCTTGAATTACATTAGTTCCATGACCAGTTGTCGAAGACTTTGCAATACTTTGAACAGGTCTATAATTAGTACCAGTGTAATATTCAGTAACCCAAATAATCATACCAGTAATTATTAAGCCTAATAATCCGCAATAAAATAAAGACATTCCTGTTATATTATCACCTAACGCATTTAGTGAAGTGCTCATACCAACAACATGGTCAGTTATAAAATAGAGGAAAATTGCAGAAAGTACTGCAGATACAATAAAGCCTTTGTATAAGGCCATCATTATATTTTCACTTTTACCCAATCTAACAAAATAAGTTCCAATAATGCTTGCAATGGTACATACGCCTGCAATAGATAAAGGATACATCATCATAGTAGAAGCTAAATCACTAGAAAAGAAAATCGAAGCTAAAACCATTGTAGCTACAACAGTAACTACATAAGTCTCAAATAAATCAGCAGCCATTCCTGCACAATCTCCAACATTGTCCCCGACATTATCTGCAATTACAGCTGGGTTCCTAGGATCATCCTCTGGAATTCCAGCTTCAACTTTTCCTACTAAATCAGCACCTACATCAGCACCTTTAGTAAAAATTCCACCACCTAGTCTTGCAAATATAGAAATTAATGAAGCACCAAAACCTAGCGAAACTAATGGGGCTACAATTAATCTTCCTTCAAAGTTACCTGAATTATCTAAAACAAAATAATATGCCGCAACAGAAAGTAAAGCAAATCCTGCTACTAACATTCCAGTAACTGCTCCTGCTTTAAAAGACACAGATAAACCTTTTGCTAATGAGGAATTTGCAGCTTCTGTAGTTCTAACATTTGATCTTACAGAAATATTCATTCCTACGTATCCTGCAGCACCAGAAAAAAACGCACCTATTAAAAAACCTATCGCAGAATATAAATCAAATATTAACCAAATTAAAAAAAATATAACTACGCCAACTATAGAGATAGTTAAATATTGGCGATTTAAATAAGCCTTGGCACCTTCTTGTATTGCTCTAGCAATTTCTTGCATTTTTTGATTGCCAGGACTTAAAGATAAAATTTGTCTAGAAGTTATGATGCCATATAAAACAGCAGCAAGACCACATAATATTATAAAAGATTGCATGATTGTCATTTATTTAGAACTCCTTAAAATGTTAAGATCATATGTCAGAAAGGTTAAAAAAAATCAAGAATTTAGAAAAAATGTTGGAATGATTTGTTAATAATTTTTATTTTTTTATAGTCTAGATAAATACCTTTATTTTTAGATATTGTACCAATTTTGCTTATTTTAATATTATTAGACTTAGCTAATTTTTTAATTATTGAATTTTTATTTGTATTTGCTGTAAATAATAACTCATAATCATCTCCAGAGGATAATAATTTATCAAATTTTACTATTTTGCTTCTAAGTAAACTTTTAGTTTTTTTGGAAAAAGGCAAAAGATTAGAATATATATTTGCACCAATATTTTTAGATATTAATAATTTTTCAAGATCACCATATAGACCATCAGAAATATCAATTGCAGAAGTTGCTATTGTATTAATTTTATACCCAATTGAAGAATGAATAGGATATAAATACTTATTTTCATAATATTTTTTATAAATCTTATTTAATTTGATCAAATTTTTTTTAGACAATAAGCCAATATATGAATCACCTAGATTACCTGTTATCCAAATATCATCGTTTAATTTAGCCCCTTCTCTAGTTAAAATTTTTTCTTTAGGTGCAAAACCAAAAAAATTTGCAGAAATAACTAGATTTTTTGATTTCGATAAATCACCACCTAATAAGAAATAATTATATTTTTTTTGAAGTAATAATAATTTTTTTGAAAATCTTTCCAGCCAATAATTGTTAACATCATTTGATAAACATAAAGATAAAGTATAAGCATAAGGATAGGCACCCATAGCTGATATATCTGATAAATTACAAGTTGCTATCTTATTTGCAATTGATTCTGGGGGATCATTTTGAAAAAAATCAATATTTTCAAGTATTGTATCATTAGTAATAATTAGTTTTTTATTTCTTGATAATTTAAGAAATGAAGCATCATTTTTAAAATTAAATGTACCAAGTTTATTCTGATTTAATTTGTTTAGATATTTGTTAATGATTATATTTTCTGAAGAAAGATTATTTGTCATGTATTAATTTATCTAATATTGAATTAATTATCTTCGTTTCTTTAATATTTACAAAGGATTTAGAAATATCTAGATAATCATTTAATATAATTTTGATTTTTTCTTTCTTAGAATTTCTTAGTTCACTAATTGAAACTAAAATTATCGATTTTGTAATATTATCCCATTTTTCAAATTTTCTATTAAAGGTAATAATATTATTAATTTCATTCGATAAATCTTGAAAATTTGTTTTTTTATAAAAACTAATTAATTTTAAAAGAAAAGCATCATTATATTGAATTTTATCTGAATTTTCATAAATTACAGTATTTTTATAATATTTATCAAAATCATCTTTTATCAAATTTATATCTTTATAATCAATTAATTGTTGTGAAACTAATTGAATTGCAGTCATTCTAGTTTTGAATTTTATAATATTATTCATAACTATAAAATATAAATTGCAGTAATATTAATCGAGCAAATATAAACAGGCATTAGCAGCTTCATGTCCTTTATTACCTTTATTAGGATGGCTTCGTTGAATTGCTTGCTCTATATTTTCACAAGTAAGAATACCAAAACCAATAGGTTTGATAAATTCAGTTGATAATTGCATAATTTTGTTGCTGCATTCATTAGCAATTAACTCAAAATGATATGTTTCACCCCTTATTATACAACCAAGAGCAATAAAACCATCATACTTATTGATATTTTTTTTAATTAAAAAAGGAATTTCAAAACAACCAGGAGCTTTAATAATATCAAAAGCAAAATTGTTGTTTTTGTCTTCTATTGTTTTTTTGGCACCATCTAATAAATTAGATGCAATTTCTTTGTAATAATCAGCAACAACTATTAATATTTTTTCATTCATAAATTTTATTATATCTTTTCTTGTGATACTATTTCTAAATTAAAACCATCTAATGCAACGATTTTTTTACTATTATTTGATAATAAAATAATTTTATGCAAACCTAACTCTAACAGAATTTGAGCACCAACTCCATATTCTCTTAATTCTAGCTTACTTTCTTCAAAATCCCTTCTTTTAAATATTTTTTGTATCTTTGGCGACATATCACTATTTATTAAAACTATTGCACCACTACCTTTTTCTTCAATTATTTTAAATGATTTAGATATTTCATCACCAAAAATATTTTTTTCTTCAAATATATCTTTGGTTATATCAAGTTTATGCATTCTAACATATGTTGGAATTGAATTTTCTTTTAAATTTTTAACTAAAGCATAATGTTTTTCGCCAGATAAAGTGTTTTTAAAAACTTTTAGTTTGAAATTATTACCCATTTCACTTTGAAAATCTCTTTCTGATGTTTGTTCTATAATCTTGGAGTTATTTAAACGATACTTAATTAAATCAGAAACTGTTCCTATTTTAATAGAATGTTTTTGTGAAAAATCTATCAGTTCAGGCAATCTTGACATTGTTCCGTCATCATTCATGATCTCACAAATAACTCCAGATGGATTCAGTCCTGCGATTTTTGATATATCAACAGCTGCTTCTGTATGGCCAGCTCTTTCTAACACACCTCCATCCCATGCCATTAAAGGAAAAACATGGCCAGGTGAAACAATATCAGTCTTTTTTCTATTATTATTTATCGCAACAGAAATAGTATGAGCTCTATCAGCTGCGGAAATTCCTGTTGTTATACCTTCTTTTGCTTCTATTGAAATCGTAAAAGCAGTTAAATCATTTTTTTCATTAGATGGATTCATTAAAGGTAAATTTAATTCATTAATTCTTTGTTTTGTTAGAGCTAAACATATTAAACCTCTTCCATATTTAGCCATAAAATTAATATGCTCAGGTGTTATCATTTGTGCAGGTATGATTAGATCTCCTTCATTTTCTCTATCTGGATCATCAACTAAAATAAACATACGTCCGTTTCTTGCATCATCTATAATGTCTTGAATAGGTGAAATATTAATTTTTTTATTGATAATATTCATTAATTTTTACTTCTTTCTGCAAATCTAGCCAAATAATCAAATTCAATATTAACAATATCATTTTGTTTCATAAATTTTAAATTTGTATTTTCATAAGTATGAGGAATTACTGAAATAGAAAAATTATCATTTGTTACTTTAGCTATAGTTAAAGAAATACCGTTTACTGCAATAGAAGCTTTATCAACAATATATTTTTTATCATAATTTTGAAAATTTTCAAAAAAAAATTCCCAACTATTACTTAAGCTATTAATTTTAAATACTTTAGTAGTTCTATCAACATGACCATAAACAAAATGACCTGAAACTTCATCGCCAATTTTAAGTGATTTTTCTAAATTTATAGAAGTCAATTTATTAAACAAATTATGTGAAAATGTAGTTCTATTTTGAGTTTCTTCACCAATATTAACTTTAAAATAGTATTCTTTATTCTTAAGTTTTATTTCTGTAGCAGTTAAACAAACACCATTACAACAAATGGATGAGCCTACATCACAATCACTTAAATCAAGAACTGTAGATATTTCTAATTCTCCATTAGAAAAATTTATAGCTTTGCCTAATTGTTGAATGATTCCCGTAAACATTTATTTGCTATATTTATAATAATAATTATTATCAAATTTCTTTGTTTTAATTAAATTTAGATTAAAATTAACTAATTTTTCATCTACTAACATAGGTTTGCCACTTTTACCAATGACAAAATCAGCTTGAAATAGATGAATTTCATCCACTAAATTCTCGTTTAATAAATTAGTAAAAAAAATACCACCAGCCTCAACTAAAACATCCTTAATTTGCAATTTGTAAATTTTATTAAATATGCTTTTAAGCGTAAATGAATTGTTTTTTGTTTTTTTAATAATTTCAATCTCACAACCAAGTCGTTCTAATTTTTTTGACTTATTATTAGTTTTTGAAGTGAAAATAATGATTCTATTTTTGGAAGTATTTCTAAGAATTTTAGAATCTAAAGGTATTTTCAAATTTAAATCAATAATTATCACAGGTAAATGTTTAATTACTTTATTATTTTTTCTAACTGTAAATCTTGGATTGTCCTTAATAATAGTTTTTCCAGTTGTGAGTATTGCCTGACTCTTTTCTCTTATTTTATGAGCAAACTTTCTACTTTTAGAATTTGAAATCCACTTACTCTTATAATTATGCCAAGCAATTTTTTCATCATATGAGATGGCCATTTTTACTTTTGTATATGGTCTTTTATTTTTTAAACTTGTAAAAAAAAATTTATTTAAATCATGAGTTTTCTCCATATTAATACCAACAAAAGTATTAATATTATTCAATTTAAATTTTTTAATACTACTTCCGTTAGTTCTTTTATCGGGATCTATTGCAGATATATAAATTTCTTTAATACCAGATCTAATAATTTGATCAGCACATGATCCATTGTAAGAATAATGATTACATGGCTCCAAAGTAACATACATGGTTGACCCTTTTGTCTTAATTCCTGCATTTTTTATTGCTATTTCTTCTGCATGTGGTCTGCCAGATTTGTTTGTAACAGCTTTGGATAATATTTTATTATTTTTAACTATTATGCAACCAACAACTGGATTTGGGAAAGTTGTTCCAAATTTTTTTAAAGCAATTGCATGGGCCTCATTAATAAATTTTAAATGATTTAAGTTCACTTTGCTTGTTATTTATCTTCTAGATTACCTAAAAAATCTTCAAAATCCTTTACCTCTCTAAAATTTTTATAAACTGAAGCAAATCTAACATAAGCAACTTGATCTAAATGAGATAAAGCTTCCATAATATATTCTCCAATAATATTTGCTTTAATTTCTGTATCTCCTGAATTTTCAAGCTTTCTAACTATTGCATTTATTATTTTTTCGATAGTTTCCTGAGAAATATTTCTTTTGCGCAATGCTAATGCTATAGATCTATACATTTTATCTCGATCAAAAGATTCTTTTTGTTCATTTGATTTAATCACTATTAAATCTCTTAATTGAATCCTTTCAAAAGTTGTGAATCTAGAACCACATTGATCACAAATTCTTCTTCTACGAATTGCTGTATTATCCTCTGTAGGCCTTGAGTCTTTAACTTGAGAATCTTGATTGCTACAAAATGGACATCTCATTAAAAGGCCTCGTTATAAATCGGATACTTATTGCACATTTCTTGAATTTTATTTTTTGTGATTTGTGAAACTTTTTTCATTTCTTCTTCATCTGAGTTCAAGCTATCCAAAATATCACTGATCATCTCACCAACTAACTCAAAATCACTTTCGTTAAAACCTCTTGAAGTAGCAGCAGCGGTACCAAATCTAAGTCCACTAGTTATTTTTGGTGGATGAGGATCATAAGGAATTGCATTTTTATTACATGCAATACCTACATCTTCTAAAATTTTTTCAGCTTTGTCGCCAGTTAGTTTTTTAGGAGTCAAGTCTAACCACACTATGTGAGAATCAGTTCCGCCTGTAACTATTCTAAAACCTCTTTTAACCAAAATTTCGGAAAGGTGTTTAGCATTAGAAATTACCTTCTTAATATATTCTTCAAAAGCAGGGTCTAGAGCTTCTCCAAAAGAAACAGCTTTTGCTGCCATTACATGCATCAAGGGACCACCTTGAAGGCCAGGAAACACAGCCGAATTAATTTTTTTATAAATTTCTTCATTATTAGTTAAAATCATAGCACTTCTAGCTCCACGAAGCGTTTTG
This sequence comes from uncultured Alphaproteobacteria bacterium, assembly GCA_902635455.1. Classification (GTDB taxonomy): domain Bacteria; phylum Pseudomonadota; class Alphaproteobacteria; order HIMB59; genus CACPNW01. The sequence goes on along the minus strand of CACPNW010000005.1, from coordinate 64,300 downwards.
TGAGTTGTTGATGTGACAACATCAGAATATTCGACAGGGTTAGGATATTGCTTTCCAGCGATTAGTCCTGAATAATGAGCCATATCAACCATAAGATATGCACCTACTTTATCAGAGATTTCTCTAAACTTTTTCCAATCTATTATTCTCGGATAAGCAGATGCACCAGCTATAATAATTTTTGGCTTATGTTTTATTGCTAAACTCTCCACTTCATCATAATCAATTAAATCTTTGTCATTGCCTTCTTTTTTTACACCATATTGAATTGCATTAAACCACTTGCCAGATATGTTTGGCTTTGCTCCATGAGTTAAATGACCTCCAGAAGCCAAGGACATACCAAGAAAAGTATCATTAGGTTGCAATAGAGCTAAAAAAACAGCTTGATTAGCTTGAGCACCACTATGGGGCTGAAGATTTGCATACTTACAATTAAAAAGTTTTTTTACTCTATCAAGGGCTATTTCTTCAGCCTGATCAACAAATTCACATCCTCCATAATATCTTCTTCCAGGGTAACCTTCTGCATATTTGTTAGTCATTACAGATCCTTGAGCATTAAGGGTTGATAATGATGCAATATTTTCAGATGCTATTAGCTCAATTTGATTTTGCTGCCTCAATAGCTCTGACTTTAAAGTTGCATAAACCTCAGGGTCAGTATCTTTTATTCCTTTGTTATATAATTCAAACATTTAAATTTTTTCTATCCTTCTTTTATGTCTTCCACCCTCAAATTTAGTTTTTAGGAAATTATCTACACATTTTATTGCTTCCTGTATATTAATAAAACGACCTGGTAAAACAAGTATATTCGCATCATTATGTTGCCGAACTAATTCAGCAACTTTTGAATTAAAAGCTAATGCTGCCCTAATATTAGGATCTCGATTTGCAGCTATGCTCATCCCTACACCTGAGCCACAAATTAATATTCCTTTTCCATTTGAGGCCTTATTGATATTTTTAACTAAATTATTAGCATAATCAGGATAATCTACACTTTCTTCATTATTTGTACCTAAATCATCAAATAAACTACCATAATGATTAACTAACTTTTCCTTTAATTCAAACCCTGCATGATCAGATGCTATAAATATTTTTTCTTTCATTTTATTTATTCTTTATAGTTGTTTATATTAAAAAATTGATATTGAAAATTAGATATGAAAGAAAATTCTTGGATTGACCCATTTTACTTGAAAGATCATCTCAAAGAAGATGAGTTAGCTATTCAAAAAAACATTAGCGAATTTTGCAAAAAAGAACTTTTACCTAATGTAATTAAAGATAATAGAAATCATAGTTTTGATAAAAATATATACAAATCTTTTGGTTCAATGGGAATATTAGGACCAACAATAAAAGATTATGGAGGAGCTGGAGCAAATTACGTTTCTTATGGTTTAATAGCATATGAAATTGAAAAAATTGATAGTGCATATAGATCTTCAATTTCAGTACAATCATCTTTAGTAATTCACCCTATTTATAAATTTGGTTCAGAAGAGCAAAAAAAAGAATATCTTCCTGATTTAATATCTGGAAAAAAAATAGGTTGTTTTGGACTAACTGAAAGTGAGGCAGGCTCAGACCCTGCATCGATGAAAACATTTTTTGAAGAAACAAAAAATGAATTCATTATAAATGGTTCAAAAAATTGGATTACAAATGCACCAATTGCAAATTTATTTATTATTTGGGCATTAAATGACAAAAAAGAAATAAGGGGATTTTTAATTGATGAAAAAACAAAAGGTTTAAACACTTCATATATTGAAAACAAAACTAGTTTGAAAATTAGCCCTACAGGTCTTATAACTTTAAACAATGTAAGAGTTCCTAAAAATAAAATTTTGCCAAATACTGAAGGTTGGAAATCAGTGTTTTCTTGTCTGAACAAAGCAAGATATGGAATCTCATGGGGAGTAATGGGGGCTGCATTTGAGTCATGGTTAATTTCAAAAAACTACACAGAAAATCGAATTATGTTTAAAAAGCCTTTAGCTGCTAATCAATTAATTCAAAAAAAATTAGCTGATATGCAAACAGAAATTAACATAGCCTTATGTGCATGCTTGTTTACTGGAAGAGCAATGGATAAAAATAAAAATGTTATAAATGCAATAAGTATCTTAAAAAGAAATAACTGCAAAAAGGCAATAAACATCATTAGAGATGCAAGAGATATGTTAGGAGCTAATGGTCTCCTTGAAGAAAATCATATAATCAGACATTTGGTTAATTTAGAAACTGTTAAAACTTATGAAGGTGCTGAAGATATTCATGCCTTAATTTTAGGGAAAAATCAAACTGGTATAGCAACTTTTTAAATAAAATATTCAAATTTTTCAATTATTTGATTTTATTTATTAACTTTTAAATATAACCTTAATTATTATTTTTTTCAGGGAGGAAAAATGAAAAAAAATTTGAAACGTCGTGATTTTATAAAAAAAGCGGGTTTAGCTGGTGCTGCTGCAACCGCAGTATCTTCTTTTCCTGCACCTGCTATTGCTGCAGGACATCAGGAATGGATTATATGTAGTGCTTTCGGTAAAGCAGGTCTTTTAGGACAGGCTATTCAGGCATTTGCAGATAATGTTAGTAGTTATTCTGATAAATTGAAAATGAAAGTTTATCATGCTGGCGAGCTAGTTCCTGGTCTTGAATCTTTAGATGCTGTTCGTTCGGGAGCTGCTCAAGCATCATATGGTGCACCTTATTATTGGACTAATCTTTCAGATGCAATTGAGTTTGTTGCCACATGTCCTTTTGGAATGAATGCAATGGAACAGAATGCATGGTGTTATTACGGAGGTGGGATAGAAGAAGCTGATAAAATATATAATGCTTTAGGTTTAAAATTCTTACCAATGGGTAATACAGGCAACCAAATGGGAGGATGGTTTAATAAAGAAATAAATACTCCTGCTGACTACAAAGGATTAAAAATGAGAATGCCAGGACTAGGTGGTAGAACAATTGAAAAACTAGGTGCCACTCCAGTCCTTTTAGCAGGTCCTGATGTTTTACCTTCATTAGCTTCTGGAGCTGTAGATGCAGCAGAATGGATCTGTCCAGCTGCAGATTTGGGCGCAGGACTTTATCAGGCTGCAAAATATTATTATGGACCAGGTTGGCATGAACCTTCTACTCTTTTAGATCTTTCAATTGATCTTAATGCATGGGAGTCATTGGATAGCGCTACTCAAGGTTTAGTAACTAATATGACACAATCTTTTAATATGACTGTATTTAGTAGGTTCCAAGCTATTAATGGGCCTGCACTTCAAAAATTAACTGGAGAACATGGAGTCACTATCAAAACATTTCCTGATGAGGTTTTAATAGCTCTTGGTAATGCTGCAGGTGAAGTTGTTTCAGAAAGGGGTTCTATTAATTCTGAAACAAAAGCTATTGCTAATCACTTGCTGTCATTTAGAAAAGTTATTAAAGAATGGTTTACTAAAGGTGAGCAAGATTTCGCAAGAATAAGAAACTTACCATTTAAGTATCCTGACTCAGTATAATTTTTTTTACTAAAGAGGTCTATTTTTAGGCCTCTTTTTTTAATTTATTAATCTAGGTAACCAAGTTGCAATTTCTGGAAAAACAAAAACTAAAATTATTGCAATTACTTGAATAAAAATAAAAGGAATAACTCCTCTATAAATATTTAAAGTTCTTACATTCTTTGGTGCAACACCTCTTAAGAAAAATAATGAAAAACCAAATGGTGGAGTAAGAAAACTTGTTTGTAAATTTAAAGAAATTAATATACCTAGCCACAACGGGTCGGCCCCATTGGCTATTAACCCAGGTCCCACAAGAGGTATGATTACAAATATTATTTCGATGTAATCAAGAAAAAAACCTAATAAAAAAATTGTAACCATAACAACTAATAAGGCTCCATATTCACCTCCAGGCAAATTTGTTAGAAAATTACTAATCATATCATCACCTTCAAAACCTCTAAATACTAATGAAAACATAGACGCGCCCATTAAAATTATAAAAACAAAAGAACTCATTTTTGCAGTAGTAATAGCTGCCCCAGAGACATTTTTAAAAGTTAATTCCCTTCTAAACGCTGCTAATAATGCTGCTCCAGCAGCACCAACTGATGCTGACTCTGTAGGTGTTGCAATACCTAAAAAAATTGAACCTAATACTGATAAAATTAAAAAAATTGGAGGAATAATTTCAACCATAGCATTTCTTAAAATTTCAGATTTAGGTTTATTTATTTTAGAAACTGGTAATTCTTTGGGTTTAATTATTGCAAGAAAAACAATGTAAATAATGAACATTAAAACTAATATCAATCCTGGGAATAAAGCTCCTGCAAATAAATCAATAGCAGTAACAGGCAAAGGGGCTAAATCACCTGTCATTAATCCTGCTTCTTCATTTGCTCCTTGCAACATTTCTGCCAGAAGTATTAATACTATTGATGGGGGAATGATTTGTCCCAGAGTTCCTGAAGCACAAATTGTTCCAGTTGCTATTTTTTCATCATAACCTGCTTTTAACATTGTTGGTAGTGCTAACATACCCATAGTAACGACTGTTGCACCAACAATACCTGTTGAAGCTGCTAATAACATACCTACTAAAACAACTCCAATTCCCAAACCTCCTCTTACTGATCCAAACAAATCTCCTATAGACTCTAAAAGCTTTGCTGCAATTTTTGTTTTTTCTAACATTACTCCCATAAAAATAAACAATGGTACAGCAACCAATGCTTCATTAATCATAATACCGTAAATGCGTTGAGGGAAAAAAAATAGCATTCTAAAATTAAAAATATCTAAGTAGTCACCTATGAAAGCAAAAATTAAAGCAGATCCAGCTAAAGTAAACGCAACTGGAAAACCAAAAATTAAAAAACATAATGTTGTGGCAAACATTATTATTGCTAAAATTTCAGAAGTCATTTCTTAAAGATATATATAAAACTATTTATTATTTTTGAAATTGATTGAATAAACAAAAAAATTACAAAAAGTAAAATTGCTAATTTCAATAAAAACAACATACTTAATCCCCCAGCCTCTCTAGAAATTTCATTCATTTGCCAAGATTTGTAGACAAATGGAAAACTATAAGACCATATAATATAAAGAAAAGGTAGAAGAAAAAAAACATTACCAATTAAATCAATTAAAGCACGATAAGTTTGAGATGCATTTCTATAAAGAATATCTATTCTAACATGATCATCATTTAAATATGTAAATCCAGCACCAAGCATAAAAATATATGCATGCATCCAAACATAAGTTTCCTGCATCCATATAAAACTAATTCCAAATAAATACCTTAAAACAACAACTAAAAAAACATTGAACGTCATAAAAACAACTAAAAAAGAGCAAAAATAACCAGCAAACTTATTAATTAATCCAATAAGTAATGTTAGAGTTTTTAAATTATTAAAAAACATAGAATTGTTATATATTGTTACTTAATCTAAATAAAAAGATCATCATATCCTAAGTAATTTTGAAGTTTATTACTAACCTTTTGTTGATAAATTTATATATTTATAAAATTTTTTAAAAACTATTAATCAAAAAATTTTAAATTTTTATTGAAAAATTTAGGTACTTTTTTTCCTGACTGTGCTCTTTTTCCAATCCAGAACTTAATATCAGTTATATTTCTAACTTTAGAGCCAGTTTTCCAAGATAATCCTTCAGACAAATCAATTAATTTAATATCTGATAAGGCATCGCCCTCTTTAATTTTAATAATTTGAACTCCCCCACCCTTTTGTAAAATTGGGAGATTTTTAATATCAATAATTAGCAACTTTCCAGATTTATTTACTGAAGCCAAATGATTTTTATTACATTCTAAAACTTTAACTAATACATCACTTGATTTTAAATTAAATATTTGTTTACCTTTTTTTTGATTTGTAAGCATTGAGCTAATTTCTGAAACAAAACCTTTACCTCTTTCAGAAACCAGAATACAAAATTTATTTGTTTCAGCTTTTATTATTCCTACCAATTTATCATTTGTTATAGCATCAATAAAATAAAAGATTGATTTAGGGTTTGATTTACCTGATGGCAATATATTAGGATCTAATGAAAAAACTCTACCTGAAGAAACAAAGATTAATATTTTCTCATTAGACATCAAATGTATAGCTGATTCAATTTTTTGATCTGCTTTTTTAAGTTGATCAAAACTAATATGATCTTTGATCTTTTTAATTAATTTATCTTTGGTAATTAAAATTGTAATTTTTTCTACTTCTACAAATTCTTCTAAGTTCACATCATTATTAGCTATAGTTTTTTTAGATATTAAAGATCTGCGTTTAGATATATCCTCATCTATTTCAGCATTTATATTTTTTGTATCTTCAATTAGATAGTTGTTCAAAACTATTTTATTACTTATTAATTTTTTTAAATATTTTTTTTGATCGCTAAATTCTTTAATGTCTTTTTTTGTGTTGTTTTCATCTATTTTTTTTAAAGACCCTAATCTCATTGATAATATAGCTTCTGCTTGATTATTTGTAAGTTTATATTTTTTTATGATAATTTTTTTAGGATCATTATTTTTGCGTATAATCTTTATGATAGAATCTAAATATTGATAAGCAATTAAATATCCTTGAAGAATTTCTAATCTTAAATTAATTTTTTTAATTTTAAATTCAGATTTTCTTTTAATTGTATTTTTTCTATGGTTGATAAAATGGGAAAGTATATCTTTAAGTCCTAGTTGTTTTGGAACTTGACCATCTTCTAAAACATTAAAATTACAAGAAAAACGTATGGATAAATCTGATAATTTAAAACAAAGTTCCATTAATTTTTTTGAGTCTATATTCCTATTTTTTGGTTTTAAAACTATACGAATATTCTCATCAGACTCATCTGCAACATCATCAATAGGTACCTTTTTTGAATTAATCAAATTAGCTAATTGCTCTATAATTTTTGTTTTATTTATTTGATAAGGTATTTCATTAATGACAATTTGATATAATCCATTTTTTAAATTTTCTATTTTCCATTTAGATGAAATTAAAAAAGATCCCTTACCCTTAATATAAATATCTTTTTTTTCTGACTCACTTAAGTTAATCTCACCACCAGTAGGCAAATCAGGACCATGGATATACTTAATTAATTTATTATTAGTAATTGAGGGGTTTTTAATTAACTGAATAATTGCTTCATTTAATTCATATAAATTATGCGGTGGAATATTAGTAGCCATACCAACTGCTATTCCGGAAGATCCATTAAGTAAAATGTTAGGAAGTTTAGTAGGCAAAACTTCTGGTTCAAAGTTTTGACCATCATAATTTTCCTTAAAATTAACTGAATTTTCTTCTATACCGTCAAAAAAATAATTTGATATTTTGTCAAGTCGAGCCTCAGTATACCTCATAGCTGCAGGGTTATCTCCATCTATATTTCCAAAATTACCCTGTCCTTCGACAAGAGTATGCCTTGAAGAAAAATCTTGAGCCATTCTTACAAGACTATCATATATAGCTTGATCACCATGAGGATGAAATTTTCCCATCACATCTCCAACAATTCTAGCTGATTTTTTAAAAGTTGATTCGTTAGTTAGTTTTAACTGATACATAGAATAGATAATTCTTCTGTGTACAGGCTTTAAACCATCTCTTACATCGGGAATAGATCTGGAAATAATAGTCGAAACAGCATAAGACAAATATTTCTCACTTAATATTTGATCTATTTTATTCTTAATTAGTTCTGTCATATTAGTTTAGATAATTTAATATTATTTTTTTAAAATTCATATAATTTTGTGGCAATTTATTATTATAATGAATTAAATGATTGTTCTTAAATATATATTCAAATATTAAAAAAACTACTTTAATATTTGATATAGAAATTTTTTCATTACCTTCTAAAAATTTATGAGGAAAATTATAGGTTTCTATACCTTTATTATCAGTAAATTCTAGTAAGTTAGTATCAAAATATTTTTTTTCATTATTTATTTTATAGTCAATATCATAGCCAATAATTCTTAATAAATCGAATAACCATAGACAAAATGATCTAATCCAGTTATTTTTTTTTACTAAAACATTTAAAAATTGTTCAGTTGTTTTAAAAATGCCATTTAGATTTTGACCCTCTACTATAGATAAATTAATTAAAGATGTTACAGATAATAAACAATACAATTTATATTTATCTTCAATAATAGAGCCTATCAAAGGTTTGCTTATATCTGCATCTATTGAATTTGGAATATTAGAATTTTTTTTAACTATTCTTAAATTAAGAAAATAACCTATTTGATAAATATTTTTTTTTTTTGATGAGTTTCCACCATATACAATACCAGTAAGTAGTTTGTCTTCATTTGATAAAACTTTAATAAACAAGTCATTTTCTTTAATAACTTTTGAAAATAACAAGATTCCGTAAGTTTTAATTTGCATTATCTGTAACTACTTCAATATATAAATGTGTCTTATATTTTAAAATATTTGATATTTGTTTTTGGCTAAATTCTCTAATGGTTTTAATTTTAATTCCTTTCTTGCCTAAAATAATTTTTTTATATCTTTTATTATCTATAATAATCTGTTGTTTGATTTTTAGTTCATTTTTATTTAAATATTTAAATGTTTTATTAATAATTTTAACATTATAAGGAAGCTCATCATGTAAATATGTTAAAATAGCATTGCGTGTACACTCTATAGAAATAAAACCTTCATCTTTATCTGAAATTTCATCCTTCAAATATAGCCATTTGTCATGTTTAGATAGCTTAATTAAATTATTTAATAAATTTTTAACACCGATATTATACTTAGCTGAAATAGTAAAAAAACTATTAATTTCATAAAATTCAGATATTTTTTTTATAATGGGAAGTAATTTATTTTTATCTATTAAGTCAATTTTATTAAAAACTATAATAATTTTTATTTTAGTTGGTGTTAAAATTTTAATGTTTTCATATACTGACTTTAAATCAATTTTTTTTGAATCAATTAAATATATAATTAAATCAGAGGTATCTATGCCTTGCCATAAATTAATTTTTAATTTTTTTTCAGTTTTAATTTTTGATTTAAGGAAGTTTAGACCAGGTGTGTCATAAAATATTAGTTGATTATTATTAATATTAGTAATACCTAAAATCAATTCTTGAGTAGTATTAATTTTTTTATTGGTTATTGAGACTGTTTCACCAACTATACAATTGACTAAAGTAGATTTGCCAGCATTGGTTAAGCCTACTAGTGCAATTTTAAGAATTTTACTTTTCATATATGTTTTTTAAAGCAATGATTGCAGCATTTTTTTCTGCCTCACGAATTGAGCTCCCTTTAGCTTTAATCTGATTTAAGTTTAATGCTTTCAATGTAACGGTAAAAGTGGGTGAATGTGAAGGACCTTTTTTTTCACTTAATTTATATTCTGGCAACTTTTTAAATTTTTGTTGTGAAATTTCCTGCAATTTAGTTTTAGGGTCCTGAAAGCTTGAAGTCTTAATATTAAAATATGGACCCCAATATTTATCTATAAATTTTAAAGAAGCTTTATATCCGCCATCTAAATAAATTGATCCTATTAAAGCCTCAACAGCATCAGCAAATATAGAAATATTTAATTTATTATTCTCCTTTTTGAATGAATATTTCAATATTTTTTCAAGATATAAATTATTAGATATTTTATATAAAAAATTTTTTTGAACTAAATAAGATAATTTTTTTGATAAATCTCCTTCATTAAAATTTTTAAACCTTTTGTAAAGAATTGAAGCTATTACTAATCCTAGTACCCTATCTCCTAAAAATTCTAATCTTTCAAAATCATTATATAGATTGATCTTTTTATTTTTCTTATCCTTAACATAACTAGGGTGAATTAAAGATGATTTTAATAATTCTTTATTTTTAAATTGATATTCAATAACTTTTTCAAATTTAATTATCGTTTTACTTGTTATCATCTAATTTTAGTAAATAATCGATTATACCTAATTGCTTTTGGCCATTTCCATATTTGTAAAAATCTTGAATTTTCTAAAGAGAAAAATATAAATTGTGCTTTTCCAACTAAATTTTCTATTGGAATAAATCCAACACTTGAAAATCTACTATCTTGAGAATTATCTCTATTATCACCCATAACAAAAAAATGTTCATTAGGTACAATGAATAGTTCTGTATCATCAGAAATTCCTTGATCAAACATATCTAATATTTCAATTTCTAAATTATAAAAATATTCTTTATATTTTCTAACTCTTTTAAAATTAACGTTATTATCATTATCAATAAAATCTTTCATTTTTTTTCTTAAGATCATTTTGTCATTAATTATGATTGTTCCTTCTTTAATTATAATTTTATCACCTGGCAGTCCTATTACTCTTTTTATGTAATCTGTACGATTATCTTGAGGAGTTTTAAAAACAACAATATCTCCTCTTTTAGGCATGTTTTCAAAAATTTTACTTGGAATTAAAGGTATCGAAAATGGTAAAGAGTGCTTAGAGTAACCATAAGACCATTTTGAAACAAATATGAAATCACCAACTAATAAATTAGGTTTCATTGAACCTGAAGGGATATTAAAAGGCTCGGCTATAAAAGATCTGATTAAAAGAGCAATTAAAATTGCTAAACTTATTGATTTAAAATTACTTAAAAAACTATTTTTTTTACTCATTTTTAAAAATTATTACATTTGCAATAGCATAATTTTTTTCGTCACTTAATGAAACTTCAATTTTAGTATTATTTAAATTGAATTGACTTAAAATTTTTTTTGCATTGTTATGAAGGGTAATAAATGGTTTACCATACTTATTGTTTTTGATTTCAATATCTTTCCAAAAAACACCTCTAGCTAAGCCTGTGCCCAATGCCTTTGAACAAGCTTCTTTAGCTGCATATCTTTTGGCATATGATTCAATTGAATTGGTTTTGCTTTCTGATCTCTGAATTTCTGATTTTGAAAAACATTTATTTTTAAATCTAAAACCATATTTTTCAATGGTTTTTTTTATCCTTCTAATATCTATTATATCAGTTCCCATTCCTATTATCATTTTAACCCTTAATTCTTTCCAATGAAGAAACTTCAGTAACAAGTCTTAAAGCTGCAATTATATTATTTAAGTGATTTGCATCCCTAACCTCAATATCTATTATTATTTCATAAAAATCAATTTTTCTATTTGAAAAATTAATATTAGATATATTTCCATTATTTTTAGCAATAATAGTAGTAATTTTACCTAAACTTCCAGGTTGATTCTTTAAAACTACATTAATTCTACTATTAAAGCTTGGTGTTTTAGAATTTGAACTTTCCCAAGATATATTTAGCCATCTTTCTGGACTATCTGCATAAGATGACAAAGTTTCACAATCAACAGTATGGACAGCAACTCCAATTCCTGCTGTTACAATTCCTACAATATTATCACCTATAATAGGTGAGCAACATCCGGCTAAATGATAAGTCATACCTGCAGTTAATCCTTTTAATTTAATTGAAGATTCTTCCTCATAATTAAATTTTTTTGATACTTTAATGTTCAGTTCAGGATATATTTTTTTAATAATCGAAATTCCGGTAACTGAACCAGAACCAATTAATTCATAAATGTCATCAATATTTTTTAAATTATAAACATTAATAATTTTATTTTTTGTAGTTTCATTAAAATCAATATTTTCCTTTAAAAATAATTTAGAAATGATTTCCTTACCAAATAAAATATACTCATCTCTTTTTTTTGATCTAAAAAAACGTCTTAATTGAGTTTTAACTTTTGAGGTTACAACAAATCTTTCCCATAAAGGAGATGGTTGAGATTGATCAGAAGTAATAATTTCAACCTGATCTCCATTTTTTAGTATAGTTTTAAGTGGTTGCATTTTTTCATTAATCTTACATGCTACACATTTATCTCCAACTTCACTATGAATATTATAAGCAAAATCTATAGGTGTTCCATTTTTTGGAAGCTCAACCACTTCTCCTTTTGGTGTAAAAACATATATATTATCCTGAAAAACTTTGATTTTAGAATTTTCTAATAATTCATCTTGAGAAACTGAGTTATTCATTAAATCCAATAAATCATGCATCCATTTATATTCTTTTGTGTCTTTTTCTTTAATTTTTTTTGGGTCCTTATATTTCCAATGAGCAGCAACACCAAAATCTGCTATTTGTTCCATGACATTTGACCTAAATTGAATTTCTATCTTTTTATTTTTTGGTCCCATAACTGAAGTATGTAAAGCTCTATAGCCATTTGATTTAGGGGCTGAAATGAAATCTTTAAATCTCTGATTTATGTAAGGATATTTTCTATGTATAGCTCCTAAACACTTATAACACTCTCTGGTTGAATTGGTAATAATTCTAAAAGCCATTATGTCTGATAACTGCTCTAAAGAAATATTTTTATTTTTTATTTTATTCCAAATAGAATATGTAGATTTAATTCTTCCAATAATTTTACAATTTATATCTTCTTCTAAAAAAATTTTTTTTAGTTCATACCTAATTTCATCAATTATATTTTCTTCCTTTGTGTTTAAATAATCTAATCTCTCTATTATAGAATTTCTTGCATCAGGATTGATTATTTTAAAAGCCAGATCATCCAATTCATCTTGCCATTCTTTCATTCCCAATCTTTGGGCTAATGGGGAGTAAACTTCTAATGTTTCAAGCGCTATATTAATTTTTTTGTTATCATCTTGGATATAATTTATAGTTCTCATATTGTGCAATCTATCTGCTAATTTTATTAAAATAACTCTTAAATCTGAAGTAGCAGCTAATAAAAGTTTTCGGTAATTTTCACCAGATTTTTGTTTATTAGCTTTGAGTGAATAGGTACTTATCTTTGTAAGTCCTTCTACCAATTCTGAAATTTGATTACCAAATTTTTTTTTTATATCACTAAAAGTAAGTTTGGTATCTTCAACTGTATCATGAAGCAAGCCCGCTACAATTGAATCTGCATCTAGCTTTATGCTAATAAGTATTTTTGATACTTCTATTGGATGTAAAATGAAAGGTTCACCAGATTTTCTTAATTGGTTTTCATGAGCTTTATTACTAAATTGAAGAGCTTCATAAATTAGATCTTTTTCTTTTTTATTTAGATAAGGTACTAATTTATCCAACTCATTGAATTTTTCAATAATCATAATTGGATCCTGAAAATTAAAATTTAATCTAAATTTTCACCTTCGTTATTCATATCTTTAATTTCAGTTTCGGTATTGATTTCTTCAGCAGAATTTTGATCAGTTACATTATTATGTTCTTGATTATATGATTGTAATTCTATTTCTTTATCCGGCTTTGAAACAACTTCAGTACTAGTTTGTTCTGCTAACTCACTATCTGATTCTGTATCAGCTTCTGCGTTTGATTGTGAATCAACTTCAGTATCACTTTGATCTAGTTGTTCGGACTCTTGCTCAAGATTTTCAGCTTCAAGTTTATTTTCATCACTTTGATTTTCTATTTCTTGGGTATCTTTATCCAAATCATCATCTATACTATCTTCTTCATCACTTAAATGAACTGTTTGGTGCTCTTCTATTAGACTATCTTTTAAATTCTCAATAGTTAATGTTTCATCTGCAATTTCCCTTAAAGCAATAACTGTATTTTTGTCATTATCTTTTTCAACTGTAGGTTCTTCACCAGAATGAAGTTTTCTAGCTCTATTAGAAGCAACTAATACTAGCTCAAATCTACTTGGGAATTTATCTATGCAATCTTCTACTGTAATTCTAGCCATTTATGGGGCTTATAAATTTTTAATATAGAAAGTAAATAGAAATAGTTAAATTACTTATTTTTAAGCAATCTCTGTTTTTTTATTCCCCACTCTTTATCCTTTTTAGTAGCTCTTTTATCAAATAATTTCTTCCCCTTACCTAGTCCAATTGTCATTTTTGCTAGGCCCTTTTTATCAAAGTATAAATTTAGTGGTACAATAGAATAGCCATCTTTTGTTATAGATCCTAATAATTTATTTAACTCTTTCTTAGTTATTAATAATTTTTTTTCTCTAGTCGGATTGTTTTCAATGTTATTGGATGCAGAATATTTTTTGATATAACAATTATATAACCATAGCTCCCCTTTTTTTTCTTGAATGTAAGATTCTTTTATAGAAGCAGTGTTAATTCTCAAAGATTTAACTTCAGGACCAGTTAACACAATACCTGCATTAAGCTTTAGATCAATTACATAATTGTGATTAGCTTTTTTATTTGATGCAACAATTTGCATATTAATATTAAATTAAATTTAGTTTATGAAGACAGTTTTTTACAATTGCTTTTGTTTCATCTTTGATGCTTACTAAAGGTAATCTTGTGTCAGGTTCACATAAACCTAATAATGATGCAGCATACTTAACAGGGCCAGGGCTAGATTCTATAAATAAAGCTTGATGAAGTGCTGACAAATTTTGATTAATTTCTTGAGCTTTTTCAATATTTTTATTTCTCCACTCTAAATGCATCATGGAGCAAAGTTTTGGTGCAACATTTGCAGTAACAGAAATACATCCAGCTCCTCCTTGCGCAAGATAAGCTAGAGCAGTTCCATCTTCTCCTGAAAGATAGCAAAAATCATTTTTTACTTCATTTTTTGTTAAAACTGGTCGAAATAAATCATTAGTTGCATCTTTAACACCTACAATATTATCTATTTTTGCAAGTTTAGACATAGTAGAAACACTCATATCAACTATTGATCTTCCTGGAATATTATAAATTATTATTGGAATATTAGTTTTATCAGAAATTTTTTTAAAGTGACCAAAAAGACCATCCTGTGTTGGTTTGTTATAATAAGGTGTAACTATTAAAGCTGCGTCAGCACCAACTTTTTCTGCATGATTTGTATAATCTATCGCTTCTTCAGTATTGTTTGAACCTGTTCCAGCTATAATTGGTAGTCTTTTATCTGTAACTCTTATACATTCTTCTATTACTTTCTTATGTTCATCATGAGCTAAAGTTGGAGATTCACCAGTAGTTCCACAAGGTACCAAACCGTTAGATCCATTTTCTAGGTGAAAGTTAATTATTCTTTCAAAAGAATTATAATCAACTTTATCATTTAAAAATGGTGTAATTAAAGCTGGAATGCTGCCGTAAAACATTAAATATACCTGGCGGAGAGAGAGGGATTCGAACCCTCGGAAGGAATTGCTCCCTTCGCAGGTTTAGCAAACCTGTGGTTTAAGCCACTCACCCATCTCTCCTGTTGTTGTTTCATAATTACTATTACCTCTAACAGCTTAAATTATCAAGGAAACACAATAAATATATTATAATAACTTTTCGTAATCTTAAAATACATTAAGAAATAGCAGGAAATTAATTGTAATATATGTTTACCTTTTTTTATACCTTTTGGCATGGCAAAACTCCTCTATGGAAATCTTATTGGTTAATTGGAGAATTGTTGAATGCAGTAGTGATTTTGTTGATATTTAATATTGAAATTTTTTTATTTAATAATGTGAATCTTTTAAAAGAACTGCCAACTTTAAATTTTACTGAATTTAATTTCTTTTCAAAATTTATTTTTTTAGTATGGACTTTTTTTATAACAGTTGGAATTTGGAGATCTGCAGAAAATTATAAAGGTAATATTTTTTGGCTTATATTGACTTTGTTAATTTTATCTTACAGGCTATTTACACTAAGATTAATATTTTTTAATTAAGTTTTTTGAATAAAATTTCATTTAATAATTTTGGATTGGCCTTACCTTTTGTTTCTTTCATTACTTGGCCAACAAAATAGCTAAGCAATTTCGTTTTTCCAGATTTATATTCGTTAACCATTTTTTGATTTTCACTTAAAATTTTTTCTATAATTGTTTCAATTTCAGAAGAATCAGTCATTTGTTTTAATCCTTCTTTCTCCACAATATATTTTGCAGATTTTTTTGATGAAAACATTTCAGTTAAAACCTCTTTAGCAATTTTTCCTGAAATCACATTTGTAGTTAATAAAATAATCAATTCTCCTAAATCTTTTGGGGAAACTGGTGAGGTTGATATATCAAGATTATCTTTTTTTAATAATGAGAATAATTCAGTACTAATCCAGTTTGATACTATTTTTGCATGCCCTTGTAATGCTTTATTTGATTTTATAACTTCATCAAAATAATCTGAAACAGATCTTTCAATAGTTAAAACTGAAGCATCATATTTAGATAAACCAAACTCAGCAATGTATCTCTCAATTCTTTCATCAGGTAGTTCTAAAATATTATTTTTAATATTTTTAATTTCATCATCATCAATTTCTAGTGGTAGTAAATCTGGATCTGGGAAATATCTATAATCATGAGCTTCTTCCTTACTTCTCATTGGTTTTGTTTTACCTGTTTGTGTATCAAAAAGAAGTGTATTTTGATTTATTTCCCCACCATCTTCAATAATTTTTATTTGTCTTTTAGCCTCATAATCAATAGCTTGTTTGATAAATTTAATAGAATTAAGGTTTTTTATCTCACATCTTGTTCCTAATTTATCATTTGGCTTTCTAACTGATACATTTACATCGGCCCTTAATGATCCTTCTTGCATATTTCCATCACATGTATCAAGATACATTAGTATTGAACGTATTTTAGAAATATATAGGCCTGCTTCTTCAGCACTGCTAATATCTGGCTCACTCACAATTTCCATTAAAGCTACGCCAGACCTATTTAAATCGACATATGTTTTTGATGGATTTTGATCATGTAAGCTTTTTCCAGCATCTTGCTCTAGATGCAATCTAACAATTCTTATATTTTTTGAAGTACCATCTTTTAAATCAATAGATACCTTACCTTTACCAACAATAGGATATTTAAATTGACTAATTTGATATCCTTGAGGTAAATCAGCATAAAAATAATTTTTTCTATCAAATACAGAATACTTATTAATTTCAGCCCTTAATCCTATTCCTGATTTAATAGCTTGCTTAACACAAAATTCATTTATTACTGGCAACATTCCTGGCATTGCTGCATCAACTAAGGATACTTGGCTATTGGGTGAAGAGCCAAAAGTAGTAGAAGATGAGCTAAATAACTTTGAATTTGATTTTATTTGAGCATGTACTTCAAGTCCAACTACCATTTCCCAGTCATGCTTATTGCCTTTTATTAAATTATTCACTTGACCGCTCTAAAGATAATGCCACATTGAAAACAAGTTGTTCATCAAAATGTTTACCTAAAATTTGAATTCCTAATGGTAAGTTATTTTTATCTTTTCCAAATGGTATAGATATACCAGGTAAGCCCGCTAAAGATGCTGGAACGGTAAAAACGTCATTAAGGTACATTTTAATAGGATCTTGTTTTTTTTCATTTAATGGAAATGCAGCACTAGGCGCTGTTGGTGTTACTATAAAATCGCATTCCTTGAAAGCTTCCTTAAAATCATTTGCAATCAACTTTCTTACTTTTTGAGCTTTTAGATAATAAGCATCATAATAACCAGCTGATAAAACATACGTGCCAATTAAAATTCTTCTTTTAACTTCTTTGCCAAATCCTTCACCTCTAGTTTGTTCATACATTTCATCTAGTGAGCTAATTCCATTAGCTCTAAAACCATACTTAACACCATCGTACCTTGCCAAATTTGAAGAAGCTTCAGCAGGTGCTATTATATAATAAGTTGGCAAAGCATATTTAGTATGAGGTAAAGAAATGTTTTTTATTTTGACTCCTTTATTTTCTAAAACTTTCTTAGATTCTTCCCAAATTAAATTGATTTCTTCAGGCATTCCATCAATTGTATATTCCTTGGGTATTCCAACTGTCATACCTGACAAATCATCATTTAAATTATCAAAATAGTTTGGAATATTAACATTTGAACTTGTGCTATCTCTTTGATCAAAACCAGCAATAGTCTCAAGTAATATAGAAGAATCTTCAACATTATTTGTAAAAACACCAGCTTGATCCAAACTTGAAGCAAAAGCTGCAATACCCCATCTTGAGCAAAGGCCGTAAGTTGGCTTTATTCCAACTACACCACAAAAACTAGCTGGCTGCCTTATAGAGCCACCAGTATCAGTTCCAGTAGCTCCTAAACACAAATCAGCAGCAACAGCAGCTGCAGAACCTCCTGAAGAACCTCCAGGAGCTAATGGATTATCTTTTTTTGACAAAGGATTGATAGTATTACCAAAATAACTAGTGTCGGTTGCTGAACCCATAGCAAATTCATCTAAATTAGTCTTACCAACAAATATAGCTCCGTCATTTATTAATTTTTGTGTCACAAATGATTCATAAGTTGGATTAAAGTTTTCTAAAATTTTTGAACCAGCAGTTGTTGGCATATCTTTAGTACAAAAGAGATCTTTAATAGCTAAAGGTATTCCTTTTAGTTTTTTATTTGAATTATCTTTTTCTAAATTATCAATTTGATTGATGATTTTCTTTTCATCAAAATAAATAAATATATTTAAGTTTTTATTATCTTTTATTTTTTTTATGAATTCTAGATTTAACTCTCTAATAGATATTTTTTTTGACTCAATATTACTAATAGCATCTTTAATAGATTTAAATGGCATTATTCTACAACCTTTGGAACAGCAAAAAAACCTTCGAGTTTATCAGGAGCATTTTTTAATATTTCTTCGCTCGAATTAGAATCTTTAGAGATGTCATTCCTTTTAGGCAAAACAGAAGATGAAATATTGCTTAAGGGCTCAACATTATGAGTATTTACTTCATTTAGTTGCTCTACCCAGTCTAAAATAGAATTTAAATCTTTGATATAATCTTCAGATTCTTTATCTTCTAGCTTTATTCTAGATAGACGCGCAATTTTATTTATTGTATCTTTATCAATCTTCAATTTATGAGCCTCTTTTAATGGATGATCAAATAAATCTTATTGATGGACTTAATACATCACAAATTCTTGTAGGTCTAGACCTAGGGACTAAAACTATAGGTGTTGCTGTATCAGATAGACTAAAAATAATAGCTTCTCCCTTAATCACTATAGAAAGAAATGGCATAAAAAAAGATTTATTAAGATTAAGCGATGTTTTAATAGAATATAATATTGGTGGATTTGTAGTAGGCCTCCCCAAAAGTTTAGATAATACAGAGAATAATCAAACTAAGTTAGTTAGAAATTTTAACGAAGAGCTTATACTTTTTTTTAAAATATCATCAATTTTATGGGATGAAAGATTTTCATCAGATGTAATTTTTAAAGAGTTAAGAAAGTCAAATTTGAGTGAAAGCAAGATTAAAAAGTCTCTAGATAAACAATCTGCAGCTTATATTTTACAGGGTTATTTAGATAGGTATAGAAATATCAAATAAAATAGTTTACACATAGTGACACATTTTTAACACATATGGTTTCTAAAATTCTCAAATCTGGTCATATTAAACTCTACAAAAGAGAAAATTCTAATTTTTGGCAAATGAAAATAAAACTTCCAAAATTAAAAGCAATTAGATCATCAACTGGATCTAAATTATTAAAGGAAGCTGAAAAAATTGCTTTAAAAAATTATTCTATTTTGAATAAAGACAATAAGATTAATATAAGTAGTTCAAAAAATGTATTTAAAAAAATTCATTTAGTAGAAACTGCAGATTTAAATAAAGAAGAAATAGAATTTATTTTAAATGCGTCTAAAAAATATATTTCTTTCAATAAACAAAGAATAAAAAAAAGTAATTTGCTTGAAGGAAGAACAATATTCAATTTATTTTTTGAAGATTCAACAAGAACTCGTACTAGTTTTGAAGTTGCTGCTAAAAGATTAGGTGCTGATATAATAAATGTAGCAGTTAAAGATAGTTCAATTAATAAAGGCGAAACATTATTAGACACAATGACTACTATAAACTCTATGAATCCAGATATTTTAATTGTTAGACATCCAGAAGAGGGAATAAGTAAAAAAATTTCATCTACTGTAAATGCTTCAGTGATTAATGCTGGTGACGGTAGTCACGAACACCCAACTCAGGCTCTTTTAGATGCCCTGACAATAAAAAATAAATTTAATTCTTTTGCTAAATTACAAATAGCCATTTGTGGCGATATACTTCATAGTCGAGTAGCCAGATCAAATATTACAATTTTATCAAAATTAGGTGCCAAAATAAATGTCATTGGACCTAAGAAATGGCTTCCAAAAAATATTAAAAAACTACCAGTAAAAATATTTAACGATATGGAAAAAGGATTGCAAAATTGTGATATAGTAATGATGCTCAGAATACAAAAGGAAAGAATAGTCGAAAAAATAATGCCTAATCAAAAGACCTATTTTAAAAAATATGGATTAGATTACAAAAAATTAAAGTATGCTAATAAAAATGCATTTGTAATGCATCCTGGGCCTATGAATCGTGGCGTTGAAATAGACTCAAAATTAGCTGATGATATTACAAGAAGCCTAATTCAAGAGCAAGTTGCAATGGGTGTTGCGATAAGAATGGCTTGTTTAGAATTAATAATAAAGAATAGAGATAATAATGTTAATCACTAACTTAATTTTAATTATTTTATTTTATTTTTTAGGATCTATACCTTTTGGATATTTGCTAACAAAAATATTTGGATTTGGTGATATTAGAAATATTGGCTCTGGAAATGTGGGGGCTACTAATGTTCTAAGGACAGGAAATAAATATTTAGCATTTATAGTACTTTTTCTAGATATGATTAAAGGGATGGTCCCATTTATAATTATAAATTTATATTTTAGTAATACGGAATTAATCAATACAATTTTTCTTTGCCACTTTGCTATTATAGGTCATATTTTTCCTATTTGGTTAAATTTTAAAGGAGGCAAAGGTGTAGCAACATACATTGGTTTTTTATTTGGAATGAACCTTTATATAGGTTTATTTTTTTTACTTGTCTGGTTATTTGTTTCATTACTTTCAAAATATTCTTCTTTAAGCTCCATTTTAGCTTCAATATTTGTACCTATATTTATTGTTTTTTTTAATTCTAATTCTTATATTATAATTTTTTTAAGTTATTTGAGTTTAGTAATTATTCTAAAACATAAAGAAAATATTAGAAGATTGTTAAATAAAACTGAAAATAAAATTAAATTATTTCACTAGAAATGTACGTTTTTTAAAATTTTCTTGACGAAGTATGTTTAAACTGAAATTTGGAATAAAAATTTATGAATGTTCTAATAGTAGAATCACCATCTAAAGCCAAGTCTATTAATAAATATTTAGGTTCTGACTTTAAAGTTTTAGCAAGTGTTGGTCATGTAAGAGACTTATCAGCAAAAAATGATGCTATTGATACTGAAAACGATTTCCAAATGAAATGGGAAACTAGTGATCGTGGAAAAAAAGTTATTAAAGAAATTACAGATGCAGCAAAAAAATCAGAAAATTTATATTTAGCAACAGACCCTGATCGCGAAGGGGAAGCTATTGCATGGCATGTAGAAAAACTATTAAGAGATAATTCTTCTCTTTCAAAACTAAATATTCACAGAGTCACCTTCAATGAAATTACAAAAAATGCTGTTTTAGATAGTCTTAAAGAGCCTCGAAAAATTGATGAAAATCTTGTAAATGCCTATTTGGCAAGAAGAGCATTAGATTTTCTTGTTGGCTTTACTTTATCTCCTGTTCTTTGGAGAAAACTCCCAGGATCAAAGTCTGCAGGTAGAGTTCAGTCAGTTGCATTAAGAATTATAAGTGAAAGGGAACTTGAGATTGAAAAATTTATTCCGCAAGAGTACTGGTCACTTCAAGGAGAATTTTTAAATAAAGAAAATAAATCAATTAATTCAAGATTAACAATCTATGAAGGCGAAAAAGTTGACAAACTTGATATAAAGAATGAAAATCAGGCAACAAAAATTTATAATGATATAAAAAATTCAACATTCACTGTTGGTAATATTACCAAAAAAGAAGCTAAAAGAAATCCCTACCCTGCTTTTACGACATCTACAATGCAAATTGAATCAAGTAGAAAACTTGGACTAAGTGCTAATCAAACAATGCGTACAGCGCAAAAGCTTTATGAAGGAACTGAAATTAAAGGAGAAACTACCGGTCTAATTACTTATATGAGAACAGATAGTGTTGTTATGTCCAATGAAGCTATTAAAGAAATTAGAAATTTTGTTACTCAAAATTATGGCCCAAATTATTTACCAGATAGTCCTAGAATTTATAAATCTAAAGCTAAAAACGCACAAGAAGCACATGAGTGCATTAGACCAACAAATATTTCCCTAACACCAAAGGACATTAAGCAATACATTACCTTAGAAGAATATAAGTTATATGAAATTATATGGCAAAGAGCGGTAAGCTCACAAATGGCAAGTGCTGTATTAGATCAAGTAGCAGTTGATATTACAAATGAAGATAAGAATATTGTTTTACGAGCTAATGGATCTACAATTAAGTTTCCTGGAATGTATAAAGTTTATCAAGAAGCTAAAGATGATGATAAAGATGAAGAAAAAGAAACAATTCTTCCTACTATGACTGAAGGAGAGAGTTTAGGTTTGAAAGAAGTTGAAAAGATACAGCATTTTACCTCCCCTCCTCCTCGTTATACAGAAGCAAGCCTGGTAAAAAAACTTGAAGAGCTTGGCATTGGAAGACCATCAACTTATGCTTCCATCATTAAGGTTCTGCAAGATAGAGATTATGTTATTTTAGATAAAAAACGTTTTAATCCTCATGACAGAGGTAGAATAGTATCCATATTTTTAGAGAAATATTTTAATCAATATGTTGAATATGACTTTACAGCTGACTTAGAAAATCAACTTGATGAAATTTCTGATGGGAAACTTGAGTGGAAAGAAGTTCTTAGAAAATTTTGGGAGACATTTAAACAGCTTTGTGATGAAACTGTTGGTAAATCAAATAGAGAAGTAATTGATGTTTTAGATGAAGCATTAGGTCCTCATTTCTTTCCACCTAATGGTGCTGATGAAAAAAGAAAATGTCCATCTTGTGATAATGGTAGACTCGGAATTAAAGTTGGAAAGTTTGGAGGATTTATTGGTTGCTCTAATTATCCAGAATGTAAATATACTGTTCAGTTTAACCAATTAAACGATAAAGATGGTACTGCACTTAGCGGACCAAAAGAAATAGGTATTTATCCTGAAACAGGAGAAATGATTACACTACGAAAAGGTCCTTATGGATTTTATATGCAAGTAGGTGAAGGTACTAAAGAGAAGAAGCCAAAAAGAGTTTCAATTCCTAAAAACTTTGAACCGGATGAAATTGGGCTAAATACTGCTATTCAACTTTTAGGTTTGCCGCGTAAATTAGGTTTTCATCCAGAAACAAATAAAACTGTTAGCGCAGGAATTGGAATGTATGGACCATACATTCTGCATGATAAAAAATACAAAGCTCTTGAAAAGACTGATAATATTTTAGATATTGAACTTGAAAGAGCCATTGAATTAATTGCCAAACCCACCCAAAGAGGTAATGCTACTTTAAAAACATTTGGTGAACATCCAACAGAAAAGAAGAATATTACTGCTCATGATGGAAAATTTGGACCATATGTAAAATGTGGAAAAATAAATGCATCAATTCTTGGAGATCAAACAATTGACAACTTAAAACTAGAAGATGCCATTACATTAATTGATGAAAGAAAAGCTAAAATGGGTCTTAAAAAAAAGAAAAAAACAGTTAAGAATTGAATTAAGTTGAAATAGTTTTAAATAGAGAATATGGCAAAAAATATATCTCTTTCAACAATCAAAACTTTCAAAAATAAATTTTTAAGAAATAATAAAAATACAGCATCACGAAATGCGTTAATTAAAAATGATTTAGCTAATGTTGCACTCAATTGGGAAAACTTTATTCAAATAAATCATAATTTTTCCAATCTAATTAAAAAAGAACTTCCTGCAACAAATCAAATGGCATCAGGAAGATGTTGGGGGTTTGCAGGATTAAATCTTATGCGTTTACAGGTCGTCGATAATCTGGAACTTAATACATTTGAATTTTCACAAAATTATTTTATGTTTTGGGATAAGTTAGAAAAAGCCAATTATTTTTTAGAGAATATTACTAAATCAAGAAATGAATCATATGAGAGCAGATTAATAACACATCTCTTAAAAGCCCCCGTGCAAGATGGTGGACAGTGGGATATGTTTGTAAACCTAATCAATAAATACGGTGCAGTACCTAAAGAAGTAATGCCTGAAACAAATCATAGTAGTAAATCTGGTGCCATGAATTATATTCTGACTCATAAATTAAGAGAGTTTGCTTCCACACTAAGAAAAAAACCAGCTAAAAATTCTTCAGCTCTCAAAAAAGATATGATGGAGACAATTTATAATTTACTAGCAATGTTTCTAGGTCAACCACCAGATGTTATAAATTGGTCTACTAGAAATAAAGATAATAAACACATTGTAATTTCAGATATGAGACCAAAAGATTTCTGCAAAAAGTATGCAGATATAAATATCAAAGATAAAGTTTGTTTAATTCATGCTCCTATGAGTAATAAAAAATTTAATACAATGTACACTGTTGAATATCTTGGTAATGTAGCTGAAGGTCAAATTATTAAATATCTAAATGTAGATATAAAAGAACTAAAAAAATCAGCGATGAACTCAATAAAAAATAATGAAGCTGTATGGTTTGGTTGTGATGTTGGTAAACGTTTTAGTAGAGACATGGGTGTTCTCGATATGGGTATTTATGACTATGAAAATGTCTTTCAAACATCTTTTAAGATGAATAAACAAACACGTTTAGAGTATGGTGATAGTGAAATGACGCATGCAATGCTTTTAACTGGTGTTGATATTAAAAAAAGAAATTCCACTAAATGGAAAATTGAAAATAGCTGGGGAACAAAGAGTGGTAATCAAGGATATATGATGATGACTGATGAATGGTTTGATGAATATACCTATGAAGTAGTAATTGATAAAAAATATCTAAATAAAAAACTCTTAAAATATTTAGATATGGAGCCAATACCACTAGCACCTTGGGATCCAATGGGTGCATTAGCAAAATAAAATATAATTTTATTGATTCTATGAAAGTAATAGAAAAATACAAACAAGAATATGATGAAAATGGCTTCTTATCACCCATTAGGATAATTTCATCAGCAGAAACAAAAAAACATAGACAAATATTAGAAGATACTGAAAAAATTTTAGGAAATCTTCATTATCAATCCAAAATGCATACTATTTTAAAATCTGCTTATGACTTAGCTACAAATAAAAGTATTTTAGATATAGTAGAAAATTTAATTGGAAAAAATATTTTACTTTATAATAGTACTTATATTATAAAAGAACCTCGGACCCCTACATTTGTAAGTTGGCATCAAGATTTAACCTATTGGGGCTTTAGCCATGATGATCAAGTTTCGGTATGGTTAGCTCTTTCAAATGCAGATGGAGAAAGTGGTGCAATGTACATGATTCCAGGTAGTCATTTAGAGGGAAAAAAAGAACACAAAACTGGAAAAGAAAAAAACAATGTGCTTTCTCAAAGCCAAAAAGTAACAAAATTTGATGAAAGTAAAAAAATTTTATGTGCCCTTAAACCTGGAGAAGCCTCATTTCATCATGGATGGACAATTCATTCTTCAATGCCAAATAACAGCAATGATCGAAGAATCGGATTAAATATCCAATATATAGCAACTCATTTAAAACAGACTAAAAGCGAGAATGATAGCGCTATCTGCGTAAGAGGTACAGATGAATATAATAATTTTGAAAATGACTTGCCTGCTCAATCTGATGAATTAGATAATCAAGCTGTTGCAAGAAGAAAAGAAATGCATAAAAAATATAAAGCTATCGTTTCATCAAAAAATTAATTATTTACATTTTAAGTTACAGATGAAATTATTTTTTTTAATATAAACCAAATATAATGAACAAAGAAAATGCAAGTAAAATTTGGAAACTAATTCAGGAAACAGGTGATTTTTTGAAAGGCAAATTACCAGATCATCCCAATCATCCTAAAGGGAGGAATCCCTATGCACATGTAGCTTTAGAGGTAAAAAATTATTTTGGTATGACATATAAGGATATTCCTAATGAAAAATATAATGAGGTAATTGATTATCTTGAAAAATTAAAATCTAATTCTTAGTAACTAGGTATTTTTTATTTTAATTGGTAAAAACAAAATAAATATTGATACAAAGGCCATCATAACAGCATTAATTAAAAATAAATAAGTAAATTCTAGAGTAATAGAATATATTTCTGAAATTAAGAACACAGATATAGGACCTGATCCAAAAGCTAAGATAAATTTTATCCCATAAACAACACCATGATATTTTTGAGGTGTAAACTTACTAAGAAGAAGGTTCTCAGTTGGAAGAATACTAGCATTAAATATAGCTGCTAATATGCATAAGATAACAAGTGAATAACCAGAAATATAGGCTATACCCAGGTAACACGGAAACTGCAGAAATATACCAATGATATAGATTACTTTCAAATTAAACCGATCTGCAAGCAAACCTCCGATAAATGTTGTAGCTCCTGAAATAAAATAGATAATACCAATCATAAAACCAATTTGTATTGAGTTGATATTACCTATTCTTATCTCAAAAACTTTAGGTAAAGCTGTTTGAGTGTTATGAAAAGATAATCCTAGAGCAAACATTGATAAAAGCATTATAAATGCAATTAACATCATTTCATTTCGTGAATGATCTTGCTGAACATTGTTTATAAAAAAATTTCTATATGAAATTTTATTAACATAAATTAAATAAACAAGAACCAAGCCAATTACTATTGATATTAAACCTGGCAAGATAAATGCAAATTGCCAATTAAACAATTCAGTTAAACTTCCAGCAATAAATGCTCCTGATCCAATACCTACTCCTCCAAAGATACCATTTATTCCTAATGCCCTTCCCTGTTTATTCGCTGAATTGATAACCCACGGAATGCCAACTGGATGATAGATTGAACAAAAAAGTCCAAGTAATGATAATGAAAAAAATAAAAAAGAAACGGAAGTACTTAGACCACACAAAATAGATGCAATACCCATGCCAATAAACATAATGGTCATTGTGCCTGAGCGAGACCATTTATCACTTAACCACCCAAAAGGAATAGCTCCTAAACCAATTAATAAAGCGCCAAGAGACCATAAACGAATTAATTGATCGTAAGAAATACTCCATTCTTTTTCTATTGTTAAAATAATAACAAAATAAAAAGCAGCAAACATATGCATGAGTGCATGACCTATGGATGAAAATAGGAGTGTAAAAGAAGTATTATTCAAATTCTTCGTAGTTAATTGATAAGGAATTTACACAATATCTTTTACCTGTTGGTTTAGGACCATCATCAAATATGTGTCCTAAGTGAGCGTCGCACTTAGCACACATAATTTCTATTCGAACCATACCATGCGATTTATCAACTTCTGTTTTAATTGCTTCTGATGATATTTGTTCAAAAAAACTTGGCCATCCACAAAATGAATCATATTTTGCTGAACTATTAAATAATTCATTATTACAGCACTTACATCTAAATATACCACCATTTACTATTTGAAAATTTTTCCCTGTGAAAGGCGGTTCAGTTCCTTTTTTTCTTGTTACATAATATTCATCTTCTGTGAGAAGAGACTTCCATTCTTTATCAGTTTTGCTAATTTTACTCATTATATTTCTTTATATTTGATAGTATAATTCCGGATAGTATGAAAAGTACACCAATAAAATGAAAAAAAGAAAATTTTTCATTTAAAAAAGAAATAGCCCATATTGAACTAAATACAGGTATTAAATGAAGAAAAAGACTTGCTCTGTTTGGCCCAATTATAGAAACTCCTTTGTTCCATGAAAAAAATGCAACGATGCTAGCAAATACAGCTACATAACAAATAATTGCCAAATCTAATCCAGTTGATGGAAGATAAGTCGAAAAAGAAGACTCAAGTATATAAAATGGGAAAATAAATATTATACCTATTATAATCATTACTTCTAAATTAGCTAGTTGAGATGTTTTGTTATCAATCTTTCGAAGTAATACTGAATATAAACACCATGCAATAACAGCAGCTAACATCCACAAATCACCAGAAGTAAAATATAAATTATATAAATTATTTAAGTTACCTTTTAAAATAATAGAAAAAGCACCAAAGAGAGATAAAATAATTCCTGCAATCTGAAACCTTGTGGTTTTAGTTCTAAAAATTAACCAAGAAAAACCAATCATCATAACTGGTGCTACAGATGCCATTAGGGTAGAATTTATAACCATAGTAGTTTCAAGAGAAATATAAGTAAAAGAATTAAAAATTGTTACACCTAAAATTGCAATTATTGTCATTAGTAAAAAGTTTTTTTTATAATAATTAAAATCTTTTATTATTTGAGAATAAGTAAAAGGAAGTAGAATGAGTAATGCAAGTAACCAACGGAAAAAACTAAGTTTAAAAGGTGTAAGTTCGATTAAATTAGAAATTTTTCCTGCAAAAAAATTTCCTGACCAAAAAAAAGAAGAGGCAATTAATAAAATTATTGCCAAAAATAAATTTTTTGACATTTATTTATCAACTAATTTCATCAAAGAAGAGGTATCTAAACGATTACCGCCTTTATTTTGAATTTCAGCATAATATCTGTCAACGATTTCAGTTATTGGTAAATGTGCGCCATTTTTTTTGGCTTCACTAAAACAAATAGATAAATCCTTACGCATCCAATCAACTGCGAAACCAAAATCAAACTTTCCATCTAACATGGTACGATATCTATTTTCCATTTGCCAAGATTGTGCAGCACCTTTAGAAATTACACTCAAAACTTTTTCCATATCAACATTTGCTTTTTTTCCAAATGCCATTGCTTCAGATAAACCTTGTACTAGTCCAGCAATACATATTTGATTAATCATTTTTGCAACTTGGCCTGAACCTGATGGGCCTATTAATTCAATGGCTTTGCCATATGATTTAAGAGCTGGTTTAACCAGGTGATAAGCACCTTCTTCACCACCAATCATTATTGATAAAACACCATTTTCAGCGCCTGCTTGTCCACCAGAAATAGGTGCATCTAAAAAAGAAATATCATTTTTTTTTAGTTTATTAAAGTAACTTTGAGCAATTTCAGCTGAAGCAGTTGTGTGATCTACAATAATGGTACCTTCTTTTATAGTTGAGAGAATGCCATTTTTAGATTCCATAACTTCAACTATATCTTCATCACGACCAACACACATGAATATAATTTGGGCATCTGCACAAGCCTCACCAGGTGAGTATGAAATTTTACCTTTAAAGTTTTTGGCCCATTTTTCAGCTTTTGAAATGGTTCTGTTGTAGACATTAACTTCATATCCATTTTTAGCTAAATACCCAGCCATTGGATAACCCATAACCCCCAATCCAATAAAGGCTACTTTATTTATAGTCATGATTTATCTCCTCTATTTTTTTAATAATCTCTAAATTTAATGTTTTAGAATTACTAACAATTAAATTTTTACATTTTTTATTAAATTTATAACGTTTTTTATCAAAATGACAATCTGCACCTCCTGACTCCCTAACCAAAAGCACTCCAGGTATATGATCCCAAGGGGATAATTTAGATAATATTGTAAAATCTCTTTTTCCTAAAACGATATCAAAATATTCACAACCAATAGATCCATATGAATTAATCTTTTTAAAATTATTTTTTAAAATATAAATTGTATTTTGATCTTTTTTATTCCAATACTTAAAGCTAATTGAACCAGTTGAATTAACAATTTTTTTATTTTTAATCTTAAATACTTTATGTCCATTTATATAAGTTCCTTTTTTATTAGTTGCATACATCAAATCTTCTGTTAGTGGTTTATAAATCCAAGATTGAATAATATTTTTTTTAAATGTTAGAGCTATCATTATTGCAAATTTTTTTTTACCATTTACAAAATTTGAAGTTCCATCGATAGGATCTACAGTCCAACAATATTCTGATTTATTATAATTATCTAATATAGAGGGGTTTTTAAAATAAAGCTCCTCACCAATAAAATTTGATTTTTTGATTAGCTGTGACAAAGTTTTATTTAAATAATTTTCAACTTCTATATCAATAGAAGTAACTATATCTTTATTATTTTTATAATTGATTTGATTTGATTTTAAATTTCTAAAAAATGGTAATATATTTTTTTTAGAAACATCGTACATAATTGATTTAATTTTATCATTATCAACTATTTCCATTATTTTTGTTTTTTATAATTACTTATAAGCATTACTGCTAATTTTTTTGTTAATATTCCTATTTTACCATTATTTATTTTTTTATTATCAATTTTATTAATAGGTGTTATCAGGCTTCCTGAGCTAGTAATAAAGACCTCATCAGCATCATAAAGTTGTTTTAAAGTAAAAGTTTTTTCTTTAAATTTTAATTTATTTTTTTTAATTATTTCGATAATTTTTAACCTAGTAATTCCATTTAAAATTCTAGATTTTGCAGGATGAGTATAAATTGTATTATTTTTAATTATCCAAACATTTGAATGTGCAGCTTCAGTTATTTTGTTATTTTTTATGAAAATAGCTTCATAAGCTTTATTTTTCAAAGCATAAGTTGAAGCTAAAATATTTGGAAGTAATGAAGTAGATTTAATATCTACACGTGACCATCTTATATCAGGATAAGTAACAGCTTTATAAGACTTAAAATTGTTATTTGGTAAATTAAATGTTTTTTTTTGAGTATAGCATATAAATGTAGGTTTTAAATTTTTTTTGTATGCATGTTCACGAGGTTGAACACCCCTTGTAATTTGAAGATACAATATTCCATTTTTTAATGAATTTTTTTTTATAAGCTTTTGAAAAATATTTTTAATAATTATTTTGTTTATATAAAATTTTATAGAAAGTTGATTTAAAGAAAATTCTAATCTTTTAATATGGTGTTCAAAATCAATTAAATTTTTATTTATAACCATCACAACTTCATAAACACTGTCAGAGAATTGCAATCCTCTATCTTCTATGGAAACAAAAGCCTTGTCCATTGGCACAAAAGAATTATTAACATATGCTACTCTATGCATAAGATTCAATTGTAGAAAGAAGCTTTTCTAATTTTTTAATACAATTAGTTTCAGCAAAAAAAACAATATCATCATTTTCTTGAAAAATTGTCTGACTATTAGGTATGATAATTTTGTCGTCTCTAAAAATAGACCCTACCCTAATACCTTTAGGTAAATTGATTTCTTTTAAATTTTTGTTGCACAAAGGTGAATTAGATAAAATTTCAGCTTCTATTACTTCACCAAAACCTTCACCTATAGAATAATCACTTAATATTATACCACCTCTAACTTTTTCTAAAATTTTAGAAATAGTTATAAATTTTGGGTCTATCGTATTATCTACTCCAATATTTGTTAAAAGAGAAGAGTATGAGCTATTATTAATTAGTGTCATAATTTGATTTGCGCCAGCTCTTTTTGCCAATAAAGATGATAGTATATTTACTTCGTCATCTTCAGTAACAGAAATACAAAAACCAGCTTCAGAAATGTTAACTTCTTCTAAGATTTGATTTTCTAAACCATCCCCATGAGTAATATTAACTCCTTCTAAATGAGAGGCCAAATATTCAGCTCTATTTTTATCTGCTTCAATCAATTCTGTTGAAATACTAGTGTTGGAATTTTCTATAAATTGAGCTAGTGCAAATCCTATATTGCCACCACCAATTATAACAACTTTGTTAGCTTGCAACTCTTCATGTCCAAATTCCCTTAAAACATTAGATAAATGATCTGTTTCTACAACCATATAAATTAAATCATCAGGCTCAATAATAGTTGAAGAATTAACTACAAATTTTTTATCTTTTCTAAAAATAAACAAAATATTTGCTAGATACTTAGGAAATTTTTCAGATAATTGCCTAACATTTAAACCTAGAAGATTACATTTTTTGTCGCAATTAAAGCCTATAAGTTTTAATCTTTTTTCTGATAATTCAACCATATCAATTGTACCAGGAGAAATAAGTCTTCGATGAAATGCTTTTGCAACTTCTTGTTCAGGCGAAATAATATGATCTATGGGTAGATTATTTTTTGTATATAAGTTTTGCCATTCGCCTTTCAAATAATCCTGTTGTCTTATTCGTGCTATTTTTTTTGGAATATTAAATAATGAATGACTAATTTGACAAGTAATCATATTTACTTCATCACTTTTTGTTACAGCTATAATGATTTCACAATCATTTGCTCCAGCTTTTTGTAGAACTGAAGGTAAACTGGGCACTCCATTAATAGTTTTTACATCTAAATGTTCTGAAACTTTACTTAACCTTGATTTTGATTCATCTATTACAGTTACCTCAAAGTTTTCTTTTGATAATTTATCAGCAATACTATACCCAACCTCACCTGCTCCACATATTATTGTTTTCATATTAATCTATATTTTGTATTTTAAGAAATTTTCAAAGATTTGATTTTTCTATATAAGGCTGTTCTTTCCATACCTGTAAATTCAGATACTTTTGCTATATTACCATTAAATCTTTTTATTTGCGATACCAAATATTCTTTTTCAAATTCATTTCTAGCTTCCTTTAATGATAAGTCTAAGTTAGTTTTTTGATTAACTTCATTGATATAATCTCCCATTTCTAAAGCTAAATCATCAACATCTAATTTATTAACTTTACTTGATCCCTGATTTAATATTATTGTTTTTTCTACGTAATTAATGATTTGTGAAACGTTACCTGGCCAATCATACAATTCTAGTTTTGATTGGGCTGTTTCAGAAAATGAAATTTTATTCTGATTTTTATTATAATTATTTAAATAATATTCAATTATTGGCATAATATCTTCTCTCCTATCTGAGAGAGGTATACATTCAATTTTTTCAACACCAATTCTATCAAATAATCTTTTAATAAAATTACCTTTTTCTACTTCTGATAATAAATTTTTTTCTGTTATGCTTATAATTTTTTGATCCAATTTAATTTTAGCATCTTGAAAAAAAGTTACAGATTCAAGAAAAAATAAAAATTTTTTTTGAAAGTTTAAAGGTAAAAGATCAATATTTTGCAATATTAAAGTATTATTATTTGATCTAGCGAATAAATTATCATTAAGATTAGAAATATTGTCATTTAAAAGATTTTCAATATTGTTGTTATTTAGGTTTTTAAAATCAATTATAATAGGTAGCTTTTCTTTATATTTTGAATTTTGATGAATGTTTTTTGCAATTAATTTTTTTCCAGTTCCATATGGGCCTGTAATCAAAATTCTTGCATTGCTACTAGCTAAGCTAGTAATATTTTTAATAACTTGGGAAATAAAAACCGATTTTCCAATCAAGGGTACTTGAGGAGAAATAATATTTTTTAAACTAATATTTTCATTTGATAATATTGAGCTTTCTATAGCTCTTTTAGCAAGTATAATTAATTTATCACTGTTAAAAGGTTTCTCTAAAAAATCATATGCTCCATTTTTTATTGCACTCACAGCCAGATCTACTGTTCCGTGACCACTTATAATAATGACAGGAATTTTATAGTTGATTTCCTTAAATTTCTTTAAAAGATCTATCCCATCTAATTTACTATTTGAAAGCCAAACATCTAGTATAATAAGATCTGGCTTTAAATCATTAAATTTTTTGATAGCATCATCTGAATTTTGAGCATTTTCTGTTAAATAATTCTCATCATTTAAAATTTCTGATATTAGAAAACAAATATCTTTTTCATCATCTATTATTAAAATTTTATGCATTTTGGATAGAAAATATTATTTTAGAAGTTGTGCCAGCCATATTTTTATTTTTATCAATTTTAACTTTACCAGAATGATCTTCAATAATTCTTTTAACTATTGATAATCCCAATCCAGTTCCTTTGCTTTTAGTAGTATAATATGGTTCAAATATTTTTGAAATTTTATTTGAATCTACTCCTATTCCATTATCAATAATTTCTATAATAATTTCATTATTTTTTTGTAATAAATTAACTACTATTGATGGATTAGGAATTTTTCCTACTGCTTCAACAGAATTTTTAATTAAGTTTTTTAAACATTGTGTTATTTGAAATTTATCAAATTGGTGATAAATATCTTCATCTGGCTTATTAAATGACATTTTAATTTTTGAATGAGAATTTGAAAAAAGAAAAAATGACTCTTCTATACATTTTGATAAATTATCTAATTTAATTTCAGCTTCAGGCATTCTAGCAAAAGATGAGAATTCATCTACTAATTTTCCAATATCATCGACTTGTCGTGCAATAGTTTCGGTTAATTTAGAAATTTCATCTGGAGATGTATTTTTATCTAAATATTTTTTTTGAATTCTTTCAGCTGATAATTTAATTGGTGTTAAAGGATTTTTAACTTCATGTGCAATTTTTCTAGCTATATCAGACCATGCAGAATGTTTTTCAGCTAAAATTAGTGATGTTGTATCATCAATAGCAACTAAATAACCATCTATATTATTATTTTTTATTTCTTTAATTATTCTGATATTAAAATTTCGTAAATCATTATTGATATTAAATTCATATTGAAAATTTTCTAAAATTTTTTTTGAGTCTCTAAAATTATTTAAAATTTTAGACCATTCAGGAAAAACGTCTAAAAAATTAATATTTTCTTTGATTTTTTTTAAATTCTTAAATAAAAGATTACTAGTTTGGTTAGTTAAAATAATATTATAATCCTTATCAAGTGATATTACACCAATTGTAAGTAAGCTTAAAATAGCTTCTATAAATATTCTTTTTTCTTCATCTTCAAGACTTTTTGATAATAATTCATTTTGTTTGTTTTGTATTTCTAAAATCATTTTATTATATGATGATATCAAAATTTTAATTTCTTCAAATTGGTCTTCTTCACTAACTTTTGCATCAAAGTTACCTAAAGAAATTTTATTTGCTGACGTAATTAAATTATTGATAGGATTTGATAATCTTCTTGCTAAATTAAAACCTATTAAAACTGCAATTAGAATAAAACAAACAGAAAAAAGTACAAATATCATTGAGTAAGTAATCTGAATGCCTTTACTTTCTTGTTCTTTAGATGAGTATATTTTATATGCATCTTTCGTTGCTGTAATGTGATCCCAAATATTTTTATTTAATTCTCTGTTTACCTGCATATAAACATTGCCTAAAAAACTTATTTTTTTATATGCAGTAATTGAATTTTTATTTAACTGGAAAATATAAACTCTATTTTTGTTTAAAATTTCAAATATGTCATTTGTTGGATTCAAAAAATTATTTTTTTCAACATCTTTAAAACTTAAAAAAACTTCACCATCTTGATTAAATATATATATATTGGAAATTGTTCTAAGATTTATAAATTCATTTAGAGCTTTTTTAATTGAATCTACTTGTACCTGATTATTACTTGAAACTTTTAATATTTCTCTCATTATTAACTGTGTATCAGATATTAATTCTGCTTGAATTTCATTTTCATAATCTTTTGCTACTATATTAGAGTTCACAACTGCTTCTTTAACTGCGCCGCTGTACCAAGTTTGCAACTCAAGATTAAAAAATAAAGAAGTTATAATAACTAGTCCTATTGATGGCCCTAATGCCATAGCTGTAAATAAATTAACAAATTTTGTATATAAACGAGTTTCAGTATTATTTTTTTTTCTATAAATAAAAATTAAAAGAACTTGTCTGATAATTATACTCAGTAAAAGAATGACAATTATAACGTCTATAAGCAAAAATATTTGTAAATTACGAGGATCTTTTACTAAAGTACTATTAGGTAGCATAAGAAAAAAAGTGATTGAAAAACTTAAAATTATTAGTGATATTAATAAATAAAATGAAAATTTAGTTAAATAAAAAGATTTTATAATTTTGGATAAATTAAACACTATAACGATAAAAATTATTAACTATTTTTGTGCAAATTATTGCTTTTATAATATAAATGAAATTAATGAAAAATGCACTTGTTATCCTAGCTGGCGGTAAAGGAAATAGATTTGGTGGAGATATACCAAAACAATTCAGAAAATATGGGGAAAATAATTTTATTGAGCATTTATTATCTAATATTTTACCAATAAATTTAGATATTATTGTTATAAGTTGTGAAAAAAAATACATATCTAAATATTTAAATAAAATAGGAAAAATAGTTAAAGATACCAAATTAATATTTTCAGATCCTGGAAATACAAGGCAAGAATCATCATTCAAAGCATTAAAGAAATTAAAATATTATAAGCCAAAAAATGTATTAATTCATGATTCTGCAAGACCATTAGTTTCAAATAAATTGTTAAAAACAATTTTGCTATGTCTTAGAAATAATTTTGTCGTTGTTCCATACATAAAATATAATGATAGAATGATAAATACTAATCAAGCAGAGATGAAGAATATTAAAAATATTCAAACCCCACAAGGTTTTAATTTTAGTCATATTTATGATGCGCACAAAAAATTTAAAAATGAATCTCTCCTAGATGATGCTAGCTTAATACAAAAATTAGGTAAAAAAATTAAATATATAAAAGGTGAAAAAACAAATTTAAAAATAACTTATCCCGAAGATATAAAATTTTTTAATTTACTTCAAAAAACAACATACCGTTATGGAATTGGCTTTGACATACATCGTTTTGATCTCAATTCAAATAAAGGATTAAAACTTTGTGGAACTAATTTGCCCTATTCTAAACTAATAGGACATTCAGATGCAGATGTTTGTATTCACGCTATATGTGATAGTATATTTGGAGCTTTATCTATGAACGATATAGGTTATTATTTTAGTAATGAAGATTCACAGTGGAAAAATGTTAATTCAAAAATATTTTTAAATTATTGTAAAAAACTTTTAATTAAAAAGGGTTATAAAATTATTAATTTAGATATAAATATTATATGTGAAAAGCCAAATATTAATAAATACAGAGATAAAATGAAAAAGAATTTATCTAAAATATTATCTATATCTGAAAAAATAATTTCTATCAAAGCAACTACAAACGAAAAAATTGGATTTATAGGCAATGGCAAAGGAATTGCTTCTGAAGCTTTAATACATATTTGTAATGAACATAATTATTAAATTATTTGTAACGCTTTTTTACATTGGAAATTTAAAGAAAATTCCAGGAACTTTTGGCTCTCTATTTTCATTAATATTATTATTTCCTTTTTTTTATTTTAAATTTTTTTCAATTGAAATTTTTATATGCATATTTGTATTTATATTTTTAATTTCACTCTATTTCATAGAAATTTACTCAAAAATTTTAAACAAACACGATTCAAATACAATTGTAATAGATGAATTTCTTGGCATATATCTTATTTACTTATTTTACGAAAAAATATATTTTTTTAACAATTTTTTTACAATATTTTTAATATTTATTGTATTTCGTTTCTATGATATTAAAAAAATATACCCTGCCAATATAATTGATAAAAAAATCAAAAATTCTTTTGGAGTAGTTTTGGATGATATAGTAGCAGCTATTTACACTATTGTTACACTATATTTAATAACACATTATGTATAAAAAAATTATTAGCAAATTCATAAAAGAAAATGTTACTGTAGCGACAGCTGAATCATGTACTGGTGGTTTATTAAGCTATTCTTTTATTAAAAATAGAGGAGTTTCAAAAATATTTAAAACTGGAATTATATGTTATTCAAATGAATCAAAAATAAAATTTCTTCAAATTAGTAAAAATCTAATTAAAAATCATGGTGCTGTAAGCTCTCAAGTAGCAAAAAAAATGTCTGAAAATCTTTTCAAACTAACAAATTGTAATTTGTGCATTTCGGTGACTGGTGTAGCTGGACCCTCTGGCGGATCAGATAAAAAGCCAGTAGGCTTAGTATATATAGGCATTAAGTATAAAAAAGAAAATATAGTTTTTAAAAAGTATTTTAAAGGTTCTAGAATCCAAATACAAAAACAAATAATAATATTTATTTTTAAAAAAATTAATTCTTTAATTTAAAATATCATTAGCTCTCTTAATAAATGAATTAATCATTTTATTTTCGATTAGTGGAAAAAAAGTTTCAGCTAATTTTTGATGAAGAAATTTTTTAAACTCAAATTCAACGGTAAATACAACGATAGTTTTTTTTTTATTTATTGATTTAAATTGCCAATCAGTTTTTAAATCCTTTAAAGGCCCATCTGTATATATAGTTTTTATATTTAATTTTTTTTTATTAAAAAAAACATGAGAACCAAATTTTTGAGGAATAAAAAATTTATAAAAAACATGCATATCTGCTAAAATTTCTTTTTTGTTTTTCGAATGAACATGCATACCAGTACACCAGGGTATAAATTCTGGATATTTTTCAATATCAATTACAATGTCAAATAAATTATCAGCATTATGATTAATTGTTATGTTTTTTTTTGATCTTTTCATTTATTTTTTTTTAATTTAAATTTTCTATTTTTTTGCATTATTTGAAAATCATCAGAAGCATGGTAGCTAGAACGAGTTAGAGGAGATGAAGAAACCATTAAGAAGCCTTTTGCATATGCCATTTTTTTATATTCATCAAATTCACTTGGTTTTATAAATTTATCTAATTTTGCATGTTTATTAGTTGGAGGTAGATATTGGCCAATAGTTAAAAAGTCCACATCAGCTGATCGTAAATCATCCATAACTTGATATATTTCTTCTTTTTTTTCACCCAAACCGACCATCAAACCAGATTTTGTAAAAATTTCTTGATTTATTTTTTTAATATCATTCAGAAGTTTTAAACTTGTAAAATATCTAGATCCAGGTCTAATTGATGGATATAAGCGTGGTACAGTTTCCAAGTTATGATTAAATACATCTGGAAGATTCTCAGATAAAATACTTAAAGCGTTTTTCTTTTTTAAAAAGTCTGGGGTTAGAATTTCTATAGTACTTTTTGGATTTTGACTTCTTATAGCCTTAATAACATTAATAAAATGAGTTGCACCGCCATCATTTAAATCATCTCTGTCAACACTTGTAATAACTACATGTTCTAATGAAAGCTCACGTACACTTTTTGCTATTTTATGAGGCTCATCTAAATCTACAAATCCAGGTTTTCCAGTTTTTACATTACAAAATGCGCACGCTCTAGTACAAATGTCACCTAAAATCATAAATGTTGCATGTTTTTTTTGCCAACATTCTGAAATGTTTGGGCATGAAGCTTCTTCACAAACTGTAATTAAATTATTTTTTCTTAAAATCTCATGAGTTTCATTAAATAAATTTGAGTTAGGTGCCTTTACTCTAATCCAACTAGGCTTTCTAGGAATTGTATTAGATGGTTTATGAATTTTTTCTGGATGTCTAATTGTGCTCATTTATATTATTTCTAAATCATTGCTTTCTAACCAAATAGAAAATGGGTTTTCTAAAATATCACTGAAATCTTTTAGTAACTTTGCTGCTACAGCTCCATCTAATACTCTGTGATCTACAGAAAGGGTTGATTTTAAAATTTTTCCAACTTTTATTTTTCCATTTTCTACAATAGGTTTTTCTTGTATTGATCCAACTGCTAATATTGAAGATTGAAAATTATTTATTATTGCAGAAAATTCAGTAATACCAAACATACCTAAGTTAGAAATAGAAATAGACCCTCCTGAATATTCTTCAGGCATAAGCTTATTCTCTTTAGCCTTTTTTATCAAATCTCTAATCTCCAATGAAATTTCATTTATCCCTTTTTTATCTGCATCTTTAATTACTGGAGTAATTAAACCTTCTTCTAATGATACAGCTATTGAAACATCAATTGAAGAATAAGTGTAAATATCTCCATTAATCCATGAAGCATTTGTTTTTGGGTTTTTTTTCATTGCTAATGACAATGCTTTAACTATCAAATCATTAAAAGAAACTTTATTATTATTAGATGAGTTTATTTTAGATCTTAAATTAATTAAATTACCAACATTTGATTCTATTGTTAAATAAAAATGAGGAACACTTTGTTTTGTTTTAGTTGTTTTTTCAGCAATTATGTTTCTGATACTTGAAGGCTTATTAATCGAATGATCTCTTAATATTTTAAAATCATCTTTATCCTTCTTATTTAAATTAACTAAATCTCTTTTAATAATTCTTCCCATTGGACCAGTACCATTTAAACTATCAGGACTAATATTAAGCTCTTTAATTAATGATTTTGCATATGGAGAAGCTTTAAAACTCTTACTAATCTCAGTATCTTTTTTTATTTTTTTAGTATTTGGCTCAATAAAATTACTTTGAGGATTTGGAGATTTAATTTCTTTTTTTGAACTTTCTGAAAAAGAATCAATTAATTCTTCTTTTTTTCCATCAATTATAGCAATTACAGAATTTACAGAAATTTTTTTTTTAAAATCTGTATCAATTAAGTGTGTTATAATACCTTCATCCACAGCCTCTACTTCCATTGTAGCTTTATCTGTTTCTATCTCAGCTATTATATCTCCAGCTTTAACTTTATCGCCTACCTTAACTAACCATTTGTTAATATTACCCTCTGTCATTGTGGGTGATAAAGCTGGCATTAAGATTTTTTTAGATTCCATTTTATTAAATATAACAAACTTT
Source organism: uncultured Alphaproteobacteria bacterium (assembly GCA_902635455.1). Lineage (GTDB taxonomy): Bacteria > Pseudomonadota > Alphaproteobacteria > HIMB59 > CACPNW01. Next base: position 23,503 of record CACPNW010000005.1, on the reverse strand, counting down.
TTTTAAAGCTAATATAATATCATCAACTTGAGGCAAATAATTTTTTTCTAAAAAACTTGAATAAGGCATAGGTACGTCAGCACTATTAACTTTAATTATTGGTGAGTCTAAATAATCGAATGCCTCTCTTTGAACAATATTTGCTATCTCTGAGCCTAAACTATTTATTGGCCAAGATTCTTCTACAGTTATTAGTCTATTTGTTTTTTTAACAGATTCGATTATAGTATTTACATCTAAAGGCCTCAAACTTTGTAAGTCAATAATCTCAACCTCAATATCATAATCTTTTTTTAATTGATCTGCTGCCAATAATGATTTTTGAAGCATTATAGAATATGTAACCAAAGTTACATCTTTACCTTTTCTACTTATTTCAGCCTTACCAATAGGTATTGTAAAATCTTTATCATCAGATACTTCGCCTTCTAATGAATATAAAATTTCATTTTCAAGAAAAATAACTGGATTGTTGTCTCTTATAGCAGATCTTAACAAACCTTTTGCGTTATAAGGAGTAGAAGGAGCTAAGACTTTTAAACCAGGACAATGCGTATACCATGAAGTGAAATCTTGACTATGTTGAGCGGCAACTTGAGATGCAGCACCATTTGGTCCTCTGAATACTATTGGGCAATTAATTTGTCCACCAGACATATATAAAGTTTTTGCTGCTGAATTAATAATTTGATCAATTGCTTGCATAGAAAAATTAAAAGTCATAAATTCAACTATTGGTCTTAATCCTTTAAAAGCACTACCAATTGCAAACCCAGTAAAACCTTGTTCTGAAATTGGAGTATCTATAACTCTTTTATCAGAAAATTTTTCGAGTAGACCCTGCGTTACTTTATATGCACCTTGATATTCAGCAACTTCTTCTCCAATTATATAAATATCTTTATCCTTAATCATTTCTTCATAAATTGTATCCCGAATAGCTTGTCGCATTGTGATGATTTTTTTAGATGAATTTTTTTGTACTTTTTTTTCTTCAGATAAATCTTTTTCTAAAATTTCTTTGTCATTTAGGTTAATTTTATTTTTTTCTTTAGGGCTGTTTTCCTCTAAAGTATTATCAACTTTAGATTTTTGACTACCAGAATCAGAATCATTATTAGTCAATATTGCAATTGGAGTACTAACTTTAACACTTTGATTTTCAGAAACTAATAATTCTTTAACTATACCTTCATCCACAGCCTCTACTTCCATTGTAGCTTTATCTGTTTCTATCTCAGCTATTATATCTCCAGCTTTAACTTTATCGCCTACCTTAACTAACCATTTGTTAATATTACCCTCTGTCATTGTGGGTGATAAAGCTGGCATTAAGATTTCAAGAGACATAGAAATAAATTTTACAAATACACATCGGTATAAAGCTCTGAAACATCAGGGTAAGGGTTGTCTAATGCAAATTCAGCTGCAACTTTGATTTCTGAAATTATATTCGCATTGATTTTTTCTAAATCTTTTTCAGTAGCAATTTTATTTTTTAAAATTTTTTGCTTAACAATATCAATAGGATCATTATCTTTATACAATTCTAATTCTTTTTTTGTTCTGTATTGTGCGGGATCAGACATAGAGTGACCTCTATACCTGTATGTTTGGACTTCTAAAATATAAGGGCCTTTACCACTTCGAACATAGTCCCCTGCTTTGTTTGCTGATTTTATTACCTTAAACACATTCATGCCATCTACAATTTCTCCTGGGATGCCGAAAGCTTCGCCTCTTTTATAAAGCTCACTACCAGCTGAAGCTCTATCAACTGATGTTCCCATACCGTATTTATTATTTTCAATTATATAAAGTATAGGTAACTTCCATAATGATGCTAAATTAAAAGCTTCAAATACCTGGCCATTATTCATGGCCCCATCACCAATGTATGTTCTACAAATATTTTTTTCTTTTCTATATTTATGAGTAAAGGCTATTCCTGTACCTATTGGAACCTGCGCACCTACAATGCCATGACCACCATAAAAATTATTTTTTTTAGAAAACATATGCATTGAGCCGCCTTTTCCTGAAGAGTAGCCATCTTTTCTACCTGTTAATTCAGCCATTATTTTTTTTGTATCAAGGCCTCTCGCAATCATATGGCCATGATCTCTATAGGTAGTAACAACACTATCGTTTTTATTTATTGTCATTAAAACCCCAACAACTACGGCTTCTTGACCAATATAAAGATGACAGAAACCACCTATATGGCCCATTCCATAAAGTTGAGCTGTTCTTTCCTCAAATCTCCTAATTTTTAACATATAGTTAAATATTTTTAGATAGTCTTTATTTGTAAGATTTTTGTTCATTATGTAAATTTTTGTAAATTTTTAATATGTATTTTGTAAATAAATGTCAATATAATTAATCAAAAACAACTGTAATTTCATTATTTTTCAACAAACCAATGTTCTTTCTCAATCTTTCTTCTAAATAATCTAAATCAAGTGTGTTTGGCTGTAATCTTCTAATTTTATCTTCTAAAGCAATATTTTGATATTCAAGATTGTTTAACTCTTTTGAATAGATTGTATTAATTTTTTTTAATTTAAAATAAGAAATAATACCTCTTTGACCATTGATCAAAAAATACATCAAATATAAGAATAAGAAAAAAACAAAAATAAATGAAAAAAATAAATAAAATTTATTTTTAAAAACTAAAGATTTATTCATATTTAAATTAATTAAATCAAATTATTGACGTTAATGTCAATCTTTAATTATATCTATGCCCGCAAATTTTGATTCATTGTTTAGCAACTCCTCAATCCTTATAAGCTGATTATATTTAGCAGTTCTGTCAGTTCTAGAAAGTGAACCTGTTTTTATCTGACCAGAAGATACAGCAACAGAAAGATCAGCAATAGTAGTGTCTTCAGTTTCGCCTGAACGGTGAGAAATTATATTTGAAAAATTATTTTTTTTAGCAAAATCAATAGTATTTAAAGTTTCTGACAATGTCCCAATTTGATTTAACTTAATCAATATTGCATTTGCCGCATTTTTTTCAACACCATTTTTTAATCTATTAATATTTGTAACAAATAAATCATCTCCTACTAATTGCACTTTATTGCCTAATTCTTTAGTTAAGTTTATCCAACCATCCCAATCATCTTCAGCCATTCCATCTTCTATAGAATAAATAGGATACATAGAAGTTAATTTTTTTAAATAATCAATCATATCATCTGAAGATAGAATTTTGTTTTCACCCTTTAAATGATAATGATTAGTTTCGTAAAATTCTGAAGAGGCTACATCTAAAGAAATTAGTACATCTTTTTTTAATTTGAGTCCTGTTATTTCAATAGATTTAATAATTAATTCTATAACTTCATTTGATGAATTAATATTTGGAGCAAAACCTCCTTCATCACCAACATTAGTGTTTAAATTTTTTGACTTTAAAATTGATTTAAGTGATTGAAATATTTCACAACCATATCTTAAAGCTTCAGAAAAACTATTTGCTCCTAAAGGAGCAATCATAAATTCTTGAATATCTACATTATTATCAGCATGGCTCCCACCATTAATAATATTCATCATAGGTACAGGTAGTAAATATTTTTTATCCTTAGAAATAAAATTAAAAAAAGGTATTTTTTCAAAATTAGATAAACTTTTTGCAAAAGCCAAACTCGCTGCTAAGGTAGTGTTTGCACCCAGGCTAGACTTATTTTCTGTACCATCTAGTTGTAAAAGAAAATTATCAAAATTTTCAATATTATCAAAATTTTTATTAATCAATTCTTTTGATAATTTTTCATTTATATTTTTTACTGCTTTTAAAACGCCCTTACCATTATAACGTTGAGAGTCTCCGTCTCTAATTTCTAGGGCCTCATGTTTTCCCGTGGAAGCCCCGCTTGGAACAGAAGCCCTGCCAAAAGAGTTGTCTTCAAGAGTTATATCACATTCGATAGTTGGATTTCCTCTACTATCAAGAATTTCTCTAGAAAAAATTGATTTTACTTTAGCCATTTAATATCTTATTTGCTTATAACTCAATTTGTTTTGTAACTTGATCTAATTTAATTAACTTAGATACAAGTTTGTCTAGATTGCTTAATTGCAACATATTAGGTCCATCACTTGGGGCATTATCTGGATCTTGATGAGTTTCTATAAATATTCCAGCAACCCCTATTGCTGCCGCTGCCTTAGATAAACCTTCTATAAATTCCCTGTTGCCTCCACTCCTGTCACCTAAGCCTCCTGGTTGTTGGCATGAATGAGTCGCATCAAATATAATAGGATACTTATATTTCTTCATTATCTCTATACCTTTAAAATCAGTAATTAAATTATTATAACCAAACGAAGTACCTCTTTCAGTAATCAATATTTTTTTGTTTGAGGTGCTTTCAATTTTCAAAATTAAATTTTTAATTTCGTTTGGTGATAAAAATTGACCTTTTTTAATATTAATAATTTTATTAGTTTTACCAGCAGCAATTAATAGATCAGTTTGTCTACATAAAAAAGCTGGGATTTGTAGTATATCTACACAATCTTCATTAGCTAGAAATTCACACTGATACTCATTATGAATATCTGTTAATATTGAACAATTTAAATTATTTTTAATTTTTTTAAAAATTGAAACTGCTTCTTTAATATCAACCCCTCTATTACTATTAATACTTGATCTATTAGCTTTATCAAAACTTGATTTATATATGAAATTTATATTATTTTTTTCACAGATTTTTTTAATAGCTTCAGCCATAAATAAACTATGTTTTTCACTCTCAATTACGCATGGACCAGCAATTAAAACAAATTGAGATTCATTAGATATATTAACTTTGTTTAATTTTATATTAATCATAATTCCTTATACAATTTTTTATAAAAGATACAAAAAGAGGATGCGGTTCTTGCGGCCTTGATTTTAATTCTGGATGATATTGAACTCCTATAAACCATTTATGATTGTTGCTTTCTAATACTTCTGGAAGTATATTATCTGGCGACATACCTGTAAATTTAAATCCATTTTCTTCAAATTTTTCTAAATAATTTATATTAACCTCATATCTATGTCTGTGTCTTTCATTGATCTCTTTTGTATTATAAATACTTTTTATTAATGAATTGTCTTTCAAAATTGCCTTATAAGAGCCTAATCTCATAGTTCCACCTTTATTACTATCCTCTGATCTTTTTTCAATTTTTTGATTATTATTCCATTCGGTCATCAAACCAATAACTGGGTAATCTGTATCTTCAAATTCAGTTGAATTAGCTTTGCTTAGATTCAATACATTTCTAGCTATTTCTATAACTGCTAATTGCATTCCAAGACAAATACCAAAAAATGGAATATTATTTTCTCTAGCATATTTAATTGAATTAATCTTTCCTTCAACACCTCTATAACCAAATCCTCCTGGCACTAATATACCATCAACCTTACTTAAGGCTTCATTGATTTGAGTATCATTTAATTTTTCAGAGTTTAAAAATTTTATTTCAACCTTGGTATTGTTTTCTAATCCACCATGTATCAAAGCTTCAGTTAAAGATTTATAGCTATCTTTTAAATCTGTGTATTTACCAACTACACCTATTGTAGTTAATGTTTTTAAATTATTTATTTTATTAATTACTTTTTTCCAAGGATCTAAATTTAATGGATGTTTTTTTGGATCATATGAAAAATGATTTAATAAAGAAATATCTAATCCAGCGTTGTAATAGAGCAAAGGTACTTCGTATATTGAATTTGCATTTAAGGCAGGTATAACCGCTTCTTTCTTAACATTACAAAATAACGATATTTTCTCTAAAGCTTCTTCATCTATGCTTTTTTCACATCTACACATTATAATATCTGGTTGTATTCCTGCATTTAATAATTCTTTTACAGAATGTTGGGTTGGTTTGGTTTTTAACTCACCTGCTGAACTTAAGAAGGGCACAAAAGTCATGTGAATTAATGCTGATGATATTTTTTTATCATTTCTAATTTGTCTTATAGCCTCAAGAAAAGGAAGTGATTCAATATCGCCTACAGTGCCCCCAATTTCATAAATAACAATATCCTCATCTTTTAAATCACTATTCATAAATAGTTTTATTTCATTTGTAACATGAGGTATTACTTGAATTGTTGAACCTAAATAGTCCCCTTTTCTTTCTTTATTCAATACATTTGAATAAATTTTACCTGATGAAATACTGTCACTTTTTTTTGAAGATTGGTTTGTAAACCTTTCATAATGACCTAAATCAAGATCAGTTTCTGCACCATCATCTGTTACAAATACTTCTCCATGCTGGTATGGACTCATTGTTCCTGGATCAACATTTAAATATGGATCTAGTTTACGTATTCTTACTTTGAAATTTCTTGATTGTAGCAGTGAAGCCAAAGATGCAGAAGCAAGACCTTTTCCTAATGAAGATGCTACACCACCCGTAATAAAAACAAAATGCATTACGGAATACCCTGATATATAATAGCTTGATCTATAGCAAGTGAATAATAGTTAATTATCTTCAGGAATAGAGGGCTCTGATGTACTTTCTAGCTCATTATTTATTGATGGAAGAGAATCAAGGATATTTTTATCAGACCCAACTGAAGCAGCAATTGTTAAAACAACACTCATTATCATAAATAATGTAGCAGTAAGAGCTGTTAATCTTGACAATAAATTTGCAGATCCTCTTGCTGACATCATTCCACCTAAGGAGCCTCCTCCTCCAAATCCCAATCCCTCATTGTCTGAGCCTTGCAGCAATACAAGTATAACTAAAAATATAGCTAAAATTAGTTGAATTACTATTAAAGTTGTCATTATGGACTTATATTTAAGTTATTAAGTTTATCAAGAATAATATTAAAATTTGATGATTTGATTAAATTCATCCAAATTAAGCGAAGCTCCCCCAACAAGTAGGCCATCAACATTTTGAATTTCTAATATTTTTTTATAATTAGCGGCCTTTACAGATCCACCATAAATTACTCTAACTTGATTACTGCGCAAAACCTCTTGCTTTATAAAATCATGAATTTCTGATATTTGGTTTTGATCCGGAACCAAACCTGTTCCTATTGACCAAACAGGCTCGTATGCAATAATTATATTTTCAATATCAATATTTTTAGGAAGGGATTTACTTAATTGATCCATCAAAACTTCTTTATGTAAATTTTCTTTTCTTTGTTGTCCATTTTCACCAATGCACAAAATAGGAATTAATTTGTTATTAATTGCGTTTGTACATTTATCAAAAATTGACTTGTGATGTTCTTTAAAAATAGATCTTCTCTCAGAGTGTCCAATTATTACAAAATCACATCCAATTTCTTTCAGCATTTTACAGCTTATCTCACCTGTATATGCACCCTCTTTAAAACTAGAGCAGTCTTGCGAACCTATAAAAAATTTTTTAGTTTTTATATAAGGGATTAATGTTGAAGGTGGGCAAACTACTAAACAATTGTTATTATCCTTGGATTTGTCAAATTGTATATTTTCTATATATTCATTTAAATAAGGAATTGAACCATTTAATTTCCAATTGGCTATTATTATTTTTTTAAATTTATCAATTTCAAGCATTATTTACTTTCACTTATAGAAACTAATATTATAGAAGCAACAAATAAATATGTTTAGAGCATTGGGAAAATCAAAAATAGCCTTTGTCTTGGCTATATTATTTGGATTAAGCTTATTTTTTTTTAGAGGTGGCTCTAAATATTCAAATATTTTTAATTCAGATAATGTAGTTGCATCAGTTTCAGGAACACCAATATCAACATCTAAATTTAACAGGACCATGCAAGTACAAATAAGTCAATTTGGTCAAATGCTTAATAAAAAATTAAGTGGAGACGAAATAAGAGCTTATCAAATACATTCACTGGTACTAGGAAGTTTAATAAATAATGCTGTTTTTGAAAATGAATTCAAAATTAACAATTATTTTATTGATGAAAAAGTTTTAGCTCAAGAAACAAAAAAAAGAGTTCCACAAATTTATAATGATAAAAATAAAATTGATGATTTGGCTTTAAACTCTTTTTTACAACAGCAAGGATTAAAAATAGATGATCTAGTGAATATAATCGATTTTGAAACAAGGTCTAATATATTTGAGGACTTATTTTTTAAAGTTAATATCACAAATAAAATTAATAATAAAATTATCAATCATGATAAACATATAAGAAAAATAGAATTTATAAAATTTAATTTAAACGAATTCAATTTAGAAAATATTAAATTGGACCAACTTAATGAAAGCAATAATGAAATTTTAGATTATTATAATCAAAATATTAATGATTATATGAGTAATGAAACTAGAGATATATCTTATATTATAATTGATCCAGAAAATTATAATAATCAATTCACCCCATCAGATTCAGATATTAAAAACTATTATGATAATAATAAAAAACTTTTTTCAATTCCTGAGAAAAGAGATTTTATTCAATTTAACTTTAAAACAAAAGATGAAGCAGATACATTTTATAAAGATATAAAATATTTTGACTCTAATAAAATAATTGATTTCGCTAGCAAAAATAATATTTTATATAATGAATTTAAAGATTTAGGCAGTAATGAAGTTTTAGAACAGCTTTCAGAAGTAATATTTGATTTAAGTAAAGACGAAATTTCAAAAGTTATCAAATCACCACTAGCCTATCACATTATAATACTTACAAATATTATATCAGAAAAAATTAAATCATTTATTGAATCATCTGAAGACATAAAGAAGACACTTTTAGAAGTAGAATTAAATAATTTTATTTCTGACTTGAAAAATAAAGTATCAGAACAAGTAATTAATGGATCTAATATAAAAGAAATTGCAAATTCAAATAATTTAGATTTAAATTATATTAAAAAAGCAAATAATATTAATCAAAATAATTTAGAAGATGATTTAAAAGATCAAATAATTGCAAAAAGTTTTATAAGCAACAAAGATTATGTAAGTGATTTAATTGATTATAATAATAAATCTTTTTTATATAATGTAGATAAAATATATCCATCTACGGAATTGGACTATAATGAAATTAGTGAAAAAGTAATTCAAGACTGGCATTTTGAAAAAAAGAAGGATTTTATAACTAAAGATTTTGAAAACAAAAATAATAATGAAAATTATCTAAAAAATTTATCTTCAGAGTATTCATTTGAATTAAATTTAATAGAAATTGATAAAAATAATAATTTAATTCCCAATAATTTAGTTAATAATATTTTTTTAAAGAAGATTAATGATCACATTATAATCTTTGAAAATGAAGATGTTTATATAGCAAAGATAAAAGATATAATAATGACCAATGATACAAATAATGAAGAATCAATTAATTTAATTTCTGATTTAAAAAATGCATTTGGAAATGAGATAATAAAAAATAAAAAAATTTCTACGAATGATAGTTTGATTGATGCTCTTTTGAAACAATATTAATGGAAACAAATAAAGAAAAATTTATAAAAAATTATAGTGACGGCATACCTCAAATTTTAAAAAAAAATTTAATTGCAGATATTGAAACAACAATATCTACATTAATGAAAATATCAAAGAATCAAAAATATTCTTTTTTACTTGAATCAGTAGAAGGTGGAAGCAATAAAGGTAGGTATTCCTTACTTGGTTGCGATCCTGATTTAATATGGAGTGTAAAGGACAACAAAGCTTCTATTACTTATTTAGATGAAGATTATAATTATAATGTTAGTAGTTCTCCATTAAGTTCACTTAAAGATATTATAAATATTTCAAAAATAACAAATGAAAATTTAGAAGTTCCTTATCCAATTTTAGTTGGTTATCTTGGATATCCCATGATCAAATATATGGAAAAAATTAATCTTAATAACCCAGACAAAATTAATATTCCTGAAGCTATATTAATGAGACCAAAAATTGTAGCAGTTTTTGATAACGTCAAAGATACTATTTCTTTGATGACTTTAGCGTATCCAAACAAAAATATTGATGCGTTAAAAGCCTATCAAGATTGCCAAAATCTATTAGAAAATACAATGTCAAAACTTCAAGAAAATTATTTAAATTTTTCTTACAAAAATATCGAAGTCAATCATAAATTAGATTTTGTTTCAAATTACACTAAAAAAGAATATTTTGATATTGTTGAGAAAGCTAAAAAATACATTGAACAAGGTGATATTTTTCAAGTTGTTGCTTCACAAAGATTTGAAACTGAATATAACTTAAAAGCTATTAATTTATACAGATCCTTAAGACGTTTAAATCCATCTCCTTATCTTGTTAATTTAAATTTTAATGACATAGGCTTAGTTGCTTCTAGCCCTGAATTAATGGTTCAATTAAGAAATAATAAAATTACTATTAGGCCAATTGCTGGAACCAGAAAAAGGGGTAAAAATTCTTTAGAAGATATTGAATTATCAAAAGAACTACTTAATGATAAAAAAGAACTAGCTGAACATCTCATGCTATTAGATTTAGGAAGAAATGATGTAGGTAGAGTTTCTAAAATAAACTCAGTTAAAGTAACTGAAAAAATGTTGATTGAATATTATTCCCACGTTATGCATATAGTTTCAAATGTTGAAGGAAATTTAGATACAAAATACGATGCAGTTGATGCTCTAGTTGCAGGTTTTCCAGCTGGGACAGTTTCAGGAGCGCCCAAAATAAGAGCTATGGAGATTATTGAAGAACTTGAAAATGTAAATAGAAGTTTTTATGCAGGATGTATGGGTTACTTTGATTCTAATGGTGATATGGACACATGTATTAGCTTACGAACCGGCTTAGTTAAAGAAAACAAATTATACATTCAAGCAGGAGGTGGTATAGTTTATGATTCAGTAGCTGAAAACGAATATCAGGAAACTTTAAATAAGGCTAATGCATTGATGGCTGCTGCGAAAGATTCTTATAAATATATATAATGTTAATTCTAATAGATAATTATGACAGCTTTACTTATAATGTTTATCATTATTTATCAGAATTAAATGCAAAAATTAAAATATTTAGAAATGATCAAATTTCAATTGATGATATTATTAATTTAAATCCCCAGGGTATAATTATTTCACCGGGTCCTTGCTCACCGAATGAAGCGGGTATATGCTTGGAATTAATAAATAAAGTTAAAAATATTTATCCAATTTTAGGCATATGTCTTGGTCATCAATGTATTGGTCAGGCGTTTAAAAGTTCTGTAGTTAAATGTAACGAAATTATGCATGGTAAAATAGACAATATCAATCATAATAATCATAAAATTTTTAAAGATATAAATAAAACTTTCAAAGCAACTAGATATCATTCTTTAATAATTAAGAAAGAAACCCTTAATTTAGATTTTAATATCATTGCAGAAACTGATAAAAAAATAATAATGGGAATTGCTCATAAAAAACTTCCAATTTTTGGATTGCAGTTTCATCCAGAGAGTATTGGAACTACAAATGGGAAAAAAATTTTAAAAAACTTTTTAAATTTAATTAATTATGAATATTAAAAATATAAAAAATAAAATATTTAATCACATAAATATTAGTAAAGAAGAATCTTTGCATTTGTTTGAAAAAATAATGAATGGTGATTTTTCTGACATAGAGCTATCAGCTATTCTAATTGGCCTTAGGATGAAAGGTGAAACTAAGGACGAAATTATTGGAGCAGCTCAAATAATGAGACAAAAATCATTGAAAATTAAATCACCTGATAACACAATTGATACATGTGGTACAGGAGGAGATATGAGAAACACATTAAATATATCAACTAGTGCTTCAATTGTTGCCGCTAGTGCTGGAGCAATAATTGCAAAACATGGTAATAGGTCTGTGAGCTCTAAATCAGGTTCAGCAGACATGCTTGAAGAGTTAGGATACAAAATATCAAATGATGTTGAAAATCTTGAAAAATCTCTCAATGAAAATAACTTTTGTTTTTTATTTGCTCAGAATCATCATTCTGCAATGAAAAATGTTATTAATGTAAGAAAAAATCTAGCTACTAAAACTATATTTAACCTTCTTGGACCTCTAACAAATCCAGCAAACGCTAAAAATCAATTACTTGGTGTATTTGATAAAAAATGGTTAAAAATTCATTGTGAATCACTAAAAGAATTAGGATCAAATAGGGCAATGATTGTCCATGGTATGGATGGACTGGATGAAATAACTCTAACAAATAATACTCTTGTTTGTGAGCTAAAAAATAACAAAATCGCAGAATATATTTTTAACCCTAATGATTATGGATATGAATATATAAATATTGAAGACATTGTTGGAGGCGAGCCTAAGTACAATGCTGAATGTTTTTTAAATATGTTAGATGGTAAGTATAAAAAATTTCAAAAAATAATCGAGATAAATGCAGGAGCAGCATTATATTTAAGCAATATTGCAAAAGATTTAAAAGAGGGGTTTGAAATTGCTAAAAAAGCAATAGATCAAGGAGTAACAAAAAAATATTTAAATCGATTAATAAAGTAAAAATGGAAAATTTATTAAAAAATATATGTCAAAATAAAGAAAAAGAAATTGTAGAGAGTAAAAAAAAATGTTCATTAAAAACTCTAGAAAAATTACTTTCAAAAACAGATTTAAAAAGAGATTTTAAAAAAAATTTAATTGATGCTAAAAAAAATAATAAAAATCTTATTATTGGAGAAATAAAAAAAACAAGTCCAAGTGCTGGAACGATTATTCAAGATTATTTTCCTGAAGAGATAGCATTATCTTATGAGAAATATGGTATTGGTGCAATTTCTGTTCTTACTGATAAAAAATATTTTGAAGGTGACATTGATCATATTTCAACAATAAAAAAATCAGCAAATATTCCAATATTAAGAAAAGATTTTATTATAGATGAATATCAAATACTGGAAAGCAAAGTTTATAATGCTGATTCAATTTTGTTGATACTTTCAATTTTAACAGATAGTAAAGTAAAAAGTTTTTTAAAAATTGCTGAAGAAATAAATCTTGACTGTATAATAGAAACTCATAATGAGGATGAAATTCATAGAGCGTTGAATATAGGTTATCCAATTATTGGTATAAACAATAGAAACTTAAATAGCTTATCCATTGATCTTAACAATACTTCTAACTTAGTAAACAAAATAGATGATAGTTTTACAGTTATTGCTGAAAGTGGAATTAAAAATAAAAATGATATAATAAACTATAATAATCTAGGTATATTTAATTTTTTAATAGGAGAAACTATTTTAAAATCAAAAAACAAAGAAAAAACAATAAAAGAATTATTAAATAATGATTAATCATATAAATAAAAAAAATAATCCTCAAATAGTAAATATATCTCAAAAACAAATTACTGAAAGAGTTGCGAAAGCAGAAGCTACTATTAGTTTTGATAAAATAACTTTTAATAAAATAAAACAAATGAAAACAAAAAAAGGCAGTTTAAATAGTACTGCTATATTAGCTGGAATTATGGGTGCTAAAGAAACTTCAAGATTAATACCTTTATGCCATAATATTCCTATTAATTTTATTAACATTGATATCAAGAGAGATAATAAATCGAGTTCTTTAAAAATAATTAGTGAAGTAAAAACACTAGCAAAAACAGGTGTTGAGATGGAGGCTCTAGTTGCTGTATCTATGAGCAGTCTAACAATTTATGATATGTGTAAAAGTTTAAGTAAAAAAATAACTATAAAAAATATAAAATTACTTTCTAAAACTGGTGGAAAATCTGACTTTAAGATATAAAAAAAATATAATTTTCTGTTAAAAAACTCAATAAAACCAAGATAAATTATAAATTTATATTTTTTTACTTGAAACAAACAAAGAACATATATAGAACAAAGGAATGTTAACTAGAAAACAAAAAGAGCTATTTGATTATTTGAGCAAATATTTGGCAAAAAATCATATTTCTCCGTCTTTTGAAGAAATGAAAATTGCAGTAAATCTTAAATCTAAATCTGGAATTCATAGATTGATTACGAGCTTAGAACAAAGAGGTTTCATAAAAAGACTAAAGCATAAAGCCAGAGCTATGGAAATCACTAAAAATTTTGAAAATTATCCAAATCAAAATTCTATAGAAAATGATTTGAGTATACCATTGATTGGTTCAATTGCAGCCGGGAATCCTATTGAAGCTCTAGAAAATCCTGATGAATATATTAGTGTACCGAATTCTCTAGTTTCTTCTCATTTTAAATATTTTGGTCTTAAGGTTAAAGGATTATCAATGATTGAAAAAGGGATTTTTGATGGAGATATTGCAGTGATAAAAAAAACTAACAGTGCTGAAAATGGCACAATAGCTGCAGTGCTAACTAATGATAATGAAGTAACTCTAAAAACTGTGAAAATAGAAAATAATACAATCTATCTTATCCCTGCTAATAAAAACTATAAAACAAAAGAATATAATTTAGGCGAAATACAAGTTCAGGGCACTTTATCTGGCATAATAAGAAAATATAATTAAAAGTTATCTTTAATTAAAAGATGACAGCCTTAATCACAAGATTTGCACCCTCACCCACTGGTAATTTACATTTAGGTGGCGCTAGAACTGCTCTAATAAATTATGTAATTAGTAAAAAGAATTCAGACTCAAAATTTTATTTAAGAATTGAAGACACTGATAAAGTCAGATCAAAAGAAATTTATACTAAAAATATTATCGATAGCTTAACTTGGCTTGGTCTAGAATGGGATTCAGAAGCACAAATACAATCTTCACGTATAGAAAAACATAAAAAAATTGCAGATAATTTGTTGAATAATAATTTTGCTTATAAATGTATTTGTGATGAAAAAACACTTTTAACGAAAAGAGAACAAATAATAAAAAGTAAACTAAAATTAAAAAAAATATGTACAGAATGTAAGGATAATAAAAATATTCAGGAACTTTCTTCAAATTATGCTGTTAGATTAAAAATTCCAATTGAAGGCAAAACTACAATTAAAGATACAGTTCAAGGCAATATTACTATTAATAATCAAGAATTGGATGATTATATAATTTTAAGAAAAGATGGTAGTCCAACCTATATGCTATCTGTAGTTGTGGATGATCATGATTTAGGAATAAATTATATTATCAGAGGAAATGATCATTTTAATAATTCTTTTAGACAAATTTACATTTACAAATTTATGAATTGGCAAACACCTAATTATGCACATATACCTCTAATACATGGAGAAGATGGAGCTAAATTATCTAAAAGACATGGTGCTATTAATGTAATGGAATTAATGGATCAGGGATACTTACCTGATTCTATTATAAATAATTTAATTTTACTTGGATGGGCTCCAAAAAATAATAATAGCGAGATTATAAAAATCAAAGAAATTATAAATACATTTAATATTAATGAAATTTCAAAATCTTCTAGTATTTTTAACTATGACAAGCTAAATTATTTTAATAATTATTATTTAAGATTAGATGAAAATTTAAAAAATTTTAAAATTTTTTGTAAAAATAATGAAATTTTAAACTCTCTGTATAATCAAGATGAAGAAAAACTTTTAAGAATATTTCAGGTATATAAAAAGAACTTAAATTTTTATACAGAATTATTTAAATTCACAAATATATATTTTGAAAGAGATTATACAATAGACATCAAAGATGAAATTTTTGGAGAAGTTTTTAATAAAAATATAAAAGATTTTGTTCAAAATATAAAAAATTTAGATTCATGGTCCATAGAATTTCTTGAAAATTTTATTTCAACATATTTGAAAGATAAACAAATAAAATTTCCAATTTTTGGCAAACCTATGAGATATATATTAACCAAATCATACCAAGGGCCATCTGTTAGTGATATTTTGTTTATTTTAGGAAAAAAGGATTCCTTAGAAAGATTAAATCAATATATAACAAATATATAATTATGAACGATAAAGAAGATAATAATGCTGAAAAGAAGCCATTTACATTATTTAATAACGAAACAGGTCAATCCATAGAAATACCTGTTTTACAAGGTTCAGAAGGGCCAGATGTTTTGGATATAAGAAAACTGCACGAAGAAACTGGAATGTTTACTTATGACCCTGGTTTCACTTCAACTGCTTCATGTGAATCAGAAATTACATATATAGATGGTTTAAAGGGAATTTTAAGACATAGAGGTTACGATATACAAGAGTTAGCTTCTAAAAGCGAATTTTTAGAAGTATGCTATTTACTTCTTCATGGAGAGTTGCCTTCAATAGAAGATAAAAATAAATTTATTGATGTTATAAGTAACCATACTATGCTTCATGAGCAACTAGTATATCTTTATAGAGGTTTCAGAAGAGATGCGCATCCAATGGCTATTATGGTTGGAGTAGTTGGTGCTCTATCTGCTTTTTATCATGATAGTACAGATTTTTCAGATATTAAACAAAGAATGGTTGCCTGTCATAGATTGATTGCTAAAATTCCTACAATAGGTGCTATGGCATATAAATACTCTGTTGGACAACCATTTGTATATCCAAGAAATGATTTATCTTACACAGAAAATTTTTTATATATGACTTTTTCGGTGCCAACCGAGGAATTTAAAATTAGTCCAAATATTGTCAAAGCTATGGATAGATTTTTTATTCTTCATGCTGATCATGAACAAAATGCGTCAACATCAACAGTTAGATTAGCAGGCTCATCAGGAGCAAATCCATTTGCATGTATAGCAGCAGGTATAGCTTCTTTATGGGGACCCGCACATGGTGGTGCGAATGAAGCTGTAATAAAAATGTTAGAAGAAATTGGAGATATAGAAAATATACCAATGTTTATAAATAGAGCAAAAGATAAAAATGATCCATTCAGATTAATGGGGTTTGGTCATAGAGTATATAAAAATTATGATCCAAGGGCTAAAGTAATGAAGGAAAGTGCACATGATGTCCTGAAAGAAATTAATAATAATAATGACCCTCTTCTAAAAATTGCTATTGAATTAGAAAAAATAGCATTGCAAGACCCATATTTCATAGACAAAAAATTATATCCAAATGTAGACTTTTATTCAGGAATAATTTTAAAAGCTCTTGGCTTTCCTACCAGTATGTTTACAGTTTTGTTTGCTATAGGAAGAACTGTTGGTTGGATATCTCAATGGAAAGAAATGATTGAAGATCCAATTAATAAAATTGGAAGACCTAGACAACTATATAAAGGTAAAGTCTCAAGAAATTATCAATTAGAAGATAATAGGGATAAAAAATCTATATTTAATTGGTTGTGGAAAAAGTAACTATAAATACTTAATAATTTTATCAGAACTTATTTGATACGGTGATTTATTGTTTTCAAAATATTTAAGATATTTATTAATTTTATTTACTTGCTGTGTATTTCTTTTTTCATCTAAAATTAAAAGCTTAAATTCATTAGTAAAATTAAAATCATTCAAGTTAAAATTGGTTAATTCAGGTATAATCATTTTGTTAGAAAAAATATTAATTAAATTTGCATATTTAACATTAACAAGCATCTTGCCAATGATTGTTGTCATAAAATTGAATTTATAAATAATTAACTGAGGTATATTTCTTTTAGCAATTTCTAGAGTTGCGGTACCCGAACAAGTTACACTTAATTTAACTTTTTTATAATTTTTATCAATTAATTTAGAGTTACTAGTAACAACAGTCTTAATTTTCCATTTCTTTGTCTTGGTTTTAATTATTTTTTCTAGATGTGGAAGTGTGGGTATAAAAATATCAAGATTAATGTCTTTATTAGCTAACAAAATTTTATATGCAATTTCATAATATCTAAATAATTTCAAAACCTCACCTTCCCTACTACCAGGAAGAAAGGCGATAAATTTTTTATTTTTATAATTATAAGTAGGTATATGAAATATTGGGTGACCAATGAATGTTGTTTTAAGATTATATTTTGTAAAATATTTATTCTCAAATTTAAATAAAGTAAAAATTTCATCAAAAACATTTGCAAATTTTCTAGCTCTATCTGGTCTCCATGCCCAAACACTTGGCGCAACAATATGGATAATTTTGTTTTTATAAAAATTTTTTTTAATTTTTTTAGCAAGGGGATAATTAAAATCTGGAGAATCTATAGTTATTATTAAATCATAATTATTTTTAATTATAATCCTGTTTAAGTGGTTGATTATTTTAATATATTTGAAAATTGAAAATATAATTTCAAAAATTCCCATAGATTTAAAATCACTGATATCATAATATTTTTTTGTAAAAAATTTTTGTGCTTTTTCTCCACAAACACCTTCTACTTTTAAATTTTTCTTTTTCTTTAATATATTTAATAAATTATAAGCAATATTGTCACCCGATTGTTCTGTGCAACAAATGAAGATTTTTTTTAATTTAGTCAATTTTTTTTAATAGATGTAATAAATAAATTATTTTGATTCGCATACTTGATCACTTTTTCTTTATTGATTATTAAACACTTATTTAACTCTAAAAAAATACCTTCAAATTTATATTTTTTTAAAAACTTCATAGTGTTTATTCCTATAGCTGGGATATCTAAAATTTTATTTTGTTTATATTTACTTAGTTTTATTATTACTCCTTGGTCACCTTTCTTTTTATATTTATAGCATCTTTTAATTAATTCATCAGTACCTTCAGATGCCTCAAGGCCAAGAATAATTTCATTTTGAATGGCTATTGATTGACCGACATCTGACTTACCAAAAGATTTAAAAGTTTTTAATCCTTTTTGTTTATTTAAAATAGCTTTTTTACTTGGTTTTTTGTTAGTTAAATAAACTTCATTTGAAAATAATTCATGACAGTGTTTTGTCCAATCAAATAATTGAAATCCTTTCTTAGAAAAATAAGTTTGTATGGAAGTTAATAATTTATCATCACCCTTATTCTCTAAAAAATAATTTTTTATAAATTTGACTGTTTCTATATCGAATTTTAGGTCTTTGATGCTTGGTCTTTGAACCCTACCAATCATTATAATTTTATTAATTTGATAAAGTTTAAAATTATTTATAATTGCCTTTAATGAGGTTAGTTTAATTTTTACATATTTGTAATTTTTATAAATATTTTTATTATAATTATCATTAACAACAAAAAAGGTTATATCATAATTTTTTTGAATTAAAGATTTGCCTACTAATAATGGCAAATCACCCTCACCAGCTATTAAGGCAATTTTAATCAATTTTGTACCTACATAAACCTCTTTTTTGGAAATTAATTATATATTCGGTTATTTCTTTGATCTCAGTAATATTTAAATATTTACTTGGTATATTTTTAACGTTGCTATCGATTGAATCTGAATTTGAAAAAATTATTTTTATACATTTAAGAATATTATTTATAGTTGTTGAATTTAATCCTTTTCTTTTGAGTCCAACAATATTTATACCTTTTAGATCACTTCTAATGCCAGTGTAGAGACCATAGGGAATAATATTTTTTTCAACACCACTCATTCCACCTATCATTGCATATTTTCCTATTTTGACATATTGGTGAACAGCTGAATTGCCTCCTAAAATTGCATTTTCGTGAACTTGAACATGTCCAGCTAATGTAGCATTATTAGCTAGTATAACATTAGATTCAATTAAGCAATCATGAGCTATATGTGATCCGACCATGAATAAACAATTATTATTAATTGTTGTTTTCAATCCACCACCTATTGTTCCTGGATTGACTGTAACATTTTCTCTAAATATATTTTTATTTCCAATTATTAAAAATGATTTTTCACCTTTAAATTTTAAATCTTGCGGCTCAGAACCAATAGAGCAAAAGGGATAAAAAACATTTTCATTTCCAATATTAGTATTTCCAGTGATGGATACGTGAGAAATTAGTTTATTATTTTTACCAATTTTTACATTATCACCAATTGTACAAAAAGGACCAATAAATGATGAGGGGTCTATAGAAGCTTTTTTAGAGATAACTGAAGTTTCATGTATCATATAGTGCTAAATATTTAAAAAATAGCGATTATAAACTAATTAATTGTTTCAAATTATTTCGTTTTTTTAGCCATATGTTATCATAGCTGAAAATTCAGCTTCACTCAATTTAGAACCATCTCTGGTAGCAATACCATAAAACTTATAAACATTTCTAACCTTGTTTATAAAATCAACATTAAAAATAATTTTATCATCTGGTAATATTGGTTTTCTGAATTTAGCTTTATTTACACTCATAAATAATACAGATTTTTTGGGATATTCTTTTAAACTTTGTGACACAACTATACCAGCAGTTTGTGCTAAAGCTTCAACGATTATTACTCCAGGAACTATTGGATTGCCTGGAAAATGACCTTTAAAAAAATATTCATCATTTTTAAAGACTCTCGAAGCAATTCCTTTTTTACCATCTTCTATAATTTCACAGTCATCAATAAATAAAAATGGTGGTCTGTGTGGAATTAAATCCAATATTTGTTCATAATTTAATTTCATTTAAGCTTATTAAATTTAATTGTGTTAATTTTCCATTTTTTAATATCAATTGCGGGGAACCCTGCAACAACTGAATTATCTGATAAATTTCGGGTCACTCCGCTTTTTGCAGCAATAGTAACATTATTTCCTATATTTAAATGACCAGAAATACCTGCTTGACCTCCTATAGTAACTTTATTTCCAATTACAGTACTACCAGCTATGCCTACTTGCGCTGCAATAATAGCATTTTTACCAATTTTAACATTATGAGCTATTTGAATTAAATTATCTAATCTACTATTATCTCCTATTTCTGTATATCCAAATGTTGCTCTATCAATTGTTGTATTAGAACCTATATGTACATTCTCATTTATTAAAACTTTACCAAAATGCTGAAAACTAACTTTTTGATTAGCGTCAAAACCAAAACCTGTGCCTCCTACAACAACATTTGATTTCAAATAAGAATTTTGTTTGATAATACAATTTGATATAGTTGAATTTGGACCAATAAATACATTTTCTTCAATTTCAACATTTGGTCCTATTACAGAGTTTTCAGAAATTATTGAATTATTATTTACTATTACATTATCTTTAATTGATACATAATTATTAATCTGTACATTTTTTTTAATAGTTGAGATATTAGATATATCTGAATACTGACTTATTTTACCATTTGAACTTATATTTTTATAAAAAAAATTAGTCAGGTAAGTAAAAGCAAGATATGGATTATCAACAATTATTGGTTCACAGTTATTAGGCAAATTTTCTTTATATTTAGATATCATAAAACAGCCTTTTGCTTTTGTTTTATTTAATGATTCTAAATATTTTAAATCACTAAAAAATATTAAATCATTAGAATTGGCATTCTCAATTGAATTAATATTTTCAATTATTTGATTATTTGAAAGATTAGTTTCTAATTTTACAGAGTTGCGATTTAAATAATCAACAATATCTTTAAAAATATAAGAAGTCATTTATTTAATTAATATCAGATTTAAAAATAATATCTTTTTCATTAAGTTTTTGAATTATTACATTAGTAATATCAATGTTTTCAGAAACAAGAAAATAACTTTTTTCTGTCAAAATTACATCAAATTCATTAATTTTGGCTAAATCACTAACAATATTAATTATAGATTGTAATAGTATTTGTTCATTTTTTTTTATTATTTTTTGGTATTTGTTTTCAATTAGATTTAAGTCATAGTTAAATTTTTCAATTTTTTTATTATAATTTTCAATTGATAAATTTAAGGATTCTTGATCTAAAATTAGGCTATCATTCTCAATAACATTTTTTAATTTATTTATATCATTCCTATCAGAGTCTAGAGATTTAATTTCCTTGTTTTTATTTTCCAAAGTTATTTTGACAAAATCTTGAAAATTTTTATTATTTTCATAAACTTTATTCATATCAAATACTGCAATATTGTTAGCGAATAAATTTAAAGAGTAAAAATAAATAATAAAAAAAAAGAATACAAATCTATTTAAATAATTTTTAAATATCAATTTAAATATCCAATTGAAAATGTGAACATTCTCTTAATATCTTCTGGTTCATCTGTTAATGGGAAACCCCACGAAAAGCCAATAGGTCCTATAGGAGAATAGTAATTAAAACCAAAACCATATGAAGATCTTATACTTTCATTATTATATGTTGGGGTGCTTTTATTAGACCAAACTTTACCAGCATCAGCAAATAAATTTATATAAATAGGGTTATCAGAAAATTTATCCAATGGTCTAAGTAGATCTAATTTTAAAGCAGTTACATTATTACCACCAATATAAGATGTTGATGAATCTCTAGGACCAGCACCATAATTATCAAATCCCCGTAACCACTTTCCACCTAATGCAAATTTATCATTATTATCAATTGTTTCATTTTGAAATGAAACAATACTACCAATCATACCTTGAAAAGAATATATATTATTAGTGCCTGATAGATATTGTCTGACATTGATGGTGTTTTTAGTATAACCATCGGTTGAATTTGTTACTGGAGATAAGACATTAGTAAATCTAAAATAATTACCAGTGGTTGGCTTAATTATTGAATCAAGTTTATTATAAGTAAGGCTATTATTGATCAAAAATTTTGCATTAGATCCTGATAAATTAAGTATAGAATCCGAAACATTATTCTTATCAGTTATTTCATAATCAGTGATAGAATACCCAAAAGAGGTTTTATGAATAAGATCTTCATAAATATAATAATTTAAACCAACTTCGGTATTAAAATCATCATAATTATAGGAAGATTGATCGCTTAAATTTATTTGCCTATATTCAATATTATATATTAAATTAAGATTTTTATTAAATATATAAGGTTCAATTAAACCTATCCTATATTCAGATTTATCATCCGCATTATTGAATGTAAAATTAACTTTACGACCTGAGCCTTGAAAGTTATTTTCATCTAGTCTTGCAATAAAAGTTGCTCCTTCGTATGAATTAAAACCTAATCCAACTTGAAAAGAACCGGTAGATCTTTCTTTAACAGTAACCAAAACGGATCCATCATCTTTTTTTTCTATTTCAGAAGAAGCAAAAATACCTATAGAATTAATATTTTCTCTAGATTTTTCTAGTACTATGTCATTTAAAGCATCTCCTTCAGCAAATTCTAATTCTCTGCGTATAACTTTATCTTTAGTTCTGGTATTACCAACAATATTAATTTCTTTAACATAATTGGGTTCAACATTATTTATATCATAAAGTATAGAAACCTGGTCATTTTCAACCTTTTCAAGTAATGAAATTTGAAAAAAATATAAGCCTTCATTAAATATATAATCAGAAATATTTTTTTTAATATCAACTAAAAAATTCTCATCATATATTAAATTTTTACTTTTAAATTTTTTCTCAAATTCTATATCAACCAAATTTTGAATATTTTCTATTTGATTTTGACTAAAATATTCAGAGTTTGCATTAACATCAATTTTATCTATGTAA
>CACPNW010000004.1 GCA_902635455.1 uncultured Alphaproteobacteria bacterium | reverse complement strand
GAGGAATACATAAATTTTTTTACTTTTTTAAATTTATTTAATTATATAACTTTTAGAACTGGAGCTTCAATTTTAACTTCATTGTTTTTTTCATTAATATTTGGAGAATATATTATTAAAACCTTATCTAATATTCAGCCCTTAGGTCAGCCAATTAGGAATGATGGGCCTGCTAATCATATAATTGATAAAGCAGGAACACCTACAATGGGGGGTATACTAATTATACTAAGTATTTCTATTTCGTTAATATTATGGGCAGATTTAAAAAATATTTATATTTGGATAAGTTTTTTTTCATGCTTATTATTCGGACTAATTGGTTTTTTTGATGATTATAAAAAAGTCAAATCAAACTCAAGTAAAGGTTTGAATGCAAAAACAAGAATAATTGTACAATTGTTTATAAGTTTTTTTGTTGTATATTTAATTCAAACAAACCTTTCAGAAAATATTAATAGTAATATTGCATTTCCATTTTTTAAAAACTTAGTGATTAATTTTGGTATTTTTTATTATTTTATTGCAATTTTTATTATAATTGGCTCTGCTAATGCAGTCAATCTTACTGATGGCTTAGATGGGTTAGCAATTGTGCCTGTTATGATTGTTTCAATGTCTTTTGCTTTTATTTGCTATGTTTCTGGTAATTTAATTTTTGCAAATTATTTGCAAATTAATTATATTTATGGATCTGGAGAATTATCAGTATTTTGTGGTTCAGTTATAGGAGCAGCATTAGGTTTTCTATGGTTTAATGCTCCTCCAGCAAAAGTTTTTATGGGAGACACTGGCTCTCTTGCATTAGGAAGTTCTTTAGCGACTATAGCTTTAATTGTTAAGCACGAAATAGTTTTGGCTATTATTGGAGGATTGTTTGTTTTAGAAACATTTTCAGTTATCATACAAGTTACTATTTTTAAAATAACTGGAAAAAGAATTTTTTTAATGGCTCCACTACATCATCATTTTGAAAAAAAAGGTTGGGCTGAATCAACAATTGTAATTAGGTTTTGGATTATTACAATTGTTTTAGCTTTAATAGGTTTAGCAACGCTTAAAATTCGTTAGAATATGGAATATGTTTATGGTCTTAAGAAAAGTGGTATTTCAATAATTAAATTTTTTAATAAAAATAAAATAAAATATCACTGCTGGGATGATAATGAATATACTAGAAAAAAAGTTAGTAAAATTATTTTAAATAATAAACTAATAAATCCAGATTTAACAAATTTAAATGAATACACACATATTTATGTTTCTCCTGGAATAACAGTAAGACAAAAAAAATTTAAAAAAATTAATAAAAATAAATTAGTGAGAGATTTAAATCTCTACTGGTCTCATATATCAAATGAAAAAATAGTAGCAATTTCAGGCACAAATGGAAAATCAACAACTACTAAGTTAATAGGCGATATGATTAAAAAACATAATATTTCAGCTTTTGTTGGAGGAAACTTAGGAAAACCTCTACTAGATTCATTGTTGGTTAAAAAAAAATTTACCCATCATGTTATTGAGCTGAGTTCTTTTCAATTAGAATTAATTAGTTCTTTTAATCCAAAAATATCAGTTTTATTGAACATATCTCAAGATCACTTAGATCGATATATAGACTTTAAAGATTATATAAAACAAAAGAAAAAAGTTTTTACAAATAATAAAACTGGTTATAATTTAATTTCGTTAGATGATACGTATTGTAAGAATTTTTATACAAACAGAAAAATAATTAACAAAATTTCATTTTCAACTAAAAATAAAAATGCTGATATTTATTATAATAATTTTACAATTTATGATAATTTTTTTAATTTAAACAAAAAAATTAAAATAAATAAAATTTCTAGAGATCTGAATGGGGATTTTAATTATCAAAACATATTGGTAGCATACATAGTTTCAAAAATTTTAAAAATTTCAAAAAATATTTTTTTAAATAATCTATCAAATTTTAAAGGGTTGCCATATAGAAATAAAATTTTAGTAAATAATAAAAATTTAATCATTATAAACAATAGCAAAGCCACAAATGTAGAGGCTGCTTACAAAAGCTTACAGAATTACAATAATGTTATTTTGATTTTGGGAGGTACGGCAAAAGAAAAGAACTTTAAAAAAATTAAAAAATTATCTGGCAAAATAGAGATTGTTTATGCGTTTGGACATTCTTCTGAGTTTATAAAAAATCAATTACATCACAATATTAAAGTTAAAAAATATAAAAATTTAGAATTAGTTATAAAAAATATTTATAAAAGTTTTAAAGAAAATTTGATTAAAAAAACAATACTTTTTGCACCTGCATGCACATCTTATGATCAATATAAAAATTTTGAAGAAAGAGGTAAGCACTTTGACTTATTGATCAAAAAATACAATAGAAGGTTTATAAATGCACAAAATTGAAAATTGGTGGCTCTCAATAGATAAATTTAACTTTATTTTTATAATTGCTTTAGGAATTACTGGAGTCGTTCTATCTTTTTCAATTAATGAAAATTTTTACTTAATAAACAGACATACATTTTTTTTTATTTTAGGATTAATTATACTAATTTTTTTTTCACAATTAAGTGATAAAAATATTAGAAGAATATCATTATTAGGTTTTATTATATTTTTGTTTTTATTGATTTTAATTATTTTTTTAGATTACGAAATCAAAGGCGCTAAAAGGTGGTATAAATTTTTTAATTTTTCACTACAACCATCAGAAATAATAAAACCTTTTTTTATAATATTGACTTCTTGGTGTATTTCTCAAAGCATAAATGGGAAAAAAAATTATATTTTAATAATGTTTATATTTTTTACCATTTTAATTAGTTTGATTCTGCTTCAACCTGATCTTGGCATGACTATATTAGTAGCAGCTACTTTTTTTTGCCAATTATTTGTTGCAGGTTTGCCAATTATACTTGTTCTAATAGGTTTATTTTTTTTAATAACTGTTTCAGTTACATCTTATTTTGTTTTTGACCATGTGAAAAAAAGAGTTAATACTTTTTTCGATACTGGCGCAGATACTTATCAAATAGATTTAAGCTTAAAAGCTTTTCAATCAGGAGGTTTATTTGGAAAAGGACCAGGTCAGGGAATTTTAAAAGAAAAAATTCCTGATGCAAATACTGATTTCATTTTTGCAGTTGCTGGAGAAGAACTAGGATTCATATTTTGTTTATTTATTATTTTAATTATTTTAAGCATTATTATAAGAACTTTATTATCAGTTTTAAAAGTACAAGATCCTTATAAAATAATTACCGTTACAGGTTTGATTTCATCTTTTGGATTACAAAGTTTTATAAATATATTTAGCTCATTGGGACTAATACCAACTAAAGGTATGACCTTACCTTTCGTTAGTTATGGAGGTTCTTCAATGATATCAATTAGTATTTTGTTTGGTTTTTTGCTATCTATAACTAATAAAAATAATGAATAGAAAAATTATTTACTTATTAACTGGTGGTACAGGAGGTCATGTTATTCCTACAGTATCATTTGGTAATTATTTAGTTAGCATGGGTTTCCAGTGCATTTTGATAACCGATAAAAGAGGAGAAAAGTATACAAAAAATTTTTTAGGCAAAACCAAAACTATTAATGCCTCACATTTATCTGGTGGGCATCTATTTAA
The DNA here is from genome assembly GCA_902635455.1 of uncultured Alphaproteobacteria bacterium. Taxonomy (GTDB): domain Bacteria; phylum Pseudomonadota; class Alphaproteobacteria; order HIMB59; genus CACPNW01. The sequence continues at coordinate 80,838 of CACPNW010000004.1, read as the reverse complement.
TTTTTTTGGCTTATTAAAATTACTAATAGGCTTTTTTCAATCTTTTTTAATTTTATTATTAAATAGGCCACATTTTGTAGTTTCATTTGGAAGCTATGCATCTTTACCCCCATCATTTTCTATTAAAATTTTAAAGTTTTTTTTTAATATCAATTTTTATATTCATGAGCAGAACTCAATTATAGGAAGAGCTAATAAATTTTTTTTTAAAACTGCTAATATTATATTTGTTAATTTTAATAAAAATTATGATATTAATCATAAATATAAACACAAAATTAAAGTTGTTGGATTGCCGAGAATTAATGAATTAAATAAAAAAACTAATAATTTAAAAATATTTGATAGAAATAATAAAAAATTTACTATTTTTTTATATGGTGGAAGTCAAGGATCTATACCTCTGATTAAGTGTTTTGAAAGTTTAATTACTAGATTTAATAAAACTGAATTAGATAATATTTCATTTATAATTCAATGTCCTAACTTTTATCTTGATGAGCTAAATAAAAAAATGAAAAATTACAAATTAGACTTAATTACAAAAGATTTTTTTTATAATTTATCAGATATTTTGCAAAATACAGATTTAGTCATTAGTAGGTGTGGAGCTGGAACAATAAGTGATATTATGTTTTACAAAATTCCTTCAATTTTAGTCCCACTATCCTCTGCAAAAGATAATCATCAGTATGAAAATGCAAATTTCTTATACAAAAAAAAATGCGCTATATTGTTAAATCAAAATAATTTTGACACATTAGAGGCTTATAATTATTTTAAGAAAATTTTTGTTGGTAACAACATTAGAAATGAAATAAAACACAAATTAGGAGAAGAGACCATTGTTGACACTAATAAAATCATTCTAGATTTAATAAAAAATGAAATCAAATAATAACAAAGTATTAATACATTTTATTGGCATTGGCGGTATTGGAATGTCTGGTATTGCTGAACTAATGTTCGATCTTGGCTATAGTGTTCAAGGAAGTGATATTGGAATAAACGAGAATATAATTAGATTAAAAAACAAAGGTATTAAAATCTATAATAAGCATAATACAAAAAATATTAAAAAAATTTCAGTTGCAGTATTTTCTTCTGCAATTAAAAAAAATAATAGTGAAATAGTAGCTTGTAATCGTCTCTCAATCCCAGTTGTAAGCAGAGCTGATATGCTAGCTGAGCTAATGAAAAGTAAAAAATCAATTGCAGTTGCAGGTTCACACGGCAAAACAACTACTACCAGTTTAATTGGCAATATTTTAGATACGGCAAGCTTCGATCCAACTATAATTAATGGAGGTATAATTAATTCATATTCTAAAAATAATAAATTTGGTAAAGGAGAATGGCTTATTGCTGAAGCTGATGAAAGTGATGGTTCTTTTTTAAAACTACCTCATCAAATTTCTATAATTACAAATATAGATATTGAGCATTTAGATTATTATTTAAATAAAGAAAATTTAATCAAATCATTTGATTCTTTTGTTCTTAATCTTCCTTTTTATGGTTATTCAATAATTTGTATAGATAATAAATATTTAAAAAATATAAAAAGCAGAATTAGAACAAGGAATATAATTACCTATTCTCTTAAAGATAAAAAATCAGATGTTTTCATTAAAATTCTAAGAAATGACAATAAATATACCTCATTTAAAATTTTTCTTAATAAGAAAATAAAAACATTCAAAGGAGAATACAATTTTAAAATAAAGTTATTGGGTGATCATAATATTTTAAATTGTGCTGCAAGCATAATAGCATCTTTATTAACTGGGGTTAAAATTAGTTTGGTTAAAAAAAGTTTATTAAATTACCAAGGAGTAAAAAGAAGGTTTACCTCTATTGGATACAAGCATAAAGCTCAAATTATTGATGACTATGCACATCATCCAACTGAAATTGAGGCTACTTTTAAAACGGCTAAAAAAATATCAAATAATATTGTTGTTGTTTTTCAGCCCCACCGATATTCACGTACAAATTTTTTAATGAATGATTTTGTAAAAATTTTATCAAAAATTTCAAAATTATATTTATTGAAAACATATCCTGCAGGGGAAAAATTAATTAAAAAAGCAACTTCAAAAAATTTATATTTAAAAATTTTAAAAAAAAATAAAAAAATTGTTTATGTAGAAAATGAGAAAAAATTATCAATCTATTTAAATAAACATATAAATAAAAAAACATTGATTATATTTATGGGTGCAGGATCAATAAGCAAAATAGCTTATAATTATTACAAAAAATAAATGCTGGATAAATTAAAAAAATTAAATTCTCAGCTTAAGAGTAAAATTTATTTCAATCATGATATTGGAAAAATGACTTGGTTTAGAACAGGTGGTAAAGCTGAACTTTTTATATCAGCTGAAAATGAAAATGAACTTGAGATAATTATTAACACTATAAAGGATTATAATTATTTAATTATTGGTATGGGTTCAAATATATTAATTAGAGATAAAGGTTATAAAGGGGCAATAATTAAATTAGGTAAAGGCTTCAATAGTTTAAGAGTGGAAGAAGATAAAATAATTTCTGGAGCTAGTATACTAGATAATAACTTATCAAAATTTGCTAAAAATAACTCAATTAAAAATTTAGAATTTTTTAGTGGTATTCCAGGCACTGTGGGTGGAGCAATTAAAATGAACGCAGGATGTTTTGGTTGTGAAACAAAAGATGTTTTAAGAGAAATATTTATAATAGATAAACAAGGAAATAAAAATAAAATAAAAGCAACAAATTTAGAATTAAACTATCGAACATCAAATATTAATGACTCAGATATTATTACATCAGCTATTTTTGATATTTCTTATGGTGATCCTGATACTATAATAAATAATATCAATACAATTAAGAAAAAAAGAGAAGAACATCAGCCAATTCAAGAAAAAACATCTGGAAGCACTTTTAAGAATCCTAAAAATTACTTTGCTGCTGAACTGATTGAAAAGGCAGGGTGCAAGGGTATGGAAATAGGCGATGCAATAGTAAGTGATAAACATTCAAATTTTATTATAAATAAAGGTAATGCTTCAGCTCAAGATATTGAGCTATTAGGAAAAAAAATAATAGAAAAAGTTTTTGATAAATTTAATATTTTACTTGATTGGGAAATTAAATTGGTAGGTGATTAAAATGAAAAAAATATTGATTTTGCAAGGTGGATTTAATGAAGAGCATGAGGTCTCATTAAAAACTGCAAATCAAATTAAAAAAATATTAAAAAAAAATAAAATTGACTTTTTGAATTTAACAGTCAATCCTAAAAATTTTGAAAAACAAATTAGCAAATATTCTAACAAATTAATTTGTTTTAATGCACTTCATGGAAGTTTTGGTGAAGATGGAAAGATTCAGCAAATTTTAAAAAAAAAGAACTTTAAATATACTCATTCAAATATCTCTTCTTCAAAAATTTGTTTCAATAAAGTTAAATCAAAAATCATTATAGGTAAAAACAATATACCAACACCTTCATTTGTAAAATTAAATGCAAAATCACTAAATATAGAAAATTTATACAAATTTAAAAAAAAATACAAAAGATTCATAATCAAACCAAATGAAAGTGGCTCAAGTTTTGGGATTAAAATTATCAAAAATAATAAAGATTTTAATGAATTTTTAAAAAAAATAAATAAATACAAAAATGAAATTTCTAACCATAACTCTTTGTTATTAGAAAAATATATAACTGGAATAGAATTAACAGTTTCAGTATTAGATATTAATGGAAAATTAGAATCTTTAGGAGTTACTGAAATTTCAAGTAAGAGAAGTTTTTTTGATTATAAATCAAAATATTCAAAAGGTTTTTCAAAACATATTTTGCCCGCAAAAATATCTAAAAAAATATATAAAAAATGTTTAAAATATGCGCTGAAATCTCATAAAGTTTTAAAATGTAATGCCATTTCAAGAAGTGATTTTATTTATGACAATAAAAGCAATATTATTTATTATTTAGAGACAAATTCACAGCCAGGTTTGACTCCAATTTCTTTGGTTCCTGAACAGGCATTGTTTAGAAACATATCATTTGAAAAAATTGTATTGGATCTAATCGATAACTATAATGAATAACAAGTATAACAGAAAGAAATTATTTTTTATCGAAAAAAAATTTTATTATTTATTTATTTTATTTTTTATTTTTTCAGTAATTTTTATCTATTCATATAATAACATTAATAAATTTGAAAATTTTTTAATTTTGAAAATTGAACAATTTTCAATAAATTTTAATTATAATTTAAAAGAATTTGAAATTACTGGTTTAGATAATATTGAAAAAAAAGAAATAGTAAAAATAATTAAACCTTATTTAAATAAGTCAATATTTTTAATCTCATTGAGAGATGTTTCCAATATTATAACTCAAAATAATTGGGTTAAAAACGTGAAATTAAAATTAGATTACAAAAATAAAATATTTATTGAAATAATTGAGTTCAAGCCAATAGGAATTTATTACTTTAACAATAAAAAATATTATTTTAACTCTGAGGGCAAAATTATTGATTATGCAAATGAAAATAAATCTATAAATAGTAAATTTGTTATTTTTTCAGGACAATCTTCTAATATGCATGCATATAAACTATTAAAAATTCTAAATAATTATAATCAAAGTTTAAATAATAAAATTTTACAAGCAAATTTTATTAATAAAAGAAGGTGGGATATATATATGAAAGATGATCTTCATATTAAACTTTCAGAAAATAATTTGGAAAAATCTATAGATAACTATTTTAAATTAATTAATAATCTTAGTTATGACGATTTGTTAAAAATTAAAGTTATAGATTTAAGAAACTTTAATAAAGCAATTATAGAGTATAAATAAATGATTAGAGCTGGTTTGAATTTAGGTAATTCTAAAATCTCATGTGTAGTTTGCGATTATAAAGATTCAAAAAATATTAAAATTTTATCTTTAATAAGCTTGCCAACAAAAGATTTAAAAAAAAATATTATAATTAATTATTCTAACTTATTGCATGAAATAAAAAAACTTATCATAGATTCAGAAAAAAATTCACAAACTAAATTAAATTCTATTAATTTAAATATACCTGCAAATGAATCTATTTCAGAATATTATGATTCAGAAGTAAATATAAATGAAGAAAAAATATCTGTCTTACATTTAAAAAAAGCAATAAATGAATCTGAGTTCTTCAAAAAAAATATTAATTATTTTGAAGTTTTAAATAGCATAATAGGTTATGAATTAGATAATAAATTATTATATTCTGACCCAGTAGGTAATTATGCAAACAAAATTAAGGTTTTTTTTTATAGACTTTTGTTAAATGATAAATTTTTCAAAAATTTATTAAATTTAAAAAAAGACCTTAAATTAGATGTAGATAATTATATACCATCTCCCTTATCTTCTTCCCTGTCAGTTTTAAGCGAGGATGAAAAAAATTTAGGCTCAATTTGTATTGATTTAGGCCACACAACTACTTCAATAGCTATCTATGAAAATAAAAAATTTATTTTTGGTGATGCTCTATTGGTTGGAGGAAATAATGTAACAAATGATATTGCTAGAGGAGTTTCTACTACAATTACAAGTGCTGAAAGGTTAAAAACTTTATATGGATCAGTAATTAGTTCTCCTAGTGATGAACACGAGCTTATAGAAGTACCAGCAATTTCTGGGGAAAATAATCAATTTAACCAAATAAATAGATCTACTGTTAACTCAATAATAAAACCAAGAATTGAAGAAACATTAGAAATGGTTTGGCAAAAAATCAAACAAAAAAATCTTGATACAAAAAAAATTAAAAATGTTGTTTTAACAGGTGGGGGATCTCAATTAGAGGGGATCATAGAATATGCCAAAATTATTTTTTCTAGCAATGTTCGTATTGGAAAACCTCTGGACTTTATTGGATTAGAGTCAAAACTTTCAAATCCTTCTTTTGCGGATATTTTAGGTACTATTTTATATAATAGACAAGATTATGAGATAAAATACCTTGGAAAAGATAAGAAAAACAAAAAAAAGCTAGGTTTTTCAGGTTTTTTAGCTTGGCTTGATCAATATATTTAATTATATATACTATATCTAGTAAAATTTATTGACGGGTTCGGGAACGAATCGTTAGAAAACTTTAAAAACGGCGGAGAAGTTACATGACTATAAATATAACACTACCAGATGTAGAACAAAATCTTCATCCTAAAATAACAGTTCTTGGTGTAGGTGGCTCAGGTGGCAATGCAGTAAATAATATGATTAATTCAAATTTAGAAGGTGTTGATTTTTTAATTGCAAACACTGATGCACAAGCATTACAGATTTCAAAATGTTCTAACAAAATTCAACTTGGACTAAGCACTACTAAAGGACTTGGTGCTGGAATGAGACCGGATGTTGGAAGACAAGCAGCAGAAGAAGCTTTAAGCGAGATGGCTGATAAACTTGAAGGCAGTCATATGTTATTTATTGCAGCAGGAATGGGTGGGGGTACAGGAACAGGTGCGGCACCAGTAATCGCTAAATTAGCTCGTGAAAGAGGGATTTTAACAGTTGGTGTTGTAACAAAACCTTTTCATTTTGAAGGCTCTCAAAGAATGAAACTAGCTGAAAAAGGTATTGAAGAAATTCAACAACATGTAGATACTTTATTAACTATACCCAATCAAAATTTATTTAGAATAGCTAATGAAAAAACAACTTTCTCTGATGCTTTTAAAATGGCTGATGATGTTCTTTACGCTGGAGTAAGAGGTGTTACTGATCTCATGGTACAGCCAGGAATGATTAACTTAGATTTCTCTGATGTTAAAACTGTAATGTCTGAAATGGGTAAAGCTATGATGGGAACAGGTGAAGCTTCAGGAGAAGGTAGGGCTGTAGCTGCAGCTGAGGCTGCAATTGCAAATCCTCTTATTGATGATGTATCTCTTAAAGGAGCTAAGGGATTAATTATTAATATTACAGGAGGTAAAGATATAACGCTTTATGAAGTTGATGAAGCTGCTAATCGTATTAAACAAGAAGTAGATGAAAATGCTAATATTATCTATGGAACAACATGTGATGATAGATTAGAGGGAGTAGTTAGAGTAAGCATAGTTGCTACTGGGATTGATGCTAATATTTCATTAATATCAAAAACTCAAGAGCACTTTACACCTATATCAATTGATAACTCAGTTTATGAAAGAAATTTACAAGAACCTATTCAAGAAAGTAATGCGAATATTTTACTTTCTGATCAAGATCAGTCAAGAAATGATGAAGCAGAACATCAGAGTATTATTGAAAAAAACTTAGAAGATAGTGATGTTGTGGATGAAAGTTCTAATAATTCTAATGAAGATAGAGAACATGATGTGCTTCACGCCGAGCAAAACAATGACTCCATTACTGAGTTAAATGAAAATAGTGAACATCAATTAAATGAATTAGAAAATAACTCTGATAAACTAGAGGTATCTTTAAATGAACCAGAATCTATTCCTGAACCAGAATCTATTCCTGAACCAGAATCTATTCCTGAACCAGAATTAGCTCCTGAACCATCTGTTAAAAGATTAAGTCTTTTTGATGTAAGTGAGGAAAAAGATCATATAAATCAAACAAAACAAGAAAGAACAGAGCCAATAATTTCTGAAGATATTGGTGAAAATAGCATCGAAGCTGAAAGTGATACTGAAAACTCCTCTGAAGAAGAATTTTCTCCTGAAGAAAGATCAGATGATGATGAGTTTAATCAGGAAACTGAGGAAGAGCTTCTTGATATACCAACTTTCTTAAGAAGGCAGGCAAACTAGAATAATTGAAATACTTTGTAACATTCAGTTAGTTGTTAAAATCCAGAAAAAAATATATTTTGAAAAGTGCTGAAATTCAGCACTTTTTAAACTTATTATTATGATATCGGTAAACAAAACAAATATTCATCAGAATACTATAAAAGAAACAATTGAGATTAAAGGAATAGGCTTGCATACAGGCTGTGCAGTTAATATTAGATTAGAAAAGGCCTCTATTGATAATGGTATTAAATTTATAAGGATAGATAAAAATAAACATAATGTAATTAAAGCTATCTGGTCTAATGTTACAGCTACTAATCTTAGCACTACAATTTCCAATAGTCATACATCTGTTTCCACTATTGAACATCTAATGAGTGCTTTGTCAGGTCTACATATTGATAATTTAAATATTTATATTGATGGCCCTGAGGTTCCAATTATGGATGGGAGTTCTGAACCATTTGTTAAATTAATAGAGGGTATTGGTATTGAAATTCAAAATAAAAAAAGAAAAATTTTAAAAGTTAAAAAAGAACTGACTGTTTCAAATAATAATGGTTATGTTAAGTTAATACCAAATAATCAATTTTCAATTGATTTTGAAATTGATTTTCCTAGTTCTGTTATAAGCAAGCAATCTTGTCAATTACAATTAATTAATGGAAACTATAAAACAGATATTGCCTCAGCAAGAACTTTTGGCTTTGAAAAAGATGTCGAGTACTTAAGATCAAATGGCTTTGCTCTTGGAGGATCATTAGAAAATGCTGTTGTTGTTGGTGATGATAAGATTTTAAATAAAGATGGACTTAGATTTAAAGATGAATTTGTAAGACATAAAATTTTAGATTCAATTGGTGATCTATATTTAGCTGGCTCTCCTATTGAAGGTTATTTTTATGGAAATAAATCAGGCCATAATTTAAATAATCAATTACTTAGAAAATTATTTTCCGATCATTCGAATTTTGATTACATATATTAAACCATTTTTTTTGGATCAACTATTTTATCAAAATCTTTTTCATTGATTATTTTAAGTTTAATTGCAGCTTCTTTTAGTGTTATATTATCTTTAAATGCTTTTTTTGCAATTTTTGCAGAATTATCATAGCCAATTTTCTGATTTAGCGCAGTTACTAGCATTAATGAATTTTTTAAATGTTTATTTATATTTTTTATGTTTGGTTCAACATCTTTTAAACAATTTAAGCAAAAACTATTTATTCCGTCACTTAACAAATTAATTGATTGAATTAAATTATAAATAATTACAGGTTTGTAAGTGTTTAATTCAAAATGACCTTGGGAACCTGAAAAACTAATTGTAAGATTATTTCCCATAACTTGAGAGCAGATCATTGATAAAGATTCAATTTGAGTTGGATTAACTTTTCCAGGCATTATCGATGAACCAGGTTCATTAGCTGGGAGTATCAATTCTCCAAGACCAGATCTAGGTCCAGAGGCTAAAAATCTTATATCATTAATAATTTTTAAAATAGAAACCGCAAGAGTATTAAGTGTAGCTGAGAATGATACAAGAGAGTCATGTGATGCTATAGCTTCAAACTTATTAGGAGAAGGTTGATATTTATTTTTTGTAATTTTTGATAAATATTTACAAAATACTTTGTCATAATTTTTTGGAGAATTTATTCCTGTGCCAACCGCAGTTCCTCCTTGTGCAATAAAATCTAATTCTTTTTTTGATTCCAATATTCTTTTTTTACAATTTAAAATTTGTTGCAAGTATCCAGAAAACTCTTGACCTAAAGTTATCGGGGTTGCATCTTGAGTATGAGTTCTTCCAATTTTAATAATTTTATTAAATGATTTATTTTTTTTCTTTAATTCTTTAATAAGTAAAAGCAAAGAAGGTATTAATTTTTTATTAGCTAGCTCATTAATTGCAATATGCATTACTGTGGGAAATGTATCATTTGAAGATTGAGATAGATTTACATGGTCATTTGGATGTACAGGTTTTTTGCTTCCTAGCTTGCCACCCAATTTTTTAATTGCAAGATTACTAATAACTTCATTTGCATTCATATTAGTTTGTGTCCCTGAACCAGTTTGCCAAACAGAAAGAGGAAAATGATCTAAAAGTTTTAGTGATATAATTTGATCACAAGCAGTTATTATAGCTTTTCCAATTTTTTTGTTTAAGACACCAAGACTCATATTTGCTTGAGCAGCTGCTTTTTTCTGAATGCCCATAGCTCTAATTACTTCCGTTGGCATTTTTTCATTACCAATTCTAAAATTCTCAATTGACCTTTGTGTCTGGGCACCCCAGTATTTGTCAAAATCAATTTTTTTATTTCCCAAAGTATCTGATTCAGTTCTTTTTTTATTTTTCATAATTTGTTAATACAGTTTATATAACCATATAACATATAGTTTGGAGTAAAATAAAGTTAATATGAATAAACTAATCTTGTTAAGGCATGGGCAAAGTCAATGGAATCTTGAAAATAGATTTACAGGCTGGGAAGATGTGCCACTAACGGAAAAAGGAATTGAAGAAGCAAAAAATGCAGGAGAGTTATTAATTAACAATAGAATAATTGTTGATGTGGTTTTCAGTAGCAATTTACAAAGAGCTAATAAAACTGCTGAAATAGCCCTTAATGTAAAGGATTTTAAAAATTTATGGATAAATGGAGAGCTTAAATTAATTAAAAATCAAAGTATGAATGAAAGGGATTATGGTGATTTAGTTGGATTAAACAAGGAAGAAACGGCTAAAAAATTTGGCAAAGACCAGGTACATATTTGGAGACGCTCTTATGATACACCACCACCTAATGGGGAAAGTTTAATGGACGTTGTGAATAGGGTATCTCCATATTTTGAAAATAATATAAGCCCCCTAATCAATGAAAATAAAAATGTGTTAATTGTAGCACATGGTAATTCATTAAGAGCAATTATGATTAAGGTAGGCTTATACAAAGCTGAAGAAATTTCTAAAATAGAATTACCTACAGGAAGCCCTTTTTGTATTAATTATGAAAAAAATCAAATACTAGATTCATATTTTCTTAGTTAGTTTTTTTGTAATTATTAAAATCAATAACATTATTTTTTTTTGATTTTCTTAATTTTCTAACATTTTTTTGTAAGTTTCCATTATCTTTTATTTTTAAACCAAAATTAGCTTGTGGGTCAGCAAATGAAATTATTGCATCATAGTCAATTTTAAGATCAGCTTTAATATTATTAAAAGAAAGTGTAATTGAAAAATAATTTTTAAATATTTTTAAATTATAATATTCGTATTGAATAATTATGGTGATTTCATTTGGATATTTTTCTTTAAGCCAACTAGGTATTACAACCTTTGGATGATTGGTCATAAAAGTTATATACAAATGGTGACCATTTACAATTCCTTCCTTATCAATTATTTTTAAGACATCTTTTAAAATATTAATAATATTTGCATTCATAATTTTTTTATAATTAATTGTCATATTATTAATCTACAAATATTTTTTGATAAACTCGTATATTTTGATTTTTTTTCTAGCACAATTATCTTATAAAGAATTTAAAGTATTTTGTATATATTTACACGTAATTGAAGGCAACAGGATGAGACATCAGTAATTATTATAATGTTACAGAGTTTAAAAAAAATTTTTAGATATTTAATGATAAATTATTTTAATAAAAATATTTTTAATAAATTTAAAACATATACTTCATTAAATCAGTTAGACAGAAAAATGGAAAAATATTTAAATTATAAAAATGGTTTTTATATTGAAATAGGAGCAAATGATGGATTAAATCAATCAAATACACTATTTCTTGAAAAAAAATATGATTGGAGAGGGGTATTAGTTGAGCCTTCAGAAAAATTCCAATTGTTAATCAAGAACCGTAATAAATTAAATTTTTTTTATAATGAAGCTTGCTGTTCTTTTTTTAATAAATCAAAAAAAATAGAATTTGTTTATTCTAACTTGATGACTATACCTACAAATATAGATAGTGATATAAACGATATCAACAAGCATATTAATAAAAGTAAAAAATTTGAAAATAACATTTATGAATTTACAAAAATAGGTATACCTCTAAATGATTTATTGCTTGAATGTAATGCTCCGAAAATTGTAGATTTCTTTTCATTGGATGTAGAAGGTGCTGAGCTAGAAATCTTGAAAGGAATAGATCATGAAAAATTTAAATTTAAATACCTACTAGTTGAAGCTAAAAATTTTGAAAGAATGAATAATTTTTTATTAAGCAAAGACTATTATTTAATAGATAAATTATCATATCATGATTTTCTTTATTCATATAAAGCTTAATTTTATTATGAATATTAAATATAAAGCAATAGTTTTTGATTTTGATGGAACATTATTGGACTCTAATAATTTAAAAACCAAAGCTTTTCAAAAGTTGTTCCAAGAGTATGATTATAAAATCGTTAAAAAACTTATTAATTTTCATAAAAAAAATCTTGGTTTATCTAGAATCATTAAGTTTCGATATTTTTACAATGAATTATTAGAAAAAAAAATTACAAAAAAAATAGAAGACAATTTATCAAAAAAATTTTCAAATATTGTATTTGATTCTATTTTAAAAGCTCCCTATATTGATGGTTCAATAGATTTTTTATCTAAATTTCAATCTACAATTAAATTTTTTGTCGCTTCTGGTACTCCACAAAATGAGCTTTTAAAAATTATAAAATCTCGCTCAATGGATAATTATTTTAAAAAAATATATGGGTCACCCAAAACAAAAAAACAAATTATTCAGTTGATAATGAAGTTAAACCATCTTTCAAACAAAGAAATTTTAATGGTTGGAGATGCAGAATCAGATAAAATTGGAGCTTTGGAAGCTGGAATTGATTATTTTCATATTAACAATAAACTTAGTAATAATTTTGATAGTTTAAAAAAATTTATTGTTTATAAAAAAAATTAAATTAAATTTATGAAAGATTATAAATGAAAGTGTTGGTTACAGGTGGATCAGGTTTTTTAGGAAGTCACGTTGCTGATATTCTTGATGATCAAGGTCATAAAGTCACTATTTTAGATAAATCAAAATCAAAATGGTTAAGAGAATCGCATAATTTCATTGAAGGCACTATTGAAAATAGTGATATATTAGAAGAAGCTGTTACTAATCAAGATGCTATTTACCATTTTGCAGGTATTGCTGATATTGATGATTGTCTTAAGCATCCTATTGATACAGCAGCAATCAATGTAATTGCAACTGTTAAGCTTGCTGATATTTGTCTTAAAAAAAAAATTAAACGTCTTTTTTTTGGTAGCACTGTTTATGTTTATAGTAGGTCTGGTTCATTTTATCGTGCAAGTAAACAATCAGCTGAATCCTTTCTTGAGGTTTATAAAGATTTAGGATTACCTCTAACAATCTTGCGCTATGGATCTTTATATGGACCAAGAGCTGGTTTAAATAATAGTATAAAAAAAATTTTAGTTCAAGCAATGGAAAAAAAACATATTGTCTATAAAGGTACTGGTGATGAAAGACGTGAATTTATTCATGTTATTGATGCTGCTAGAGCAAGTGTTGAAATGTTGTCATCGGAAGATAGTAACAGCTGCATTACCATTACAGGACCTGATGTATTTACATATAAAGAGATTTTAAATATGATTTGTGAGATGATGCCTGATGAAATAAAGGTAGAATATCAAAAAAGTACAAAAAATGAACATTATTATATAACGCCCTATCAGTATTCCCCTCGCTCAGGAAAAAAATTTATTATTAATCCTTTTACTGATATGGGACAAGGATTGTTGGATTTTATTGAATCCATGAAAAATGAATAATAATAAATTATTATTAACTTAGTTTGTGATTATATTGAAATTGATTAACAAAATTTATTCAATTTTATTGTAATTATATTAAAGTATAAAATATGAAAAATATTCTAGTTACAGGTGCTGATGGTTTTATAGGTTCCCATTTAACAGACTTATTACTTTCTAAAGGCTATAAAGTAACTGCATTATCAATGTATAATTCTTTCAATAACATTGGTTGGCTTGAAGATATTAAAAATAAAAAATCAAAAAATTTAAATATTTTATCTGGTGACATTAGAGATTATAATTTTTGTGAAAAAATAACTGAAAAAGTTGATACAGTTTTTCATTTAGCAGCTTTGATTGCTATTCCTTATTCTTATATAGCTCCAGATAGTTATTTTGAAACTAATGTTAAAGGAACTTTAAATATTTGCCAAGCTGCTAGAAAAAATAAAGTCAAAAGAATCATCCATACCTCAACTAGTGAAGTATACGGATCAGCAGAATATGTTCCTATTGATGAAAAACATCCGTTAAAAGCACAGTCTCCTTATAGCGCTTCAAAAATTGGTGCTGAAGCAGTCGCTATGAGTTTTTTTTATTCATTTGATTTACCAATTACTGTTGCTAGGCCTTTCAATACTTTTGGACCAAGACAATCAGCTCGAGCAGTTATACCTACTATTATTACTCAAATAATATCCAAAAACAAAACTTTAAATATTGGCAATACATCAACAATAAGAAATTTTAATTATGTAGAAGATATTTGTTCTGGATTTATAGATTTAGCTAAAAATAAAAACACTATAGGAAAAATTATTAACATTGGTTCAGATTCTCAATTTAGTATTAAAGAAGTGCTAGATTTAATCAAAAAGATAATGAAAAGTAATATAAAAGTTAAAATTAATAAGGAAAGAGTTAGACCTAAATATTCTGAAGTCTCAAAACTTAGTTGTGATAATTCTTTGATTAAAGAATTAACTAAATTTAAACCAAAAGTAAAATTTGAAGATGGTTTAAAGAAAACTATTAAATGGTTTTTAAAAAAAGAAAACATCAAAAATTATAAAACAGATATTTATAATTTATAATTTTTTTATGAAAAAATTTTTTACTTTAAACAATATCAAAAAAAATTGTAATGAGTGAGATAATTATAACTGGATCAAGTGGTTTTTTAGCAAAGAATACTATAAATAAATTAAGAACTCATAATCATAAAATAATACCTTTAAGTAGACAATCATTACCAGATATAATCAAAGTAAAAAATTATTTAAACTGTCCCGATGGAGATATATTAATTCATTTTGCAGAAGAAGCTAATAAAAACATAGTTAATGAAAGTAATGAAAAATATATAAGTTCATCAGCTAAAACAGTTGAAAATTTAGTTAAAAAATTTGGTAAAAACTTAATTTATGCATCTTCAGGATCTGTCTATGGTGATAAGGGCAGAACTTCATTTAGAGTTATAGACAAAACATTTATTAAAGATAATTATAGTAAATCAAAAATTATAAATGAACAAATTGTATTAAATGGTGGAGGTACTATTTTAAGACTTTCAAATATCTATGGAAAAGGTATGTCAAGTTCAAATATTATGTCAGATGTTATAAAACAGCTATCTTTTGATGGTCCAATTATTTTACAAAATAAATTTGCTATTAGAGATTTTGTTTACATAAATGATGTAACTGATTTTATTTCCAAACTTATTAAAAATATAGTTGGTGGCATTTTTAATGTTGGGAGTGGGATTGGTATGTCTGTATACCAATTAACAGAAATAATTTTAAAAATTTCTAATCAACCTAATAGAGAAATATTATCACTTAAAAAATCAAATAATAAATCATTTAATGTGCTAGATATAAGCAAGTCTATAGAAATGTATAATTGGAAACCAAAATCAACTATGCCAACAAATATAAAAAATTTAATAAAAGAATATGAAAGAGATCAAAAATTTAATTGATATGAGAAAACGTAAAATAGTTATTTTTACTGGAAATAGAGCAGAATATGGACTGCAGTTCCCAATTATTGAAGCTATAAATAATCATAAAAATTTAGATTTATCTATATTTGTTTCTGGAGCGCACTTAGATTCAAATTTTGGAACAACTCTTAATGAAATAAATAATGATGGATTTAAAATTGGGGCAAAGATCAAAATAAAAATGGATAGTAAATCAATTTTTTCTAATTCGCAGGCTATAGGGAATGGAATTGTGATGATAAGTAAGGCTTTAAAAAAAATAAAACCAGATTTTTTTATGGTTTATGCTGATAGATTTGAAGGGTTTGCTGCAGTAATTGCATCTACGCAAATGAATATTCCAACAGCTCATATTGAGGGAGGAGATTTAACTGAAGGCGGATCATTAGATGATTCAGTTAGGCATGCTATGACAAAACTTTCACATATTCATTTTACTACAAACAAACAGGCCTCCAAAAGAATTATTGGTATGGGAGAAGAAGCATGGCGTGTTCATACTGTTGGTTTTCCAGCAATAGATTTAATTTCAAAATCAAAATATTCTTCAGAACAGGAAGTTTTAAAAAAATTATCACTGAATTTAGATCAGCCAATAATTATTTTTACCCAACACTCAATTACAACTGAATTAAAAAATATTGAAAAACAAATTAATCCCTCTTTAAGTGCCCTTGAAGTATTTGCTAAAAAAGGCTTTCAAATTATAATTACTTACCCAAATAATGACTCTGGTGGAAATCAAATAATATCTAAAATCAATAATTTAAAAAGAAAAAAAATTAAAAATATAAAAATTTATAAATCACTAGGAAGATCTATTTATCATGGACTCTTAGCTTTAAACATTAATAATAGGGCAAAAATTGTTTGTGTAGGAAATTCTTCTTCAGGAATAAAAGAAACACCTGCATTTTTTTGCCCAACAGTAAATATAGGCTCAAGACAAAAAGGCAGATTAAGAGCAAATAATATAATAGACACTAATTATAACAAAGATGAAATTATAAAAGCAATAAACAAGTGTTTATACAATCAGAAATTTAGAAAAATTTGCAAAAAAACAAAAAACCCATATTATATTGGTGGAGCTGGTAAAAAAATAGCAAATGTACTTAATAATATTAATATTGATAAAAAATTAATCCAAAAAAAAATGATGTTAAAAGGAGATTTAAAAAATGGCTGGCATCGCTAATCTTTATAAATGAGAAGTATTTAAATATGAGCACTATTATTTGTGATTTTATGGGTGATTCATACACAGAAAATATAGCTGAGCGTTTATGTGATTTAAATAGTAAAAAATTTAGCCATATAATTTCACACAGAAAACCAAAAAAAACAAGCTCATTATCAAATTTAAATTTTATGGATGCAACATTGCTTTACAGACATTCAAGTATTTCATCAGCATTTCAAGATACTAAAAGTTCATCAATAAGTGCTGAGGTTGCAAGTAAGTTTTCAGAGTGCTTATTTTTATTTTTATCTTCTATGGATAGAACCACACCTATTTTACAATCTGTTAATGCTACACAAACATTTTTCTGGGATTTGCTTGGTTATTATTTTAGTTTTTTTAAAAAAAATAAAGAAATTGATTCAATTATATTTGATAGCATTCCCCATTTACCATGGAATATTTGTTTATTTTATGTTGCTAAATATTTGGGGTTAAGGGTTCTCATATTAAGAAGAACATGCATAGCAGGTTATATGTATATTGACGAAGATTTTAGACCAAAAAAATCAAATTGGAAATTTATGTATAAAAAACTTTACAACCCAATGAGCACAATTATTGAAAAAGAAAATACATTTGAAACGCTTAAAAATTTATCATTCACAAAAAATCAAGTTAAAGGTCAATGGCCAAAAGATTGGATAGAAAAAAAACAATATTTTGAAATTTTTTTAGACTTTTTAAGAAAATTAGGCTTGCAAAATTTAATTTTTTTTGTTCGTATTTTTTTATATGGACCTAATAATAATGTTGAAGGAGCAACAACAGATACAAGTCAAAGAACTTCATTAGCAGGTATTAATCCATTGAATAGGTGGAGTTATTTTAAATTACATAATAACTATTTAAGAATACTAAAAAAACAAATTAAAAATTATAATAAATTAAAAACTTCAAATATAGATTTAAGCAAGCCATATATATATTTAGCTTTGCATTATCAACCAGAAGCTTCAACATTGCCTGAAGGCATGATTTTTAGTGATCAATTATTAATTGCTCGTAATTTAGCCGAAGCTCTTCCAAAAGATTGGAAACTGGTTATTAAAGAGCATCCAAGGCAAATGACTTATGATTTGAGAGCAATGCATGCACGTAATAATATTTATTATGAAAATTTTTTAAAAAATAATAATGTAATATTTGCTTCTACTGATTTAGATCAGAATTTATTAATAGAAAAATGCAAAATAACAGCAACCGTTTCTGGATCAGTGGGTTGGGAAGGATTATTAAAACTTAAACCATCAATTTTGTTCTCAGAAAACTGGCATTCAAGATGTAATAGTTCTAGATATGTTAGTTCTAAAAATGAAATTGAAGATGCTATTAATAATTTATCAAATAAAACTAAAGAAGAAATTAAATCAGACGTATGTTTATTTATCAAAGAAATTAGTGGATATTTAATAAACGCAGTTTATAGCAAAAAACATTTGCAAATTTTTTTTAAAGAAAGTAATCAAGAAAAAAGCTTAAATAATATAACGTCAGCAATTTTACAGAGATTAGATTAAGTCAATTAAATGATATTTAAATTTACTAATGATATAGGTTTAGAGGAAGCTGACAAAAAAAGAAAGATTAAAAAAAGTAAAACTTTTTCAAACAAAGTAGTTTTTGTAAATGGTTTTTCAGCTTCAGGAAAAACTATGCTTTCCCCGATCATATCATCTATGCAAAATGTAGAGTCTATGATTTATCCTTATGAAATCGAATGGATATCAAGCTTTTTGTACAATCAAAAAATTGATCCTGGTTCTTACAAAGAATTTATAAAACAGTATGCAGATCATACAATATACAACCAAATGATGTCGAGAAATTCAAACTTTCGCTTTACTGATGTTTCGAGTGTATATAATTCAGGTAAATTTTTAAAATATTTATTAAGAGCTTTTAAAAAAGGAGATAATCATATTCCAAAAATTATTAATGAAAAAAAACCTATTACGTGTTTTGTAAGTTCACATCTAATTTTTTTTATAAACGCAATTTCAGATGCCTTAAAAAAAAGATTATTATTTATTGAAACAGTTCGTGATCCAGTTTATATGTTTAAACAAGTTAGTATTTTATATAAAGAAGTATATATAGACAATCCGGAAAAAGTTTTTACTTTTCAATGTTTTTCAAATGCTGGTAAATCTTTATTTTTCGATTACTATTCAAAAGAAAATGTTTTTGCAGATGCTGATAATGTAAATACCAATGAATTTGTAGTATCATACCTAGAAAGAATCTTTGGTTTTTATTTCAATTTTGATTTTGACAAAATAACATTAAATGAAAACAGTTTTATTTTTTTACCATTTGAAAAATTTGTAGTTAATCCTGATCCTTGGATAGATAGAATATTAAAAATATTGAAAATTGAAAAAACTAATCAATTATTAAAAGAAATGAAAAAACAAAAGATTCCGAGAAAGTTATTAAACCAAGGCTTTACTAGGTCAGTTTATAAAAGATATGGAAATCAATCAATTTCTGATAAAAATGCCAAAAAAATGACTTATGAAGACGCAGATTTGGAATATAGAAAGAATATCTCAAATAATTTCAAAAATGGCCTAGATGATGAGTTTTATATAAAATTGATAGATCTTTCTGATAAATATAGGGAATGGATAAAAAAATTGGATAATAAATTTATATTTGATTAATTATAATATAAATAAATTTATTTAATTTCCTAATTAATATTAAGCAAACTAATGTGTGGATTTGTATCTATAGTAAACTCAAATTTAAATACTGATAAACTTAATAATATTTTTAATAAGTTAAGTGGTTTGAATTTTCATAGAGGTCCAGATGATATTAATAAAATTGAAAAAAAGAAATATTCAATTTTATTTAGAAGATTAAAGATTATTGATTTATCAAAAAATGCAAATCAACCATTTTTAAGCAATGACGGCAAAATTGTATTAGTGTTTAATGGTGAAATATACAATTATTTGGAATTAAAAAATGAGTTAGAACAAAAAAATATTTCTTTTAAAACTTCTTCAGATACTGAAGTGTTGTTAAAAAGCTATGAAGTTTGGGGTCTAGATTTTATAAAAAAGATTAGAGGAATGTTTAGTTTTATTATTTTTGATGAAAGAATAAATAAAATTTATTGCTTTAGGGACCATCTTGGACAAAAACCTTTTTACTACTCTTTTTTTTCTGAAGGATTAATACTAAGCTCTGAAATCAAAGATATCATTTTAGTAAAAAATAAAAATGAAATAAATGAAAACGAAAAAGTTGTTTTAAAATATTTATTAAGAGGTTGGTCAGATGATACTAATGAAACTTTTTATAAAGATATATTTACATTGCCTGCAGGATGTATGGGTATAATTGAAGGTTCAAAAATTAAAATAAAAAAATATTGGAAATTAGAAATAAATCAAAATAAGAAGTTTGACCTTGAAGAATTTAATTATAATTTTAATCAAAATATTAATTTACATCTGAGAGCAGATGTTCCTATAGCCTTTACTTTGTCAGGAGGTCTTGATAGCTCTTCAATAGTTAAAACAAGTTTGGAAAATAATAATATTAATTATAAAGCATTTAGCTTTAACTCTGAATATGAAGAAGAAAATGATGAAAAAATATTTATTGATGAATTTATAAAAGAAAATTCTTTAAACCATTCTTATGTTGATTGCAGAGAAGGGTTAAATGGAGATATATTAGAAAAAATTTTATCTATACAAGATGAGCCAATCAATGCAGTCTCATTTGTTAATCAGTTTTTATTAAGAAAACATATACATAAGCAGGGATATAAAGTTCTATTAGTAGGTGAGGGGGGAGATGAATTATTAGGAGGATATAATCGAATGTTTATTCCTTTTATAAATAGTGTTTATTTAAATAAAAATAAACCTATACCTCAAATTTTAATTGATAATATTAAAAAAAATCTTGGAAGTAGTTTTTTAAATTTTAAAAAAAATTTAGATAACTATAAAGATATTTTAAATCGTAATAATGACATTGAAGATTTAGAAGTTTTTAATTTTTTAAAAATTAAAGAATCAAATTTACCTTCAGATTTAAAATTTTATAATGACTCCAAACCAGATGATGAAAATTCATTTAAAAAATTTCTATATTGTCATTTATTCAAAAGAGATTTACCTCATATTTTAAGATTAGAGGATAGAATTTCAATGGGCAATAGTATTGAAAATAGAACACCATTTGTTGATTATAAATTTATGGAATATGTATTTTCATTAAACGAAAGTTTTTTTATGAAAGATGGTTTTTCTAAATATATGCTGAGAAAAATTATGAATGACAAGCTTCCACATAAATATTTACATAAGAAAAAAATTGGAAGACCAGGAAGTTCTAAAGTAATGATATTTAATAATTATTATGAAAAATTTTGTGACTATCTAAATTCATTTCAAAATAATATTTATTTTGATCCAAGATTAATTTTAGACAACTTAAGAAATGACAATAAAAACCTTAAATACAGAACTAATAATGATTCATATTTTAGGATTTTAAATTATGTAATTTGGAAAAATAATTTACAAAGCAATCTTATCTGAGAAGCAATTTGTTTGAAGAATTTTTTGCTAAATAATTATAATATTTTAGTTTAAAAAAAATATCATCAAAAGTTTCTTTTTTTCCAAATTTAATTGCTTTTTTAAAATTCTTTTTAATACTTTCTCCTTTAAATCTTCCTAAACAAAAAATAGTGTTTTGTCTTGTTGGGCCTGTAATTGGATATTTGGTGGTTAAAAAAGGCTCCCATCCATACTTAATCATAATTAATTCCAGAGTATTTTCAAAAAAATATCTATGATGACTTTGATTAAAAAATTTTTTAGTGTTACCTAAAGGGTCTCCTCTTGCTTCTAAAACTAAAATTCCATTAGTTTTTGATGCTTCTGAACATTTTTTCATAACTAAATTTACATCAACAACATGCTCTAATGAGCCCATAATTATGATAAGATCTAAGCTTCTTTTTTTAAGCTTCATATCTTCCGAAAGAATACACTCAACTGGAAGATTAAACTTTTGTTTACCATAATCAACATAACTCCTAATTGGATCATTTCCACTACACTTCCAATTATTTTTTAAAAAAGGTAGTAACATCAAACCAACAGAAGAGCCTACGTCTAACATAGAACCTTTTTTTGGTATATGAGGTTTTAGAAATTTAAATAATTTTTTCCCCCTACTTTTTTGATCATCCAAATATTTTTTTGGAGGTTTTTGAGTTCCTAAGGTTATATTTCTATATGCTTTTTCATAATAGTTTTTATAAAATTGTTTATCAAATCTTGGATTTTGAAAAACAAATCCACAATTAAGACAACAATGAACTGGCAAAACTCCAAACTTATTATTGTTCCATGATATTTTTTTTCTTAGCAATTTTGTTTTGTTGGAATTACAAATTTCACACCTTTTATATTTTGGTTTATAAAATTTATCAAAATTAAGATATTTTAAATATTTTTTTATGTCAGAATTATTCATTGACTATTTTATACAAAGATATCCTTTAAAACAAAGCCATTGAAAAATTGGGATACTATCCTCAAAACCTGCTCTTTTTAATAAACTTTTATTTCCATAATCAGAAAAAGGCTCTAAAACACCTTTTAAACTTTTTGTTTTATGAATAATTTCACTTGGTGAATAACCATTCTTTAATTTAAAATCATTATAGACTATTGAGAAAATATCTTGAAATCTTGCATCAGATGCTCTTATTTTTTCAAACATTAAAAAACCACCACCCCAATTCAAAGATTTATATATTTTGTTAATAATAATTTGTCTAAATTTTGGTTCAATAAATTGCATTGTGTAACAAGATATAATTAGATCAGATTTTTTTAATTTAATTTTTTTAATATCACCATTTTGATACTTAATTTTATTTTTATTATTTTTATTTTTTTTATTTTCTTTTTTTGCTTGAGTAATCATTTGTTTAATTGAATCAATACCAATAAAATCAACATATTTATTTGGGTGTCTATTTGATAACTTATTTATAAGTAGTCCTGTAGAGCAACCTAAATCATAGCATATTGATTTTTCTTTTAAAAAAAAATCAGAAACTTCTTCAACTATATTATGAGCTTCTTCATACATAGGTACTGATTTTTTAATATGCTTTGAAAAACTTTTAGGTACCTTATTCCCAAAGCTCCAGGAAGCATTTTCAGTATATATTGTATCACCTGCTGACTTTTTTTTCTTTTTGATCACCATATAAATAATATCAGATATAATTTGCTTTGTATTGAGATTTCAATGATAAATTTATTGAAAACCTTATATAATATTTTCTTAATTTAAAATATTGATTTATCATATTTAAAATGCTTATTAACCAACAATGAATATAGTGTCAATTTATCCCCATCCTATGGATGAACAATATAGACATGATCAAAATGTTACCATCATTTCTAATAACAAAATATATTCTTATGAAGAAGCCAAACTAAGAGGATCGAAAAATGATGAAGGTAATTCTATTCCAATAAGATCTTTATTTTTTGGTTTCAAAGAAATAAATTTAGTACCACAAAAAATAGATTATTGGATTTTTAGTAAACCTTTTAGAAAAATATCTTTAGAAGGATATAAATATTTTTTTGTAGATTTATTAAAAGCAACAACTAAAAAAGATTTAAAAAAATTTATTACCAAAAATGTTATAGAGATACCACATCATATGGGCCATATTTATAATGGCTTTTTTGCTTCTCCTTTCAAAAGTTCAAAAATATTATCAATAGACGGTGGAGGGGATTTCGGTGATCAACGAAGAATGCTTTGGGGTGAAATAAATTATAAAGGTTCAGATAAGCTTAATTTTAAAAAATTTGGTGAAACTTTTAATAATCAAGGCTTAGGAATAGCAGCGTTTCACAATCATTTAACTGATGTTCTTGGATTTTATGATAACAATGGAAAAACCTCAGGGCTAGCAGCTTATGGAAAATTTTCAAAACAATTATATGTAAAGTTAAAAAATTTCTTTTTATTAGATTTAAAAAAACAAAAAATTATATTTAGTAATAAAAGAAAAAAAACATCCACTCAATTTGAAAAAATCAAGTATCAAACATTCGAACCAAAAAAATATTTAAAAATCTCTCCTACTAATTCTAAATTACTTAACATTTGTAAAAAATATAAGGCTGAAGATATAGCTATTACAGGAGAAAAACTATTAATAGATATAACAATTGATTTTATTAAAAGTATATTTGCCACAAATAAAGATAATCTAATTTGTGTAGGAGGCTTATTTAATAATGTTGTTCTTAATAAAGAGATTATAAAAAAAACTGAATTTAAAAATTATTATTTTTCAATGTCTCCTGGAGACTCAGGACTTTCTCTTGGTATGGCACTTTATATAAAATTTAAACATAAGAAAAAAAAATTTTCAAAAAAATATATGTCCAAATTTGGTTTATCGCCTTATTTAGGGCCATCTTTTAAAGATTTTGAGATAAAAGAGATTATTCAAAATTTCAATTTAAATTATAAAAAATTTGATTCTTATAAAAAAGTAAATTCTTTTTTAGTAAAAAAAATTGTAGATGGAAAAATTATTGGGCTTTTTAGAGGAAGAGGTGAATATGGACCAAGATCACTTGGTTCAAGGTCAATACTAGCTGATCCTAGAAATATTAATTCTAAACAAAAGTTAAATTTATTTATTAAGCGTAGAGATTGGTTTATGCCGTTCGCCCCTGCAATAATTGAAGAAAAATTTAGTGAATATTTTAAGGACGAAAAAGCCTCTCTATATATGCAGTTAACCCAAAAAGCTGGTTCTTACTTTAAAAAAATAGCTCCAGCAGCTTGTCATGTAGATAACTCTTGTAGAACACAACTAGTTATTAAAGAATTTAATCCCTCATTTCATGATCTGATACTAAAATTTGGCAAACTTACAGGTTGTTATTCTATTTTAAATACTAGTTTTAATAGGCATGGTATTTCAACAATTTCTTCACCTTATCAAGCTGTTGAGCATTTATTAGGAGGTACAATTGAATATTTAGTAATAAACAATTTTATTATATCACTAGAAGAAAATAGAATAATGAAAAAAAATAAATATTCAAAACTTATTAATGAGAAGAAATTATTAGAAAATCATAATATTTTATATAAAAAATTATTTTAAGATGAAAGATTTTGTTTTCATAATTCCAGTAAGAAAGGGTAGTCAAAGAGTAATAGATAAAAATATTAAAAAATTTCATAATACAAATTTATTACAGTTAAAAATTAATCAAATTAAAAGAATATTTAAAAAACCTGAAATATTATTAAGTACAGATTGTAAGAAATCTGTAAAAATTGGAAAAAAAAATAAAATAAATATAGATATTAGGCCAAAAAAATATGCAACATCAACAATTCCGATGAAAGAAGTTTATAAGTATTTAGCATCAAGAGTAAAAAACAAATATATTTGTTATGTAAATGTAACTTCACCATTAATTAGTGATAAATCAATTAAAAAAGCTTACAATTTTTTTAACAAAAATAAACAAAAATATGACTCTTTAACAACTGTTCACATAATACAGGAGTATATGTGGTTTAAGGGAAAGGCTATAAATTACAATCCAAATAATCATCCAAGATCTCAAAATTTAAAAAAAATTTATGCTTTGAATTTTGCTTTTAGTATTGTTAAATCAAATTTCATGAAAAAAGAAGGAAAAATTTTTGGTAATAAATTTTATCCTCTTGTTCTAAACTCACCGGAACATTTTGATATTGATGAAAAATCTGATTTTATATTGGCTGAATTAATTTACAAAAATATTAAAAAAATACATTAATGATAATATTTTAAATATTATCAATTATTCTATGGTTTAGTATTACTAATCTAAACTTTATATTCAAAATTTTGAGTTGTAGGGTTAATTTTTACTAGTTTGGCGCCATTTCTAATATGGTAATGAGTTGCCATAGGCGTTAAGGGAGAGAGTGTCATTACACTATCTAAACTATTTTCTTCTTTTAAATGTTTTAAAAGTTCTTTCATTATTTTTTTACCAGCTCCTTTTTTTAAAGACCAAAGAGTGTAAGCAACTGCAATTTTAGCTTTTTCCTCACTAGTACTCATTAATTCTAATTCTTTGACTGTTTCAGGTATATCACTTGTAAAAGCAACGCAAACAACTCCTTCAATATCACCATCATATTTTAGACCAAATATTTTTCTTCCACTAGAAGTCCTAAAATCATTGCTTAATTCAGGTCTTATAGGATCATCTTCTGTGTTTATTTCATTTAATTCTACTAATTCTGTTCTTTTTATCCAATTAAAAAAATTGAAGTTATATTTATATTTTTTTAGATTCATGAATTATAAATTGAATTTTTATTAACATTTTTTTAAAATAATAAAATATAAAATTTCATTTTTTACGAAATATTGATGCTAAAATTTTTACCTCTTTATATTTTTTATTTTTATGTTTTCCATGCGCATTAAATTCCTTAAAAATGGGTGAGGAAATTATATTTCTAATTTTTAAAAATTTTTTCTTAAAACCTCCATCAATAAAAACTTTTGAATTAATAGATAAAACGAATAAGCCTCCTGGTTTAGTAATTCGTAAAAGTTCATCAATTGCATCTGCTCCAACATGTCCATGAGTAAAAGTTCCAGCACTTACAATCGCTCCAATAGAAGCATCTTTGAATGGAATTTTTTTTGTAATATCAGCTGCTATTAGAGATGAATAACACTTTTTAACATTTGCCATTTCTAACATATCAGAAGAAATATCTATTCCAATTATTTCTTTTGTACCACTTTTGTTTAGAAATTGACCAACTAAACCTGTTCCTGCTCCAACATCAAGAATTGGGGTATCTGAATTCATTGAATACTTATTAAAAAAATTAGCAATTTTTTTTGGAGATAAATAATTTGAACTTAATGCAAAATCCTTATCATAGGTTTGTGCCCATTTTTTATAAAGTTTTTTAGAGTCCCCAGGTGTTTTTAAAGAATAAGCATCATTTAAATTAATTTTTTTTTTCATTTTAATAATTCGTTAATTTTTACTAATTGATTATTTTTTAGGTTAATTACTTCACAATTTCTAATTTTATTTAATATTTTTTTTGGCTCTATAAGTGATAGATTTCCATCTTTGTTTCTACTTTCTTTAAAGGTTGCATCAGTAAATTCTTCTAAATTTTGTATATTGGGTATTTTAAGTTTAATATTACTTATATGCTCATTCGATACAAAAAAAGCATTGTTTCTAAATTCATTTGAACCAACAAAAGTATAATTTTTTTCAATCATAATTTTTATTAACGATTTTAATGAAACCCCAAAACATAAATTTGAATAATGATAAGATGATCTATTGAAATTTTCTATATTAGGAACAGTAATTTCTAAATCTGGACCAAAATAAGGATTATATTCAGCAACAAATATTTTTGAAATATTCTTTTTTAATTCTTTTATAATCCAGTAATCAACACCATCAATATCAATAGAAAAAAGATCAATATTATTATTAAAGTTATTTTTTTCTAAAATTAAATTTATATTACTTGGACTAGCAAAGTCATTTATAATCAATAAATTATTTTTCCAAAAATTTGTAACTGTATTTTTAACTTTATCTTTAAGATTTTTAAGAGGATCAATTATTAAGCCATCACACCTAGTGGTTTCAAAAATATATCTAGTATTGCTTTCTGAGTAATCCTCTGTTCCAATTTCTACAAATTTAATTTTCTTAAGTTTTAATGATTTAATTAGATATTGTATAATCCCATCTTCGCCATTTTGAGAAAATACCTTATAATTTATAGAGTCAATATTTTCAATTTTATCTAGATTTAATTCAAGATTTAAAAAAAAATTTTTTGAGACTTGTATTTTTTGCTTTTCAAAGTTTTTCAATATAAAAGATTCAAATTTTTTAAGAAGCGGTTTAAATATATTATACATTATTTTATTTTTTTAAATTACTTAGCAATCTTTTGAGTATTCTGTTGACTTGACTGTTCAACTTTAAATTTTAAATTAATCATTTATTAATGATAATTATTTTTTTATCTTTTCCCACTCAGCCATACCACCAGTAATATTTTTAACATTTTTAACACCCATTTCTTGCATTGTCTTAGTTGCTAAAGTGCCTTGTCCTCCTACACCACAAAATACAACATATTCTTTATTCGGGTTTTTTTTGAAAATATCACTTTCTAATGGACTTCCTTCTGCTAAATAGAATTCAAGCAAACCTCTGTCCATATGGATTGCATTTCCAATTGTACCTTTAGAAAAACTTTCTTTATCCCTAACATCAATAAATTGAACATTTGGATCATTTAACCTTTCTTTTGCCTCTTCAGCCGAAATATTTTCAATTTCATTTTTAACACTCATTAAATCATCAAATTTTTTCATAATACTCCTTTATAAATATCAACTTGGCGTTCTGCTGCCCGGTTCGTTAACCAAACTAGCAGAAAAATTAGTTTTATTACATTAAAAAAATCAAATTTTTTTTAATATAACAACCTTTTAATAATTCAAGACCTCATATTTTTTCTTTAAAAATTAATAAAAGTAAAAAAAACGATAATATAAATAAGAAAAATTAGAGAATTTTATAATTTAGGGACGTTCTGTTGTTCATTTCAACAAAATATATTTAACAACAGCTACAACTTTTATTTTCTTTATTTTTTAGATCATTGTCATTTTTGATCTCTTCACATTCTTTTTTTTTATCTTCAATCACTTTTTTTTCTTTTAAAATTTTATCTTCAAAATAGTCATAAAGAGAAGTAAAACCTAATTTAGATGCTTTTTTTTCTACATAATTTCTTCGACCTTTTAGATTTTCAATTATTTTAATTATTTCTTGGTTTTGCATGAATATTAATTAATATAAATTTAAAAATATTCAATAAAATATTATTAATTAATAAATTAATTGAACTCGTATGAAGTTTCCTAAATCGTGGTTTTTTAATATCTTAAAAAGAGAAAGTAGTATTCCACTAAATGAAGCAATCATTAGACACAATATCTGTAATGTAGAACTTCAGACAAGTGTTTAAGATATTTAATTATTAATCTTATTAGTTTAATGATATTAAATAATTATGAAAAATCCAATTATAGATGAATTAATAAAATTGAAATTAATTTCAAAATCAAATTTGGTTGTTTTAAGTAACAAAACTAGAGATAAAAAAATAAAAGTAATAAAAGATTTAAAAACTAAAATTATATTTTTAGAAAAGTTCATAAGAGATACAAAGCATTATGAAAATGACAGGAAGATGAATGAAAAAAATCTTACTAAATATATTTCTAATTGTAAAAATGATGATAAAAGAAGATACCTACAATTTAAAAATATTTTAAAACAAAAAAAAATTTTAGACTTTGGATGTGAGTTTGGAGGTTTTCTAAAAAATATAACTAATTCAAAAAAATTGTTTGGTCTCGAAGTAAATAAAAATTGTATAAAATTCCTTAAAAAAAATATTAAAAAAATAAATGTTATTGATAATTTAGAAAAAAATAGGACAAAATTCGATGTAATTACAATGTTTCATGTTTTAGAACATATTCCTTACCAAATAAAAACTTTAAAGGTTTTAAAATCAAAATTAAATAATAAAGGGAAAATTATTATTGAAGTACCTCATGCTGAAGATTTTTTAATTTTACAAGAAGAGTTAAAAGAATTTAAAAACTTTACATTTTGGAGTGAGCATTTAATTCTTCATACATACAAATCTCTTAAATTCATTCTTTTGAAATCAGGTTTTAAAAATATAAATATTCAATATTATCAAAGATATAATTTTTCAAATCACTTAGGCTGGTTTTTAAAAAGAAAACCTGGTGGTCATAACTTTTATAAAGAAGCTGTAAGTGATGAATTAAATTCATCTTATTGTGAAAATCTAAAAAAATTAGGTCAAACAGATACATTAATTGCAATAGCAGAATAAATTAATTTGATGAAAAGACTAATTTTATTGATTTTTTTTTCTTTTATTTTTTTAATTATTAACGTTTTTGCAGATGAAAATTTAGATGGTAAAAATATTTTATGCTCAGATCTATTATGGGGTTTTGAATTTATATCATCTCAAAAAGTTAAAGTTATAAATACTGACATTAATAATGTAACTAATCTTAGAGAATATTATTACGAAACTGACTCTGAGCTACCCTTCATAAATATATATTTAATACAAAATCAAATAAGAGATCTTATTTATTCTGTTCATCTCAAAACTTTGAGAGTTGATATATGGACAATGACCTCGGGCGGGAATACAACTAGAGAAATGATACCTATAGGTTTTTGTGAAATGACAAATATTTCTGATATTTTAACTCATATTGAAAAATTAAAAACTAATAATTAAAGCAGTTTTTATAGCTTATTTAGATGTTTATAGACTTAAGCTTAAAATGGGTTTAGTTTTTTCCTATGAAAAAAATTGCACTAGTTTTGGTTTCAATATTTGTACTTTCTTCGTGTGCCACTATTGTTAATGATCCAAATACTCCAGTTTCGTTGTCTTTTAGTGATGCAAGTTCTGGAACTTGCAATTTGTCAAACAAAAGAGGCTCATGGAGTGGTAAAGTTCCAGGAACTTTTTCGATAAGAAGATCCGATGATAACTTAAGATATGATTGTACAACAGATACCGGCAAAAAAGGATTTGGCAATATTGCTAGTTCTATTGAAGGCGCTAAATTAGGCGCAAGTGTTTTATTCTTTGATTTAGGTATAACAGATGCAATTACTGACAAGCATAGAACTTATTCTCCTAGTTTTGTAATTCCAGTTAATTAATAATATAATACTTTAAATTTCATTTTTCTATTCGGCATGATTTTGGCAAACCAAATTTAGAAAATAAAAAACCTATAATTAACATAGATATTTTGAGATTTAGTATGGGGCGTTCTGTTGCTCGGTGCGTGAAATGGTTCTCATGTATTTACGCGTGAACAAACACCCAAAAGTTTAAGCATTTCCTAATGTTATTGCCTATTCTTTCTTAAAAAAGTTTATATCACATAACACCAAAAATTAATATTTTTTAAATAGATTACGCGAATTTTACGCGTGAAATTAGAGCAATTTTTAAATTTCATGGTATTGTTAACATATGAAATATTTTTTCATTTTAATTATAGCTTTTTTAATTCCAAACATTGCAAATGCTAATAATTTCAATTTTGAGTGTAGTGGCTGGTATATTGATGAAGATAATAAAAAAAATACTAGTGATGATTACGATTATAATGAGAAAGCTACCTTCACTATAAATATTGAAAAAAATATAATCTTAATGAAAGAATGGATTTACGCTAATGGAGTGTCAGAAGATATAAGTAACACAATGCAAATTTATAAAATTACAGAAGAGTCTATTTTCTCTCGAGGAAGAACACTTGATGGAGAGGATACTTGGGATGCTATATACAATTATAAAAACAAAATTTTTACTAATATTAATTATGAAAATAACGATACAAATAAAATATATAACAAATGGCATGCTATCCAATGCAATGATATTAATAACTTGGAATTAGCATTATTAAATCTTGAAAAAGAAATTGAAAAAAACCAAATAGTAAAAACACAAAAAGAAGATCATAACACTCTTGTTCCCGCATCATCTGGAACTGGGTTTATTGTTTCAAATAATGGACATATGGTAACAAATAACCATGTTATAGACTCTTGTGATATAATTAAAACACATTACAAAGGAAGAGAGCTAGATACCAATGTATTGTTTATTGATAGGACAAATGATTTAGCAATTATCAAAGCAAACATAAAACCAAACAAAGTTTTTTCTATAAGCAAAGAGGATGTATCTATTTTAGAAGATATTATTGTGGCCGGCTATCCTTTAGGGAAAAATATTAGTGCCTCTATTAAAACATTTAAAGGTAGTGTTACCTCTCTTGCAGGATATGGAGATAATTATTCCAACTTTCAAATTGATGCTTCACTAAGTACAGGTAATAGTGGTGGTCCTATAATTGATCAAAAAGGCAATATTGTAGGTGTTGCTGTCGCAAAATATATTGAAG
Organism: uncultured Alphaproteobacteria bacterium; assembly: GCA_902635455.1. GTDB lineage: Bacteria > Pseudomonadota > Alphaproteobacteria > HIMB59 > CACPNW01. The sequence goes on along the minus strand of CACPNW010000004.1, from coordinate 48,790 downwards.
AGGGAGTGGAAGGCTTTAACTTTGGTGTGAAGTCTTCGACACTTAAAACATTTGCAAGTTCCAATCAATTCAAGTTCCAAGATCCGTCAACCGAGAAGCTATCAAATAAGGAACTTGGACAACTTATTACGGAAGCTACTATCTATCTAGAGTGTTGGATGTCCGTTGCAAAAATTAAACAAATAATTGAAGAAGGTGAAAGACAAAAATCATTCTTTAGTGATTATAAATAATTAATTTTTAATTCTAATTACGCGTAAATTACGCGTTCTTTTGGAGCATTTTAAAAAAAACCAGAGAATTGAATCAAAAATCAAGATTATAGTGGGGCGTTCTGTTGCCCGGTGCCCCAAACCGCGCTAGCCTAGAAACTAGGCAGCGATAGCTAATCTATTATCGTTAGCGTTTATTAAAATAGCCCGATAACGGTGGTACAATACCGAGCAAAGTCTTTACCTTTCAGTCGATGTCAAACCTATTTCGCCCCCCTGAATATTTATGGTGGAGGCGCCGGGTACTGCCCCCGGGTCCATCTAACCTATTACATAAAGCATTTATCGCTATAGTTGTTAAAACAACATTACTATTATAATATAAATTGTGATTAAAGCAATTATGGCAGTAGACGATGAATGGGGCTTTAGTAAAAATGGCACTATGCCCTGGCCAAAAAATACTATAGATCTTCAGCATTTCAAAGAAACAACAAATAATAATGTTGTAGTAATGGGACGGTTAACTTGGGATGATCCATTTATGCCAACCCCATTAAAAAATAGAATAAATATTTTAGTTACTTCAAAATCACCTGATTTATACCCAGGAGCTGATCGTTATATTTCTGGAGATTTAATAAACATTATAAAGAATATAAATTCAGAATACGAAAATCAGGATATTTTAAAAAATAAGGATGTGTTCATAATTGGTGGAGCAAACTTAATATTTCAAATATTTAATATTATAGATATATTTCTTATAACTCATATTAAAGGAGTATATAACTGTGATAAAAAACTAGATAGAAATGTAATAACTAATAAAATGACAGTTTTCAGATCAGCCCCATCCTCAGATGATAGTTGTGTTTTTAAGGTTTGGATGAAAAATTCAGTTTATGAAGAAAAAATGAAAAATTTTTAAATGAAACAATACATAGAAGCACTCAAGGATTGTTATGAAAATGGAATAGATGTTGATAGCAGAGCAGGCAAGGTAAGAAAATCGTTTGGGTATCAAATGAGGTTTAATTTACAAGATGGTTTTCCTGCCGTGACCACAAAAAAATTAGCATGGAAAGCAGTAGTTTCAGAATTAATTTGGTTTTTGGAAGGCTCAAATGATGAGAGAAGATTAGCTGAAATATTATACGCAGATAAAAGAGAAAATTTAAGTGATAAAAAAACTATTTGGACCCAAAATGCAAAAGCTGATTATTGGAAAAATAAAGCAAATTTCGATGGTGATGTAGGAAAAATATATGGTGTTCAATGGAGAAATTTTAATGGAATTGATCAGATCGAAACTTTGCTTGAACAAATTAAAAAAAATCCTAACAGCAGGAGACATATATTGACAGCATGGAATCCTGCTGAACTTGATTTAATGTCTCTTCCACCATGTCATGCTTTTTCTCAATTTTTTGTTTCTGAGAATAAACTTAGCTGTCAACTTTATCAGCGATCTTGCGATATGTTTTTAGGAGTTCCTTTTAATATAGCTAGTTATAGTTTGCTAACACATATAATAGCAAGAGAGTGTAATCTTCAAGTTGGTTTTTTTATCCATACTCTTGGTGATTATCATATTTATCATCAACATTTTTCACAAGTGGCAATTCAGCTTTCAAGAACAATTAGGGATATTCCAGATTTAGAATTTAAAACTAAAAAAATTAAAGATTATGAAACAAATGATTTTAAGCTAATTAATTATGATCCTCATCCGTCTATATTAGCTGAAATGAATGTTTAGCTAGTAACTATATTATTAATATCTATTGCTATTTTTTTGAAAAGTTCTGATGTGCTGCTATTTTTATTACCAATATTTACTGGTTTTCCTCTGTCAGAATCAATGCATAAATTTTTATCTAAAGGCAGTTCTCCTAAAAAACGAATATTAAAATTTTCAGCTTCTTTTTTTGCTCCGCCACTCAAAAAAATATGATGTTTCTGCTCACAATTATCACAAATAAAATAGCTCATATTTTCAACTAGTCCAAGTATTGGAACATTTACTTTTTTAAACATGTTAATACCTTTTCTGGCATCAATTAGTGCTACATCCTGAGGTGTTGAAACAATTATAGACCCTGTTAGTTTAGTGTTTTGAGCTAAACTTAATTGGGCATCTCCCGTACCTGGAGGCAGATCAATAATTAAATAATCTAAGGTACCCCATTCTACGCCATTAAACATTTGTTCTAAAGCTTTTATAACCATTGGGCCTCGCCAAATTGTTGGTGTGTCTGGATCTATTAAAAAGCCTATAGACATACATTTTATATTGTGTTTTTCTAAGGGTATTAACTTTTTATTTTCACTAGTTTTGGGTTTTTCTGATAAGCCCATCATTCTAGGAATACTGGGACCATAAATATCAGCATCAAGAAGACCGACTTTTTTACCTAAAAGACTTAAAGATGTAGCAATATTGACTGCAAAAGTTGACTTGCCTACACCACCCTTGCCGCTTGCAACAGCGATTATATGTTCACAATCTATGGTATATTTTCTGCTTTGATTAGGCTGTTTTTCTGAAGTTAAGGCTATATTTACTGAATTGATATTTGGTATATTAGATATTTTCGATTTTAAGCCAGAAATTACATTAAAATAATCATTTTTTTTGTTAGGCTCTATGATTAAGCTAATATTTACATTACCATTTTCAACTAAAACACTTATTTTTTTGTTATTTTCATCAAAAACTTGTTTAGTCGAAGGATCTTCAAATTTTTTAGTAATTTCGTAAATAGACTTTAAAATTTCATCAGACATACTTGAATTCTTAAAATTTACCCAAATATAGGATAGAATAATAGTTTATTAATGATAATAGCATGATTAATTACTAACAAATTATCTATGAATTGGAACAAAAATAATAACGATAATAATCCATGGGGCCCGGGAGGTAATAATCCATGGGGTGGTAACAATTCCAATAATATGGATTTTGAAGACTCTTTTAAAAAAGCAAAAGAAAGATTTGGAAAGTTTAGAGTTGGGGGGCCGAGAAATATAAGTATATTAATTCTATTAGCTATTTTGGTTTGGCTAGCTTCAGGCTTCTATAGAGTTGAACCAGATGAACAAGGTATTGAATTATTATTTGGTAAATGGAACGGAAGTACAACCAACCCTGGTTTGCACTATTTTTTTCCAACACCAATTGGCAAAACAATTACACCTAAGGTTGAAGAAATCAGAAAAATAAATATTGGCTTTAGAACAGCAAGTGATTTAGGTTATTCTGCAGCATCCAATGCTGAAAGAGATGTTGATAGAGAAAGCTTAATGCTAACTGGAGATCAGAATATTGCAGATGTTAGGTTTACAGTTCTTTATAAAATTAAAGATGCAGGAAACTTTTTGTTTAAATTAAGAAATCCAGAAACCACTGTTAAAGATATGTCTGAAAGTGTCATGAGAGAAGTTGTAGGGCAACGCGACTTGCAATTTTTACTTACAGAAGGAAGGCAAGAAGTAGAGCAGGTTGTTAGGAATCAATTGCAAGATATATTAGATTCATATGAAAGTGGAATTTTAGTTCAATCAATACAACTGCAGAGTGTAGATCCCCCAGATCAGGTAATAGATGCTTTTGATGAAGTTCAAAGAGCAAGACAAGATAAAGAGAGATTAGTTAATGAAGCTAATACATATCTTAATAAAATAGTTCCTAATGCTAGAGGTGAAGCAGCAAAATTGGTTGAAAGTGCTAGAGCTTATAAAGAGCAAGTTGTAAAACAAGCTGAAGGTGTGGCACAAAATTTTGTTGATGTATATAATAGCTACAAAGGAGCTGAGGACGTTACAAAAAGAAGAATTTATCTTGAAACTCTTAGAGAAGTTTTGGAAGGTAAAAACAAAATTATACTAGATGATTCTGGAAATGGCCAAGGAGTAGTCCCTTATTTGCCTCTTAATGAATTAAAAAATAGGAACACTAACTAATGAGATTATCACCACGAAATATAATTTATTTATTAGTATTTTTTGTAATATTTTTGACAGTTACAGGAGCTTTTTTTGTAGTCAATGAAACAAAACAGGCTATTGTTCTCCAATTTGGCGAACCTAGACAATTAATTAATGAACCAGGTCTCCAGTTTAAAGTGCCATTTATTCAAGATGCGGTTTACTTAGATAGAAGAATGTTAAATCTTGATCCTCAACCTGAGGAAATGATTTTGTCTGATCAAAAAAGAATTATTGTTGATTCTTTCGCAAGATATAAAATTATAGACCCACTAAAATTTTTTCAAACTGTTAGAAATGAAACAACGTTTTCTGATAGATTTGGGCGGATCATAAACGCAGCTGTTAGAGGTGTAATAGCGCAATATTCTCTTACTTCATTATTAAGTGAGGAAAGAGTTAAAATAATGAATAAAATACAAACTCAAGTTAAGCTAAATGAAATGGATTTTGGTGTTGAAATATTAGATATAAGAATTGGAAGAACAGATTTAACTGAACAAGTTTCTAATAATGTTTTTCAACGTATGCGATCAGAAAGAGATAAGGAAGCAAACTTGTTAAGAGCTGAAGGAGAAGAATTATCAAAAGAAATTACAGCATCTGCAGATAGACAGCAGACTGTCATAATAGCTGAAGCCGAAAGAACATCTTCAATTTTACGTGGAGAAGGGGATGCGGAAAAGAACAAAATACTTGCTGAGGCATATGGATTAGACAAAGAATTTTTTGATTTTTTAAGAACAATGCAAGCTTGTAGAGAAACATTTGGTGATACAGAAATGTCTATGGTAATTGTTCCTGGCGAGGTTTGTGAAAAATTCTTTGGAGAGATTAATAATACTAATTAATGTTAGAGATTTTGCTTTTAAGTATTGGCCTATTGCTGATATTTGAAGGTTTAATTTATTTTTTATTAGCAAACAAAATGAATATTTTGATTAAATTTTTAAATAGTCTTGATTCTAAAATAGTTAAATCAATATCAACATTTTGTATTGTTTTAGGTTGTTGCCTTATTTATTTCACTTTAAGGTTGTACTCAAATAATTAAATGAAAGTTTTACTTAAATATTTTATAGTAGTATTAGTTATTTCATTTACTAATATATCAAATGCTATTCCAAATAGTTTTGCTGATCTAGTTGAAAAATCATCTTCTGCAGTGGTGAGTATAGCTTCAACTACGATAGTTAATAATTACAATCAACAAGATCAATATCCAAGATTTCCAGAAGGTTCGCCCTTTGATGAATTTTTTAAAGAGTATTTTGAAAGAGAAAATAAACGCTCACCTTCCCAAAGACCAATGGTTGGTCTTGGATCAGGATTCATAATTGATAAAAGTGGCATTATAGTCACAAATAACCATGTAATTGAAGGAGCTGATGAAATAACAGTTATTTTATCAGATCAATCTGAATATATAGCTAAATTATTAGGAAGAGACCCAAAAGCAGATTTAGCAGTTTTACAAATTAACCCTGAAGGAAAGCTATTACAATCTACGAAATGGGGAAATTCTGATAAAATGCGTGTTGGAGATTGGACAATAGCAATTGGAAATCCACTTGGTTTGGGCGGAACAGTTACTGCGGGAATAATATCAGCTATATCAAGAGACATTGGAAGCGGTCCTTATGTAAAATTTATTCAAACTGATGCGTCTATTAATAGGGGTAATTCAGGAGGACCATTATTTAACATACAAGGTGAGGTAATTGGAATTAACACTGCAATAATTTCACAAACTGGTGGAAGTATAGGATTGGGATTTGCAATTCCTTCAAATAGTGCCAAAAAAATAATCCAACAACTAAAAGATTTTGGACGTACCAAAAGAGGTTGGTTGGGAGTTCAAATTCAACCAGTATCTAAAGACTTTGCAGAAAGTTTAGGTTTAGCTGATGAAAAGGGTGCCTTTGTTTCAAATATTGATCCAAAAGGACCTTCAAAAAAGGCTGGTATTCAAGCAGGAGATGTAATCCTTAAATTTAATGGTGTTGATATTATTAAAATGACTGACTTACCTAGAGTTGTTGCAGAATCAGATGTTGGTTCCATTGCAACATTAAAAGTATGGAGAAAAAATAAGGTTATTACAATAAAAGTTAAATTAGGAGAACTTCCTGAAGATTCATTTGTTCAAAGAAAAGAAACTGAATTAAAGGTTGAAGAAAAAAAGATAGAAAAATTAGGTATTAGTATTTCTAAGTCAGCTAATGATGATGGTGTACTAGTTACCAAAATTGAAAATCCAGATTCAAATCTAATGTTAGGGGATATAATTACTGAAATTAATAGGGAAAATATTTCTGATTTAGAAGGTTTTAGTAAGTTGGTTAACCAAATACACAAAACTGGAAGAAGTTCATTATTATTGAAAATAATTAGAGAAGAACAATCTTTATGGATAACAATTAAATTTATAGATAATTGAGTTCCTTAATACATTTTATTTCAGGACCAACTGGCATAGGTAAATCTGACTTGGCAATTAAGTTAGCCAAAAAAATTAATGGCAAAATAATTAATGCAGATAGTATGCAAGTTTATGAGAACCTGAATATATTAACTGCAAGACCTTCAGAAAAAGATTTAAAAGAAGTTGAACATAAATTATATGGTCATATTAAAGGCTCTGAAAGATATAATGTTGCAAACTGGTGTAATGAAGCTTCAAGTTTTATAAATCAATTTTCTAAAAAAAATATACCTGTAATTTTGGTTGGTGGAACAGGTATGTATATTGAAAAATTAATTAATGGAATAGTAGATATCCCATCTATTCCTGAGGAATACAAATTAAAGTCAGAAAAAAAATTAGCAAAAGTTGGAATTAAAGATTTTTACAAATTAGTTTATGATTTAGACAAAGAGGCAACAAAAAAAATTAATCCTAATGATATAAATAGATTAAAAAGAATATGGGAAGTTTTTTCTTATACCAAGATACAATTTAGTGAATGGACACGAAATAAAAGTAAATATTTTATAAGCAGTTCTGACTATTTGTTATATTTGTTTTTACCTGATAGAAAAAAAAATTATGAGCGTGTTGAAAAAAGATTTATTAATATGATAAAAAAAGGTGCAATTCCAGAGGTTGAAAAACTTCTTAAATTAAACTTAGATAATTCATTGCCTATTATGAGAGCTCATGGTGTTCCAGAAATAAGTTTATTTTTACAAAAAAAAATAAACTTAGATGAATGTATTGCCAAAGCTCAGCAGGTAACTAGAAATTATGTTAAAAGGCAACATACTTGGTGGAATTCGTCAAACATAAGAATTCAGCAAAAAATTACTGAATTCCCAGATCAATATGACCTAAATTCAATGAATTTTAATCAAATTTAAACTAATTTATTGATTTTATTTTATCCACAGCCTATGAGACTTCGGCAATGAAAGAAGAAATTACAGGCTCAGACATAGTGCTTAAATGCCTTGCTGAACAAGGTGTAGAAGTTGTTTTTGGATATCCAGGCGGAGCGGTGTTGCCTATATATGATACGATGTTCAAACAAAATTCTATTAGACATATTTTAGTACGTCAAGAAGGTGGTGCTATTCATGCAGCAGAAGGTTATGCTAGATCAACAGGAAAAATAGGAGTTGTTTTAGTTACTTCAGGTCCTGGAGCAACTAATGTTGTTACAGGTTTAACAGATGCAATGATGGACAGTGTGCCTATTGTATGTATTACAGGTCAGGTACCTCAACATTTAATTGGAAGTGATGCTTTTCAAGAATGTGACACAACTGGTATTACAAGAGCTTGCACAAAACATAATTATTTAGTTAAAGATGTAAATAAATTATCTTATGTTTTTCATGAAGCATTTCAAATTGCTAATAATGGAAGACCTGGACCTGTTCTAATAGATATTCCTAAAGATGTTCAATTTGCAAAAGGAAAGTACGAATCAAAAAAATCAATTACTATACCATCACACCGTTTATTTGAACCTGTTTTAAAAAACAATTCTGAAAATATAAAAAATGCAGTTGAATTAATTTCAAAAGCAAAAAAGCCTATTTTTTATATTGGTGGAGGTTGTATAAATTCAGGTAAAGAAGCTTCAATAAAAGTAACTGAATTTGTTGAGTTGGTTGGAGCGCCTGCAACAATGACTTTGATGGGTTTAGGAGTAATCCCTTCTTCTCATAAACAGTCTTTAGGCATGCTTGGGATGCATGGAATGTATGAAGCAAATATGGCAATGCATGAATGTGATGTTATGATTAATATTGGAGCTAGATTTGACGATAGAGTAACAGGAAGATTGGATGCGTTTTCTCCTAATTCTAAAAAAATTCATATTGATATTGATGAAAGCAATATTAACAAAACTATAAATGTTGACATTCCTCTAGTAGGTGATGTTAAATTAATGGTTAATGAAATGTTAAGTATTTGGAAAAAAAATAATTTTTCAGTAAATAAATCAAATTTAGAATCTTGGTGGAAAAGAGTTAATGATTGGAAAGAAATTGATTGTTTAAAATATAATCAAGAGACTAAAAATATAAAGCCTCAATATGCTATTCAAAAATTATATGAATTAACTAAAAATAGAGACACTTTTATTACAACTGAAGTAGGTCAGCATCAAATGTGGGCTGCACAATATTATAAATTTGAAAAACCAAATAGATGGTTAACTTCAGGAGGTCTTGGTACAATGGGATATGGTTTTCCAGCAGCAATTGGTGCCCAAATTGCCAACCCTAATGCTCTTGTTATAGATATAGCTGGAGATGCATCGATATTAATGAATATTCAAGAAATGAGTACAGCTGTGCAATATCGTCTACCAGTAAAAATATTTATATTAAATAACGAATACATGGGTATGGTTCGTCAATGGCAAGAATTGTTGCACGGAGGAAGATATTCAGAAAGCTATACTGATAGTCTGCCAGATTTTGTTAAACTTGCTGAAAGTTATAGAGCTTTGGGTTTAAGGGCAAAAAATGTAAATGAATTGGACGATGTAATTGAAGAAATGATAAATTCAGATAAAACAGTAATTGCAGATATATGGGTTGATAAAGAGGAAAATTGTTTTCCAATGATACAAAGTGGTTCTGCTCATAATGAAATGTTACTTAGCAAAGATCAAGAACAAGATAAAAAGTCAGCTGAGAAAGGAAAAATATTAGTCTAATGAATAAATCTGTATACGATTCTCCAGATAAAACTTCAGCTACTAGAAAGCATATACTTACAATATTAGTAGATAATGAACCAGGAGTATTGGCTAAGGTTATAGGAATGTTTTCTGGAAGAGGATATAATATTGACAGTTTAAATGTTGCAGAAGTTAGTAATGATGAACATATATCTAGAATAACTATCGTAACACATGGAACAGCTGAAGTTGTAAATCAGATTGAAAAACAACTTTTAAGAATTGTCCCTGTTCATAGTGTAAGTAATTTAGATCAAGAGGGTAGCTCAGTTGAGGCAGAGGTTGCTTTAGTTAATATATTTTTAAATGATGAAAATAAAAAAAATATTTATCAAGTTTGTGATTTTTATAGGGCAAGAAAAATAGAAAATGAAAACCAGTTAACAATTTTTGAAATTGCAGGAGCTTCGCAAAGAATAAATAGCTTTATAAAAGAAATAGATGAAATAACAAAAGTTGAAATCGTAAGAAGTGGTCCCGTAGCAATTTCAACTAAAAATAATGATAAGGAGGAGTAATGAGAGTTTATTATGATAGAGATGCTGATATAAATTTAATTAACGATAAAAAAATAGTTATAGTTGGTTATGGCAGTCAGGGCCATGCACATGCAATGAATTTAAGAGACACAGGTATTAAAAATGTTGCAATAGCTTTAAGAGAAGATTCTACTTCTAGACCGAAAGCTGAAAATGCTGGTTTTCAAGTAATGACACCTTCTGAAGCAGCTAGTTGGGCTGACATTATTATGATGTTAACACCTGATGAATTGCAATCTGAAATTTATAAAAATGATATAGCTTCAAACATTAAAGAAGGAACAGCAATCGCTTTTGCTCATGGGCTAAATATACACTTCGATTTGATTAAACCCAAAGAGGGTGTTGATATAATAATGATAGCACCTAAAGGTCCAGGTCATACAGTTAGGGCCGAATATGCTCGAGGAGCAGGTGTACCTTGTTTAGTTGCAGTTGACAAAAATCCATCTGGCAATGCGTTAGAGATAGCAATTGCTTATGCATCTGCTATTGGTGGAGGCAGAGCTGGTATAATAGAAACTACTTTTAAAGAAGAATGTGAAACCGATTTGTTTGGTGAACAATCTGTTTTGTGCGGAGGTTTAACGCATCTTATATTAGCAGGTTACGAAACGTTAGTTGATGCAGGTTATGCTCCAGAAATGGCATATTTTGAGTGTTTGCATGAGGTAAAGCTAATTGTTGATTTATTATATGAAGGTGGAATGGCAAATATGAGATATTCAATCTCCAACACGGCTGAATACGGAGATTATACTAGAGGTCCAAGATTAATAACTGATGAAACAAAAAAAGAAATGAAAAAAATTCTTTCTGAAATTCAATCAGGGCAATTTGCAAAAGAATGGATGAGTGAGCATAAAAGTGGTCAAACTCAATTTAAAACTATGAGAAAAAACCATGCTGAACATCCAATTGAAGCTATTGGAGAAAAACTACGAACTCTGATGCCTTGGATTGCAGAAGGCAAAATGGTTGATAAATCTAAAAACTAGTGGTTAGGCAAATTTGATAGTATAAAAGATAAACTTATATGAGTGAGCGAATATATATTTTTGATACAACTTTAAGAGATGGAGAACAATCTCCTGGCGCTTCGATGAATTTGGATGAAAAAATGCAAATTGCTCAAATTCTTGAAGAAATGAAAGTTGATATAATTGAAGCTGGTTTTCCAATTGCTTCAAATGGCGATTTTGAAGCTGTATCAGAAATCAGTAAAAATATTAAAAACTCAACTATTGCTGGTTTATCAAGAGCTAAATTACCAGACATTGATAGGGCTTGGGATGCAGTTAAACATGCTGCTTCTCCTCGTATTCATACTTTTATAGCAACTAGTCCTATACATATGAAATATAAATTAAAAAAAAATGAAGATGAAGTTCTAGAAGCTATTAAACAAACAGTCACCCATGCAAGAAACTTGTGTGATAATATTGAATGGAGTTGTGAAGATGCTGGGAGATCAAATTTAACTTATTTATATAAAGCTATTGAACTTGCAATTGAATGCGGTGCAACTACAATAAATATACCTGATACAGTTGGTTTTACCCTTCCATCAGAATTTAGTTCTATTTTTAAAGCTGTAAAAAATAATGTGCCTAATATTGATAAAGCAGTTTTATCAACTCATACACATAACGACCTTGGTTTGGCTGTGGCTAATAGTATAGCTGCTATTGAAGAAGGGGCAAGGCAAGTTGAATGCACAATTAATGGTTTGGGTGAAAGAGCAGGTAATGCATCATTAGAAGAAGTTGTAATGACATTAAAAGTTAAAAAGGATTTAATCCCATATCACACTAATATTAAGTCAGAATATATTACAAAGGCTTCGAGGTTAGTTTCTTCTATTACAGGATTCTCAGTCCAACCTAACAAAGCTATAGTTGGCGCTAATGCATTTGCTCATGAAGCAGGTATTCATCAAGACGGAATGTTAAAACATTCCGGAACGTATGAAATTATGACACCTGAGTCTGTGGGACTAATAAAGTCTTCTTTAGTATTAGGTAAACATTCAGGAAAGCATGCTTTTTCAGAAAAACTTAAAGAATTAGGTTATGATTTTGGAGATAACGCTTTAATGGAATTATTTGGTCGTTTTAAAGATTTAGCAGATAAGAAGAAAGATGTTTATGATGAAGATTTGATAGCTTTAGCTGGTGATAAGTCATCGTCATATAATGAACAAATTAAATTTGTATCATTAAAAGTAAATGCTGGATCACTTGAAAAACATGAAGCTATACTCTCAATGATAGTTGAAGAGGATAAAAAAACCATGAAAAGCTCTGGAAATGGTCCTGTTGATGCTACTTTTAATGCAATTAAAGAATTAACTAACACTAATTTCAGATTAAAACTTTATCAAGTTCAAGCAATCACAGCTGGAACTGATGCTCAAGGAGAAGTAACAGTAAGATTAGAAAATGATCAACTTTCATCTCAAGCCAAAGGAAGTGATCCTGATATAATAGTTGCCTCTGCAAAAGCATATATAAGTGCTCTTAATCGTTTGATTTTTAAACAATCTAAATCTATTATGAATAAAAAATCAGAAATTCAGATTGGTGGAGTATAAATGGTGATCGACAAAATATTTGGTTTATTTTCTAAAGATATGGCAATTGACTTAGGGACTGCAAATACTTTGGTATATGTTAAAGGTGAAGGCGTTGTATTAAATGAACCTTCAGTTGTTGCAACAATTGAAAATCAAGGAACGACGCAAGTTCTTGCTGTTGGTGATGAAGCAAAGCAAATGCTTGGAAGAACACCAGGTAAGATTAAAGCAATTAGGCCAATGAAAGATGGTGTAATTGCTGATTTTGAAGTTGCCGAGCAAATGATAAAACATTTTATTCGCAAAGTTCACAAAGGAAGAACTATTTCAAATCCACAAATTGTAATATGCGTTCCTTCTGGAGCAACAAATGTTGAGAGAAGGGCTATTAGAGAATCTGCAGATGCAGCTGGAGCTAGAAGAGTATTCTTAATTGAAGAACCAGTAGCTGCAGCAATAGGAGCTAATTTACCTGTCGCAGAACCTACGGGATCAATGGTTGTAGATATTGGGGGAGGAACTACTGAGGTAGCAGTTCTTTCATTGGGCGGCGTAGTTTTAGCAACTTCTGTGAAGTCTGCAGGAGACAGATTTGATGAAGCAATTACAGAATATATGAGGACTAATCATAAATTAGCCATTGGTGAAGCTACAGCTGAAAGAATAAAAAAAGATATTGGGTCTGCATGTCCACCTGATGATGGTGAGGGTGATAGTTTATTAGTTAAAGGTCGTGATTTGATAACTGGCTTACCGAAAGAAATTAGTATTTCCGAAAGACAAAGCTCTGAAGCATTGGCTGAACCTGTTGCTCAAATAATAGATACTATTAAAAGGGCTCTTGAACAAACCCCAGCTGAATTAGCTGCTGATATTGCTGAGAGAGGAATAATGTTAACTGGAGGAGGATCGTTACTTAGTAATTTAGATAAAGTTTTAAGAAGATCCACTAGTTTACCAATATCAATTGCAGAAGATCCTCTTTTGTGTGTTGTAGTAGGAACGGGTAAAGCATTAGAAGAAAAATCAAAATTAAGTGATATTTTTCTTACTGATTAATATTTTTAATGAAACCAATATTTAAGTTTAAATCTTTAGTTAAAAGCAAAACTCTAATTAATTTTTCTGCAACAATAGTATTTGTTTTAGCTTTTTTATTAATTTTTTTTAATAAATCAGATTACTTAGTTGTTAACAAATTTAAATCAATATCTAATGAATATATTAATCCTCTTACAAAAATAGTTTCATTTCCAATTATTTTTTCGTCAAATGTTATTAATGAAATTCGTGAATATAAAATTATTAACAATGAGAATTTGCAACTTAAAGAAGAAATTTTAAGATTAAAAAAATGGCAAATTTTAGCATTACAAAACTCAAGAGAAAATAAAGTTTTAAAAAAATTACTAAATGCAACAAACAATAATTTAACTTTGGTTAAGACTGCCTCTCTTATTAATAGAAATGATATACTTTTTTCTAAGACTATTAATATTAATGCAGGAACAAGAGCAGGAATATTGAATCAAATGGCAGTAATCAATTACAGAGGTTTATTAGGAAGAGTTTTAGAAACTTCTTTAAATAATTCAAAAATTTTATTAATTACTGATCAAAATTCATCGGTTTCTGTTAAAACAATTTCAAATGAACTATTTTCCTTAGTTCAAGGGGGCTCTGACGGAGTCCATTTGGTAAGTTCTTTTATTAAAGATGATAAACTTCCAAAGGTCGGCGATCTTTTAGTAACGAGCGGAACAGCTCAAATATTCCCCGCTGATTTGCTTGTTGGGAAGATTGTAAGCGTTTCAAATAATAGATTTTATGCTCTTCCATTTGTTGATTTTAACAGCATTGATTATGTTCAAGTTGTTAAATCCGAGTGATGCAATTTGCTAATTACTTTAAACCAGTTTATATTTTTCATCTAATTCTGTTTTTGAGCTTTTCAATTAGTGTAAATAATTTAATTTTTTTAAGTTATATAAATTTAGCTTTCTATATTATAGCTCATATAACTATTATTTATCTAAGTTTTTATTTTTTCAACTTCCTATTATTTTTTATTTTTTTCTTATATGGTGTTTTTTTTGATATTATTTTACTAAATAATATTGGCCCTCATTTGTTAGTTTTTATATCATTTTTATTACTAGTCTATTTTTTAAAAACTAAATTAATTAGTTTAAATCAAAAAAACATATTATATTTAGTTATAATTTTAACTTTTATGATGCTCATTTTAGAAATGATTTTAGCTGAAATAATTTTAAATTATAACTTTGGTAAAAATCAATTTTTTAAAATTACTATAACTAATGCTATAATTATTTTACCAATAATATTTATATTTAATAAAATTGATAAAAAATAGTAATGTTTTATTCTGAAGAAAAACAACAACTTACTAAATTAAACAGAAGAATGTTTAGTTTATATTTGTTAAAATTTTCTCTTTTTTCATTACTTGGTTACCGTTTATTTGATATTCAAATATCTCAATCAGAAAAATATAAAACTTTATCAAAAAATAATCAAATTGATTTAGAAATTATTCTTCCAGTTAGAGGTGAAATTTATGATACAAACAATATTTTATTGACAACAAACAAAAGAGTTTATGATCTTTCATTGATTCCTGAGAAAACTATATCAATTAAAGATACTTTAGATAATTTATCAGAATACATTGATATAAGTTTTGCTGATAGATTAAAAATTATTGAATATAGTAAAAAAATAAAAAAATTTCATAAAATTAAAATAGCTGAAAATATAGATTGGAATATTTTAGAACAAATTGAATCAAATAAGTTTAAATTGCCTGGGATTGCTATTGATCAAGATTATATAAGAGTTTATCCAAAACATGAGCATTTTTCACATATATTAGGATATATTAACAAACCAAATCAAAAAGACATGTCTTTGCCTTTTGTTTCTAAAATGCCTAACTTAAAGATTGGAAAATCAGGAATTGAAAGTACATTTAATTCAATTTTAATAGGAGCTCCTGGTCAAAGAGAAGTTGAAGTAAACTCTAATGGTCGTTTAATTAGAGAAATTTCAAGAAAAGAAAGTACAAAAGGAAAAAATATTAATTTAACTATTGATAGTAGAATACAAGAGTATGCCTTTAATAAATTAAAAACTTACAGAGCCGGATCAATAGTTGTAATGAATATTGAAAATGGTCAAGTAATATGTATGGTTTCTGTACCAACATACAACTCAAATAAAATAATAAAAAAACCAAATAAAAAATATTGGGATACTCTATTAAGTAATAAATTATCACCACTAACCTTTAGATCAATTCAGGGATTGTATTCTCCAGGTTCAACTTTTAAAATGATAGTAGCGATAGCTGGTTTAAAATATGGTTTAATAAATAATGAATCAAATATTTTTTGCACTGGTAAGATTGAATTTGGAGATAGAACATACCATTGCTGGAAAACTAAAGGACATGGTAAAATGAATTTAATTGATGGTATAAAAGAATCTTGTGATGTATTTTTTTATGATTTGGCTAAAAAAATAGGTATCGATCGTATTTCAGAAGTAGCCTTAGATTTTGGTTTAGGTACTGTCTATGATTTTGAGTTAAAAAACCAAAACAGTGGAATAGTACCATCTAAAAAATGGAAGAAAGAAAAAAAAGGAGAAAATTGGTACGCAGGTGAAACATTAATTACAGGTATTGGTCAGGGATACATATTAGTTAATCCACTTCAGTTAGCAGTGATGACATCAATAATAGCTTCAAATGGAAAAAATGTAAAACCTTCACTTATTCATAAAGAAAATAACAATTTTAAAGTAAACGAAAAATATAAAAATGAAATTTTAATTGTCAAAAAAGCTATGTTTAAAGTAGTGAATGAATACAAGGGAACGGCTTTTAAATCAAAATTAGCAAATTTAGAATTTTCAGGTAAAACTGGAACATCTCAAGTTAAAAAGATTTCTTTATTAGAAAGAGAAAGTGAAGATTTTAGAAAAAAAGAAATTGAATGGAAAGATAGGGATCACGCGCTTTTTGTAGGATATATGCCTTCTTCAAAGCCAAAATATTCAATCTCTGTTGTTGTTGAACATGGTGGATCTGGAGCTTCTACAGCAGCACCTATAGCTAAAGATATTTTTAATTACATTTACAAACTAGGTTTATAAAAATGCTATTAAATAAAATAAAATCTTTAAATTATTTGATAATTTTTTTATTTGTGCTTTTAAGCTTTATAGGTGCAGCAGGACTTTATTCAGCAGCAGATGGTTCTTATAATCCATGGTCATCAAAACATCTTATCAGGTTATTTATATTTTTATTAATGGCTATAATATTAAGCTTAATAAATTTGAGATTAATTTACAAACATGCATATTCAATTTTTATTTTATGTTTACTGCTTCTTTTTTCAGTTGAATTAATAGGTGAATTCGGTAAAGGGGCTTCAAGATGGGTTAGAATTTTTGGTTTTAGTATTCAGCCTTCAGAAATAATTAAAATAGGAATTATTATTTCTTTGGCTAAATATTATAATGATATTAGATTTGATAATCTAAAGAGAATTTCTTACATACTTATCCCTTTAACAATAATTTTTTTTCCTTTTTTGTTAACAATTATACAGCCTGATTTGGGTACAGCTATTAGTATATTCTTATTAGGTATTATAATTTTATTTTCAGTTGGGGTGAGATTATGGAAATTTATATTAGGGCTTTTTGTATTTTTAGTTTCACTTCCAGTATTATGGAATTTTATCAAACCATATCAAAGAGAAAGAGTAATATCTTTTTTAAATCCAGAGTCAGATCCATTAGGAAACGGATATCAGTTAATACAATCAAAAATTGCACTAGGCTCAGGCAGCTTAACAGGAAAGGGATTTTTAAAAGGTACACAATCTTATCTTGAATATTTACCAGAAAAACAAACAGATTTTATTTTTACACTTATTGGAGAAGAGTTTGGTTTTATAGGTAGTATTTTTATAATTTCATTATTTTTTATTATTATATCTATAGGTTTTTATATAAGCATTAAGTCAAATAATTTGTTTGGTAGAATTTTAGCTATAGGAATTGCTACTAATATGTTTATTTATGTTGTTTTTAATATTTCAATGGTAACAGGTTTAATGCCAGTAGTAGGAATACCTTTGCCTTTGATATCGTATGGAGGAACAGTAATGCTATCTTCATTCATTTCACTGGGCATACTTTTAAATATTGATTTAAATTATAAAATAAAAAAAATATCTAAAAATGCTTAAAGTACAAAATATAAATAAATATTTTGGAGGATTAAAGGCTGTCAATAATGTTACTTTAAAAGTTAATCAGGGCTCAATAACTGGTTTAATTGGTCCAAATGGAGCAGGAAAAACAACGCTATTTAATACAATAGCTGGAGTTTATTCACCAAATAGTGGAGAAATTTTTTTAGAAGACAATAATATTACAGGTCTTAAACCTCATGAATTATTTAACTTAGGTATTTTAAGAACATTTCAAATAGCTCATGAATTTTCTTCTTTAACAGTCCTTGAAAACTTAATGATGGTACCTAATAAACAATTAGGTGAAAATTTAATTTATGCATGGTTTAAAAATAGTTTAGTAAAAAAACAAGAAGAAGAAATACGTGCAAAAGCAATCGAAGTAATTGATTTTTTAAATTTATCACATCTTACTCAAGAACTAGCAGGCAACTTATCTGGTGGTCAAAAAAAATTATTAGAACTTGGAAGAACTATGATGGTTGATTCTAAATTAGTGTTGCTTGATGAAGTAGGTGCTGGTGTAAATAGAACTTTATTAAATGAAATCAGCGATGCAATTATAAGATTAAATAAAGAAAAAAATTATACTTTTTTTGTAATTGAGCATGATATGGATTTAATTGAAAAGATTTGTGATCCTGTAATTGTAATGGCTGAAGGGTCTGTACTTTTTGAAGGTAAATTTGCACAAGTTAAATCTAATGAGGAGGTAATAGAGGCTTATTTAGGAAGAGGAATGAAAGTGAAAAAAGCATAAATGATTAGTTTAAAAGGAGTTAATATTACAGCTGGTTATGGAGGCGTAGATATAATTAAAAATATTAATTTATATGTAAACGAAGGTGAAATAGTGGTTATAGTTGGACCAAATGGAGCAGGTAAGTCTACAGCGATGAAAGCCTTATTAGGAATGTTAAAATTAACGGATGGATCAGTGAGTTTTGCAAAAGATGATATAACTTTGATGCTTCCTCAAGACCGTGTAAATTTAGGAATAGCTTTTGTTCCGCAGACGAACAATGTTTTTACAGGGATGACTGTAGAAGAAAATCTAGAGATGGGTGGATTTATAAGATCTGATGATATTAAGCATACTATTGAAGATATTTACAATCTTTTTCCCATACTAAAAGAAAAAAGAAATCAGAATGCAGGTGAATTATCAGGAGGTCAACGTCAACAAGTTGCTTTTGGAAGAGCCTTAATGACAAAACCAAAAATTTTAATGCTAGACGAGCCAACTGCTGGTGTATCGCCTATTGTGATGGATGAGCTTTTTGCACGAATTATAGAAGTAGGCAAAACAGGTGTTGGAATTTTAATGGTTGAACAAAATGCAAAACAAGCTCTTAATATTGCTGATAGAGGTTACGTATTAGTTAATGGAAAACACAGTAGAGAAGGCAGTGGGCAAGATTTACTAAATAATCCTGAAGTAAGAAAATCTTTTTTAGGAGGCTAAAATGGTTGATTTTATTAATTCTATTGTTGTTCTCCTTAATTTTGTTATTATACCAGGGTTGTCTTATGGCTCTCAATTAGCATTAGGTGCCTTAGGTGTTACATTTGTTTACGCCATATTAAGATTTGCTAACTTTGCGCATGGTGAACTCATGTCATTTGGTGCCATGATTACAATATTATTTACATGGTTTTTTCAATCACAAAATATTGGTTTAGGTATTTTTCCTACAGCACTAATTGCATTACCATTTGGAATTTTAGCTACAATTGTTCTTGGTTTACTCTCCGATAAATTTGTTTTTAAATATTACCGAAAACAAAAGAGTGTTCCCGTTGTATTGGCTATGGTTTCGATTGGCGTTATGTTCGTCATTAATGCCATAGTAAGAATCATAATTGGTCCTGGTGATAAGAAGTTTTTTGATGGTCAAAAATTTATAATTAAAGCAAGAGATTTTAAAGAAATAACAGGATTTAATGAGGGGCTAGCCTTAAAATCTTCTCAAGTTATTACTATTCTTATTACTATCGCGCTATTAACTTTTACTTTTTGGTTTTTACAAAAAACGAAGACAGGAAAATCAATGCGTGCTTTCTCAGATAATGAAGATTTAGCACTATTATCAGGCATCAATCCTGACCGCGTAGTATTTATTACGTGGTTAATTGTGGGAACATTAGCTTGTGTCGCAGGAACATTATACGGCTTGGATAAAAGTTATCAGCCCATCATTTATTTGAATCTTGTATTACCTATATTTGCTTCTGCAATTGTAGGAGGTATAGGAAGTCCTTTTGGAGCAGTTGTTGGTGGATATGTGATTGCCTTTTCAGAAATCATGGTCACCTATGCGTATAAAAAATTCTTTAAGTATTTATTACCAGAAAACTTAGAGCCATCGAGTCTAGTGCAATTACTTTCTACTGATTATAAATTCGCCGTCTCTTTTACTATTCTTGTGATAGTGCTTTTAATCAGACCCTCCGGTATTTTTAGAGGAAAGGTATTATAATGAAATTTGATAAATACGAGTGGACAGCAATATCCATCATGGTGTTCTTATTTATTTTAGTAGGTTTTATTCAAGGATGGTCAGTTAGTTTAGTTATTCTGAATATGTGCATCATATCTGCTATCATGACCATGGGTGTTAATATTTCATGGGGATATGCGGGTGTCATTAATTTTGGTGTGATGGGATTTTTAGCGATGGGAGGTTTAGCGGCAGTATTAGTATCGTATCCTCCTGTAAAAGAAGCATGGCACGTTGGTGGATCAGGGCTTGGAATTAGTTTTATTTTATTAGTAGCATTAGTAACAGTTGTATATTTTATTACCAAATTAGTAGAAAAAAAATCCCATAAATATTGGTTAAATGGTTTAGTAATTTTCTTTGGTTTAATTATCATTAGATATTTTTTCCTTAATGCAACAGTTAGAATTGAAGAAGTTGATCCAGCTTTAGCAGGATTTTTGGGTGGTGCTAATTTACCTATCATCTTTTCCTGGGTAGTAGGAGGTATCTTTGCTGGGGGCGTTGCTTTTGTTATTGGAAAAGTAGCCCTTGGATTACGCTCAGATTATTTAGCAATCGTTACACTTGGTATCTCTGAGATTGTTGTCAGTGTTCTCAAACATGAAGAGTGGTTATCCAGAGGAGTTAAAAACGTGATTGGTCTTAAAAGACCTGTGCCTTATGAAATTAATTTACAAACCTCTGATTGGTTTATTAATATGGTTATGTGGTTTAACTCATCAAAACTTAATCAAATAATAGATGCTAATCAAAAACAAGAAATACTGAATAAATTAATAATTGATAGTTCCAGTTTATTTGTGAAGCTGAATTATGCGATATTATTTTTTACTGTCATGATTGTAATTTATTATTTTGCCAATAAAGCACAAATTTCTCCCTGGGGTCGCATGATGCGCGCAATTCGCGATAATGAAGTCTCTGCAAATGCGATGGGAAAAGATATTGTGAAGCAACACTTAATCATTTTTGTTATAGGGGCAGCGATAGTTGGTGTAGCAGGGGCGATGCTTGTAACGTTAGATGGCTTGTTCACCCCTTCTAGTTATAGACCACTTCGTTTTACATTTATTATTTGGATCATGGTAATAGTTGGAGGAAGTGGGAATAATCTAGGGGCTATCTTTGGAGGATTTGTCATTTGGTTTGCGTGGATCGAAGTAGCACCTTTGACAACATTTTTAATTAATTTATTTACTTCAGGATTAGACCCTCAAAATGCCATTCGTTTACATTTATTAGATAGTGTTCCTTATTTCAGATATTTGTTAATGGGTATGGTCTTATTACTGATCTTAAGATACCGGCCTAAAGGAATTATTCCAGAGAAAGTCAGGCATTCGTAAAAAAAATTCAACTTTAAATTTTTATTTTTTTTAGAATTTTTTTTGCAGCTCATATTACACATCGAGTTCTTTTTAGTCATAAAAAAACCCAGCTTTAAAAGCTGGGTTTTAAGAATTAAATTATGTAGTAAATAATATTATAACGCACCTATTGTTACAAAAGTGCCACCAGAAACTTCAAGTTCCTTGAATGCACCAGCAGCATCACCAAATGCATTAAATTCTACATCAGTTGCACCTTGGTAATCTATATCTTTACCTTCAGCTAACATTTGCAGCCCGTATGATAATTGACCTGGCATAATTTTAATTCCAGGTGCATTAGATACTTTGCTAATATTAGAAAGAATAGATTGTCTATCAGCTGATCCACCAGCTTGTATTGCAAGTGCAATAAGTGCAGCAGCATCATAAGATTCTCCAACATAAGGAGCACTTCCATCCATACCATTGCTAGATGCTAGTTCGCCAAATTTAGCAGAACCTTTTGAAATAGCTCCAGGCATAGAACCAAAAGAGCCTTCAAGATCACTACCAATAGCATCAACTATTGATTGACCAATCATACCATCTGATAAAACAAATAAATCAAAAGCTCCTGAGTCAAGGGAAGCTTCAATCATCCCTTTACCACCTTGATCAAGATATCCAATTACTAATAAAGCGTCTCCACCAGCTGAAGCTAAAACTCCAACTTCTGATGAATAATCAGCTTTTCCGTCTTCATGAGAAGCAACAGCAGTTACTTCGCCACCACCAGATGTAAATGCTGCTTCAAAAACATCAGCAAGACCTTTACCATAATCGTTATTTGTATAAGTGATAGCTATACTGTTAACACCTCTACTAAGAGCTAAATTAGCTAGCACTTTACCACCCATTGCATCGGAAGGAGCTGTTCTCCAAAATGTTCCGTTGTCAGCAATTTTACTTAAACCAGGTGAAGTAGCAGATGGAGATACCATCAGTACGCCATTAGGAACAGCAACGTTTGCATTAATTGCACCAGTAACTCCAGAACAATCAGCACCCATAATTGCAGATACACCGTTTGCTACTAAATCTTCAGCAGCAGCAGTTGCAGCAGCAGAGTCAACACAAGTTGAATCGCCCTCTAATATTGTAATACTTTCACCACCAAGTAAATTTCCAGAGTTAGAAGCTTCTAAGAAAGCTAATCTAGCTCCATCTCTCATAGCAGGTGTTAAAGATTCAATTGGTCCAGTGAAACCAAGTATAATACCTACTTTAACTTCAGCTAACGCAGCTGTCGTAATTGATGACAAGCTTATGATAGCTGCTAGAAGTAATTTTTTCATATTTCCTCCAAGAATTATATGTTTCCTATAAATCAAATCATATTCAAGGTACAGTGATCAATAATTCCATTTGTTAAAAAAACCACAAATTTAGCTAATAAATGCAGTTTTTTGCAACAAATTCCAATAAAAAGGATAAAACTATAAAAGATTCGATATGATTGGTATAATTGGAGGAGGTGTTTGGGGCACTGCTTTAGCTAAGCTCTTTAGTGATAAAGAGGTATTAATATATGCAAGAGATCAAAAGGTTGTAGACTCAATAAATGATCATCATTTTAATCCCAAACTAAAATATGCAGTTTTAAATAAAAATGTCCAAGCTACAAATAATCTAGAAGAAATATCAAAAAAAGAATTTATTTTTATCGCACTACCATCTCAAGAAATAAGATCAGTCTTTGAAAGTCAACATTTTAAGAATAATAAATCAAATTATATTATTGCTTCAAAAGGTATTGAAATTGAAAGTACTTTATTGTTATCAGATATAATCAGAAGTCTCACCAATTATAAATCTATAAATATATTATCTGGTCCATGTTTTTCTGATGAAGTTGCACAAAATTTGCCTACAGCTGTAACATTTGCTGGAGATAATAATAAAACTTATAGATCTATATCTACTTTATTAAAAAATAAAAGATTTAGAATGTATTTTACTGATGATGTAGTAGGCTGCCAGATAGGAGGCGCATTAAAGAATATTTATGCAATAGCTGCCGGTATATCTGATGGATTAAACTTGGGAGAAAATGCAAGAAGTGCTCTAATCACAAGATCTTTTGTAGAGATTACAAGATTTGCAGATTATTTTCGAGCAAAAAAAGAAACTTTATTTGGCTTATCGGGTTTAGGAGATTTAATTTTGACATGTAACTCATCTAAATCTAGAAACACCGAGTTTGGAATAAAAATTGCAAACACCAAGCCTGAAAATTATATTGATATTTTAAAATCACAACAAATTACTGAAGGATATTATACTGTTAAAGCAGTTAATATTATTTCTGAAAAAAATTCAATTAATATGCCAATTATGAAATCAGTTTACAATATTTTGCATAACCATCACAATATTGAAAAAGAAATTGAAGAATTATTAAGTAGACCTTTAACTGAAGAAAAAATATAAATATTATTATGAAGCTTGATTTGGATTGGGTAAATAATGTTAAAGTTAACCTTAGTGCTGTTCAAAGAAGAACCACTACTTTAACAAAAAGAAGGTCAGTAAAAAAAGAATATCAAGCAGCGTGGCTTCTTAAAGCAATTACTTTAATTGATTTAACTACATTAAGTGGAGATGATACCTATGGAAAGGTAGATCGACTTTGTGAAAAAGCTGTTAATCCTATATCCTTAGAGTTAAAAAAATTACTTGGACTCAGGGAGCCAATAAAGGTAGCTGCTGTTTGTGTTTATCATCATCTTATTAAAGAATGTAATAGTTATTTAAAAAAAGAAATCCCAATTGCCGCAGTATCAACTGGCTTTCCTGCAGGATTGTCATCTTTTAAGACTAGAAAACAAGAAATTATTGAATCAATAAATAATGGTGCAGATGAAATTGATATTGTTATTAACAGAGGTTTTGTATTACAAAATCATTGGAAGAAGCTTTATGATGAGGTTAGATCGTTCAAAAAAGCAGCTGGAAAGAAACACGTAAAAGCTATACTTGGTGTTGGAGATTTAGAAACGATGCGCAATGTAGCTAAAGCTTCTTTAGTGTGTATGATGGCTGGAGCAGATTTTATTAAAACTTCTACTGGAAAAGAAAGCACTAATGCTAACCTAAATAATAGTTTAGTAATGCTGAGGATGATTAGAGAGTTTCATGAGTTAACTAATAAAAAAATTGGATTTAAACCTGCAGGAGGTATATCAACAGCTAAATCAGTAATAGAATTTCTTATACTTGTTATAGAAGAATTAGGGACAGAATGGATTAATCCTAAATTGTTAAGAATTGGTGCATCCAGTTTACTTATTGATATAGAGAGGCAATTATATCACTTTGCAGTAGGAAGATATGCTAATAGAGAAAAACTAGCGATTGGTTAAATGAATAAGATATTAAAAAATTTTAAAAATATTTCTTATGGCCCATCTCCTGAGGATAGTAAGGAAGTTTACAAATGGATTAGTGAGTTAAATAATCCAAACTATCTTTATATAAATGGAAAATGGGTTCGCTCGAAATCAAAAAATACATTACAAGGCATCAATCCTGGAAATAATAAAAAATTATATAAATTATCAATTTCTAATAAATCTGATGTTAATAGTGCTGTTAGTGCTGCAAAAAAAGCTTTGCCTAAATGGCTGGCTCTCTCACCAACAAAAAGATCAAAATACTTATATTCTCTAGCCAGATTAATTCAAAAACATTCAAGATTTCTTGCTGTTTTAGAAACTATTGATAATGGAAAACCAATTAGAGAGACTCGAGATATTGATATACCTTTGGTAGCAAGACATTTTTATTATCATGCTGGTTGGGCTTCAAAAATAAAAAATTCTGATTTAAAACCAATAGGCGTTGTAGGTCAAATTATCCCTTGGAATTTTCCATTGTTGATGCTTTCTTGGAAAATCGCCCCAGCAATTGCTTGTGGTAATACTGTTGTATTAAAACCAGCTGAATTTACATCTTTAACAGCTATTTTTTTTGCAGAACTTTGTCATAAAGCAGGAATTCCAGCAGGAGTAATTAATATCATTACGGGCGATGGATCAACAGGTGAAATTATTACTCAACATTCTGAAATTAAAAAAATAGCATTTACTGGCTCAACAGAAATTGGAAAAAAAATAATCCAGAATACATCTGACTCTGAAAAGAAACTTACTATGGAACTTGGAGGTAAATCTCCATTTATAGTGTTTGAAGATGCTGATTTAGATAGTGCGGTTGAAGGAGTCGTTGATGCTATATGGTTTAATCAAGGTCAAGTTTGTTGTGCAGGCTCAAGATTGCTAGTGCAGGAAAGTATTGAAAAAAAATTTATAAATAAACTCAAAAATAGAATGGAAAAACTTCGTGTTGGAAATCCTTTGGACAAATCAATAGATATTGGGGCTATTGTTGCTCCAATACAACTTAAAAAAATTAAAAAAATAGTTGAGAAAGGAAAAAAAGAAGGTTCAAAATTATGGCAACCGAAATGGGCATGTCCTAAAGATGGTTTATTTTTTCCACCAAGTTTATTCACGAATGTGTCTCCAGCCTCTTATATTGCTCAGGTTGAAATATTTGGACCTGTTTTATCTTCTCTTACTTTTAGAACCCCAAGTGAAGCTGTTTCTATAGCTAATAATACACCTTATGGATTAGCAGCTAGTGTTTGGTCAGAAAATATCAATTTAGCTATGGATGTAGCTCCAAAAATAAAAGCAGGTGTTGTTTGGATTAATTCAACAAATTTATTTGATGCTTCCTGTGGATTCGGAGGGTACAAAGAAAGTGGATTTGGTAGAGAGGGTGGTAGTGAGGGTATACGCGCTTATACTGATATTGTAATTCCAAATCAGAAAAAAAATATTATTAAAAAATCTAAACAAAATGTTAGATTGCCAATAATTGATCAAACCCCGAAACTTTAT
This sequence comes from uncultured Alphaproteobacteria bacterium, assembly GCA_902635455.1. Taxonomy (GTDB): domain Bacteria; phylum Pseudomonadota; class Alphaproteobacteria; order HIMB59; genus CACPNW01. The sequence goes on along the minus strand of CACPNW010000004.1, from coordinate 22,204 downwards.
ATTGGCGGCAAACAAAAAAGACCTGATAGTGGATACTCTTTAGCAAATTTATCTTTCAATAATAAATTTATCTGTGATGTTGGTAGAGCAAACAGAAAAGATTTGCGAGATACTGTAGAAGTTGCATCTAAAGCTTTTTTAAAACAATTAAATAATTTTAATAGATCTCAAATTTTATTTTATCTTGCGGAAAATTTATCACAAAGAAAAGATACGTTTATTAATTTATTAATGAATATTTCTGGTATTAAATCATTTGAAGCAAAAAAAGAATTTGATTTATCATGTGAAAGAATATTCTACTATGCGTCTATGGCTGATAAATTTGAGGGATTAATTCACAATCCACCTATGAAAGGATTAACCCTTGCTGTAAAAGAACCTATAGGAGTTATAGCTTCTATTCTTGATGATAATCAGCCACTATTGAGTTTATCAACAATTATGTCTTCTATTTTTTCAACAGGAAATACTAACATCATAATTCCTTCAGAAAAAACTTCATTAATTGCTACTTCAATGTACCAAGTTTTTGATACATCAGATGTGCCGCCTGGTTACATAAATATTTTAACAACAAAGCAAAATGAACTAAATACAATTGTTTCCCAACACGAAAATATTGATGCTATTTGGTTATTTTCTGAAAATTCTAAGATGCGTTCGGCAGCAATAAAGGAAACATCTCATAATTTAAAGCGATATTGGTGTCCAAAAAACAAAAAAATCGATTGGTCTAGTAATTCTGATGATTTTTTATCTGAGTTTTTGTATCAAAGTACCCAAGTAAAAAATATTTGGATACCTTACGGGGAATAGTTTATATTTAATTCATGTTAATAAATATTGATCAAAATTTAAGTCCAGATATCTTGAAGACACTTCGAGAAATGGGACATGGAGATAGGGTATTAATAAGCGATATTAACTTTCCAGCTCATTCTAATAATAATAGAATTCATAGACTTGATGGATTGGATATGCCAACAGTAATGCGCTCTGTACTTTCAGTATTTCCTCTTGATAGTTTTGTTCCGGCTCCTATTCATCGAATGGAAGTAGATAATGCTCCAGATGAAATTAATGATGTAAATAAAGAAGTTATTGATGTTATCAAAGAAGTATCGGGGGATCATTGGACGGTAGGATCAATAGAGCGTCAGCAGTTTTACCAAGAAACTAAAAAAGTATATGCTGTAATTACAACTAGTGAAAGAAGGCCTTATTGTAATTTTATTTTAACAAAAGGAGTTCTTAAACCAGACGGATCAGTTTGGTTACAAGAAAAATAAATGATTTTATGTCTATTTCAGTTCTAGGCATTTTTGTTGCTGACTTAGCTTTTTTTGGTGAAAAAATTCCAAGTGAAGGAGAAACAATTATAGGAAAAAAATATATTATTGGTCCTGGGGGTAAAGGATCTAACCAGGCAGTAGCTGCAGCAAAGGCTGGTGCAAAAACATATTTTATTTCAAAAATTGGTGATGATCATTTTGGATCAATGGCTAAAAAAATTTATGATGAATCAGAAGTTGATTATTCTAATGTTATTATATCAAAAGAACATTCTACAGGAGCGGCTGGAATATTAGTTAATAAAAATTCAGGAGCTAACTCAATTAATGTTGTTCCTGGTGCAGCAGGAGAATTGCAAATTAGTGATATAGATAAAGCAACTGATAGTATTAAAAAATCTTCTATTTTTTTAACTCAATTAGAAGCTCCTTTAGAAGTTGTAATGTATTCAATAAAAGTAGCAAACCAACATTTAGTAAAAACTATTTTAAATCCTGCTCCTGCAGCTTCAATTGATAAAGAAATTTTTTCTATGGTTGATTATTTTACACCAAATGAAACAGAAGCAAGTTATTATGTAAACCATCCAATTGAAACAATTGATGATGCTAAGCAAGCATCAAAAAAAATTTTAGAAATGGGTGTTAAAAATGTAATTATTACTTTAGGTGAAAAAGGGGCTTATTTTGAAAATAAAAACGAACAACACATTGTTTCGAAAGCAAATTTAGACAATCCTATATTAGATACTACGGGAGCTGGTGATGCATTTAATGCTGGATTAGCCGTAGCGTTATCTGAAGGTAAAAATATAAAAGAATCTTTGAATTTTGCCAGTGCTACAGCTGGATTATCTGCAACTAAGTTTGGTACTGCAAATTCAATGCCTTTACGAGATGAAATTGAAAAAATATTATAATTAAGATAGAATATATAAATGCAATTATTTTTAGAGAGATTACTGTATTTTTGGGGAGCTATTACAATTGTTGGTTTACTTTTGGTAGTAATAGTTTGGGCAATTTCTACAGTAATTTATGTAGCCTTTATTTCTTTATTTCTTGCTTTATTGGCAACAGCTTTTTATCATTTTTATTGGGTAAAAAAAGACAACTAATTAATTTAGCAAATTAATAATTGAATCTATCCTTAAATCGGGTTGTGTAAATTTATCTGAACAATCTTCTTTTTGATATTTTCCAGTTTTTACTTGTATTGCTTTTATATCAAAATCTTTTGCACCCTTGATATCAGATATAATATCATCACCGATCATAAACACAGCTTCTTTTGAAATTTCCATGTCCTTAATTGCTAAATCAAAAAAATTTTTCTCAGGCTTTCCCATTAAAATAGATTTTTTATTACTTGCATATTCTATTGCTCTTACAAAGGGGCCGAGATCAAGAGAAACTTGACCATCTCTCATACAATATTTATTTTGATGTAATGCTATAAGAGCAGCATTATTGATATAAACTAATTTAAAAATTCTATCTAAAATTTCCCAATTAAAATTTTTATAAATATCTCCCATTATGATAGCTTCAGGATCTTTTTGAGTAATTTCATACTCTTTAAATTCTTCTATAATTTCAATATTTGTTACTAGAGAAATTTTCTTAACAGTATTATCTCTTAAATAATTTTTAGTTGCAATTATTGGCGTGAAAATTTCTTTTTCCTCGATATCAAAACCAAAATTTATAAGTTTTTTCAATATTATTTTTCTAGGAGCTGTTGTGGTATTAGTTAAAAATCGTAACTTTATGCCCTCTCTTTTTAATTCTTTAATTACATCAATTGAACCTGGAATTAATTTATTATCACTGTACAAAACTCCCTCGAGATCTATTAATAAACCATTAATATTTTCACTTATTTGCATAGAAATAAAATTATATCTGAAATTCTTCGATTCTATTTTATTTCAGTATAAAGTAGTAAAGAGTAAGAAATATGAACAAAAAGCTTTTATTAAATAAACAATGTTTTTGGGATTTAGAAACTTCAGGTGCAGGTAAGAAAGAACACCCAAAAGCCTTTGAAAGTACTCCTAAATGGGAACAAATAATGCAAATAGCTGCAATTGTGGTTGATGAAAATTTGCAACCTACCAATCAAAATATGAATGAATTTTGTAGACCTCGATCAACAATTATCGCTCAGCCAGGAGCCCTTATAACTACTAAGCAAGGTATTAGAAAATCTCTTAATGCAAATCATTCCTGTTATGAATTAATATCATTAATTAATAATAAATTTGAAGAGTGGAAAAGAGAAAATGACAATCTTACATTTATTGGTCATAATATAGTTAATTTTGATAGCCCAGTATTAGAATATAATTTATTCAACAATTTATATTTTCCTTATATTGATAGAAAAAGTAGAGGTGACACACTTAATCTTTCAAGAGCAATGTATGCCTTGAATCCCTCTAATATTAAAACGCCCTTAACCGCAAAAGGAAATCCTAGCTTTCGTCTAGAAAAACTTGCTGAATTAAATAATCTTCCTGTAGAGTTTGCTCATGATGCTTACAGTGATGTTAAAACATCTATCGCTCTAACTAAATTTATTCATGACTCTGATCCAGAAAATTGGCAACTATTATCAAGGACCATGAACAAAGAAAAGGCAATTGAGTATGTAAATAGTAATAAAGGTTTTTGCTACATGACAACGTTTGCTGGAAGAATAAAATTAGAAGCCCTTTCTGTAGTTTGTGAGTCTTCCTATAGTGGATGGTTTAATGCATTTAATTTAGCTTATGATCCACAGCCTTTGTTAGAAGCAAATATTGAAGAGTTTAAAACTTTAATAAAGAAAAAAAATAGATATGTTATTACTAATCAACATCCTATTCTTCTTCCTGGAAAACTTGCAATAAATTATGAGCCTTATAATGACATAGGTTCTAAAGTTTTAAATGAAAGGGCAAAAATAGTTTTTAAAAATAAGTCATTAGCTGAAAAATTTAAGCATATGGAAGTTGATAGGCAACTTGAAAAAATAGATGAATCTTCTCAAGATAATATTTTTCCAGAAAGCAAAGCAAACAAATTTATGGAATTTGGACAACAAGATGTCATTAAAAAATTTCATGATCAAAAAAGCTGGGAAGAAAAATACAAGACAGCTCTTTCTCTGCGTGATCCAAGAGCCCAGTTTATCGCAAAGAGGTTAATTTTTGATGAAAGTCCAAAAACACTATCAGAAGAAGATTTTAAAATGGTGCACAGAGAAATGCATGATCGATTAGTTGTGATTCAAGAGAGGCCTTTTACAACCATACCCGAAGCTATGACTCAAATTGATACTGAATTTTCCAAATTAGAAGATAGTGATAGTGAAACTAAACAAGAAAAAGTTGAAATACTTAATGATTATAATAAATATTTAACTTTTATGGAAAAATATTTTTCTAATAAAAATTCTGGACCTCTTCCCGAAGGCTCAAAATTAAGCAAACATATTTTTGGATAATGTTTGAGTTTCAATATTTTATTGTTGGTTTTATACAAGGTTTAACAGAATTTTTACCTATTAGCTCATCAGGACACTTAGTATTAATATCAGAAATCACAAAATGGGAGGATCAGGGTTTATTTACAGATATTTCAGTTCATGTAGGCACTTTAATAGCTGTCTTAATCTATTTAAGGAAAGATATAATAAAAATATTAATTAATTTTTTCCATTTTAGATCATTTAACAATGTAATAATTTTTAAAATAATATTAGCTACATTGCCAGCAGTGATTGTAGGTTTTTTTATATATAATTTTGTTCAAGTTTACTTTCGCAATTTACAAGTAGTTGGATGGGCTAGTATTATATTTGGTATAATTTTATTTTTTGCTGATAAAAATGAAAGTGGCGTATCTTCTTGGAATGAAATAAGCTTTAAGAATGCTTTTATAATAGGCTTATTTCAGATTTTTGCCTTTATTCCAGGTGCTAGTAGGGCTGGTGTTACAATAACAGCGGCACGTTTTTTAAAATTTAATCGATATAATGCTGCAATTTTTTCTATGCTTTTATCAATTCCCATAATTTTAGCATCATTAGTATTATCTTTAACTAAAGCAATAAAAGATCCAATTTTTACAGTTAATTTAAGCCAATCAATTTTTGCGGCAATAGTAGCATGTGTAATTGCACTATTATCAATTCATGTAATGATGAGAATTATTCAAAAAACTAATTTTAATATATTTATATTTTATAGAATTTTTCTTGGTTTTGTTTTATTGGTTTTTTATGCATAAAATTTCAGGAGTTTATAGTGCTGCCCTCACTCCTATTAATGAGGATTTAACAATTAATAGAGATCTTTATTTAAGACATTGTCAATATTTGATGAAACAAGGTCATGATGGGTTAGCTATTTTTGGAACTACAGGTGAGGCTAACAGTTTTAGTATTAAAGAAAAATGCCTAAGTATTGATTTTTTAATTGCTAATAGAATTGATCCCAAGGTTTTAATACCGGGAACAGGATCTTCTTCTGTTAAAGATTCTATTTTAATGACAAAACACGCAGATGAACATGGTGTTAAAGGTGTTTTATTATTACCACCATTTTACTATAAAAATGTCAGTGATGAGGGAATAATTAAGTATTATCAAAATATTATAGAGACAGTTGGATCCGATAGTTTAAAATATATTTTATATAATATTCCACAAGTATCAGGTGTTGAAATTAATTTTAATATAATTGAAAACTTATTAAAACTTTATCCTGATAACGTTGTTGGCATTAAAGATTCAAGTGGTGATATAGAAGGAATGTTAAAAACTATAAAATACTTTGACAACTTAGCTTTATTTTGTGGACATGACAGTCTTGCGCTAAAGGTATGTAAAAGAGGAGGGGCTGGTGCTATTACAGCTGGCACTAATATTGCTGGAAAATTATTGAGTTTTATTATTCATAATTATAAACGAGAAAATGAAATTGAAAATTTTTCTCTATTACAAAATTTGATGGAAAATATTCGAGAAACTATTACAAGTAACGAGCCAATTAGTACAATGAAAGCATATTTTTCATTAGTTGATAATATTCCAGAATGGAGTTTAGTAATGCCACCTCTTAAAAAAATTGATGACCCAAAGAATCATAAGATAGTCATAAGTTTAAAAGAATTGGTTAGTAAGATTGATAATTTAATATCTAGTTCGTGATTGAAAATATTGTTTAGCTTTAAAAGCAACAAAATTTTGTACTGGCTTTAGAAACATAGAAAAACCAATGCAATCTGTAAAAAAACCAGGAGTTATTAAAAGCAAGCCAGATATTAAAAGAAAAATTCCCCCTTTTATTTCCTCAGTTGGCATAATGCCTTGAGACATATTTTGACGTGCATTAAAGAGCAAGCTTAGGCCTTTTCTTCTTACTAAAAAAATACCAACAAGTGCTGTTATCAAAATTATAGCTATCGTGTTTAGAATTCCAATATTTGAACCAATAGTAATAAAGATACTTATTTCAATAATCGGAATTATAATAAAAAGTAAAAATATCATTTAGAAAGCGAGTCTAAATTTTCTTGTTGAATTTTTAACTCAATCATTTTTTCAAATTCTCTTAACCTTTTGTAAACACTTAAAAGTTCAATAATAGTAGGCCACGCTCTTAATAAGTATTGCATTGAAGACTCTACTCTTCCAAAAGCTCTTATAATTTGTTGCATAACACCCAAAGTCACTACCCCTGCAACTATTGCAGGAGCTAAAAATATATATGCACTTAAAACATTTGCTTGCCCATATGCATTGCTAGCAATCCCAAAATATAAATACCTTAAATAACTTAAAAAATGTATTTTTCTAACATCACTAAACAATTCTTCTAATTTTTTTGGCCTAACTGTTCCATCATCTTCTGCTATAACTAAAATTTTTCTATATGCAGCTTCTTGTTTTTGTAGATCATATTCTACACCTACAAGTCTTAGTATTAATCCAAGAAATACTAGAAATAACGTACCACCAATTGACCAAACAAGTGCTCCCGTAATTAAACCATATTGCCAATCGCCAAAAAAGTAGATAGGTATTCCTAGGCTAAGTCCAAATAGTATAGGAGTAAATTCAAAGATAATTAAAACTGATGCTATAAAACTTGTACCAAGACTTTCCATAATTCTAGAAAACTTTATTGTATCTTCTTGAACCCTTTGTGAAGCACCTTCTATTGTTCTAGCTTTATCATACACTGAATGATACCATTCAACCATTGCTGTTCTCCATCTAAATAGAAAATGATTTGTAAAAAAACTTATTACAACAGCAACTGCTACAGCTATTCCAGCTAAAGTAATAAAAGAGAGTAAACTTGACCAATATTCCGTTATAGTAATTGAGTTTGGGGCAGATAAAGCTTTTTGTATTAAATCATAAAATTCACCAAACCATTCATTAATTCTTACATCAATTTTAACTTGAAACCAAATTGATGATAAAATTAAAATTGATCCTGGCCAAGCCCAAATTGCCCATTTAGTATTAGTGAAAAATTTAAACATTATTAATATATATGGCCAATTTTAATAAATTAAACAATATTTATATTATTTTAGAAACTCATCAACTTTAACTTGATAGGATTCAACAAGCCTATTCGTTTCATTTGCCATTCCTACAACAGCAATAAGCTCTTTTAGCATTTTATCGGTCATACCTTTCTTTTTTGCAGAAGCAGAATGTGATCGGATGCAGTATTCGCAACTATTTGTCATAGAAACTGCTATATAAATTAATTCTTTTGTCAAAGGATCCAACGCTCCTTTTTTCATTATTTGATTTAAAGACTCCCAAGTTCTTTCAAGAGTGTCAGGGTCATTTGCAATAGTTTTCCAAAAATTTGGAATAAAATTAATCTTACGCTCTTTTTTTATTCTTTTAAAAAGTTTTTTTACTCTTGATGAAGCTTTCTTTTCGTCAATAGGTTTAAATATAGTCATCATCCCCTCCTTATTGGGATAATAATATCATATTTTGAAATATTAAGATTAAATTTTAAAATTTATTTCTTTTTTTGACGTTTTTTATTTCTTCTATATTTAGAGCCTCTTTTACGTCTGCCCCTATGTTTTTTTGGATATCCCATAAATTCAAAGTAGGTATACAAAATCTTTCTATTAAGTCAAAGACTAATAATGCCAATCTTTTGCTTCATTATATAAAAAATCCCTAAATGCTTCTAATCTACGGTCATTTTTGAAAGCTTCAGTATAAACAAAGTAGGTTTGATAAGAGGGTCCTTCTATATTAGGTAATACTCTTACTAAGTTTGATTTTTCTGCAACCATGTAATCAGGTAGTGAAGCTAAGCCAGCGCCATTCTCAACTGCTAATGCCATACCGTAAATACTATTTACTCTAAATTTTGGACGTCTTTTTGAGCCTGATTTACCAATTCTTAAGATCCAATCTATGTTAGAAATTGGAGAGGGCAAACCAGAACCAAAACAAATCAAACTATGTTTGTCAATATCACTAATATTTCTAGGAATTCCATTTTTTTGTAAATATTCTGAAGACCCATATATATGATTGTGAAAATTAACAAATTTTTTGAATATAAGATTTCCTTGGCTTGGTTTTTTTACTCTTACTGCAACATCTGCAACTCTACTAGACAAGTCAACCTCTTCATCGCTCATCAGTAAGCTTATTTCAATATCAGGAAATTCATTTGTAAATTTATTAATTCTTGGAGTTAGCCAAGTAGCTCCAAAACCTACCGTAGTGCTTATAGTTAATTTGCCAACTGGTTTAGTTTTTTTATCGATTAGTTTTTTTTCAAATTCAGCTACTGAAAAGTTAATTTGGTTCACAGTTTTTAGTAAATTTTCACCTTGCTCTGTTAGTCTTACACCTTTTTGATGTCTTATAAAAAGCGCAGTTTTTAAATCAAGTTCTAAATCTTGTATTTGTCTGCTTAAAGCAGATTGACTTATATTAAGTTTTGAACTTGCCTTAGAGATGCTTTTGCTTACGGCTATTTCATAGAAAGATTTTAATTTATTCCAATCCATTATCTTAATGATTCAATATTTTTACTATAATCTGATTCAATTTCAGAGAATATATATGATCCAGAAACCAAAACATTAGCACCATTATCAATACATTTTTTTGCAGTAATATTATTTATACCTCCATCAACTTCTATTTCAAAATCTAATTTATTATTTATTTTATATTCAGAAATTTCATTTATTTTTTTTAATTGTGATTCTAGGAATTTTTGACCCCCAAAACCAGGGACGACTGTCATTATTAAAACCAATTTTACAAGTGGTAATAAGTGTAAAATACTTGATACATCAATTTCAGGGTGAATAGCTATTGCTGGTTTGCAATCTGATTTTGAAATTAATTCAAAAATTTCATCATGGTTTGAATCTGCCTCTGGATGAAAGCTTATAATATCAGAACCTGCATCTATAAATTCCTGTATATAAGGCAATACCGGTGTAATCATTAAATGGACATCAAGGGTTTTTTTTGTAATTTTTCTTAAAGATTTTACCATGTTAGGTCCAAAAGTTATATTTGGAACATAGTGACCGTCCATTATATCTATATGAATGTAATCAGCATTACAATTTTCTATTATTTTGATTTTTTTTTCAATTTCTAATAAATCTACAGCAAGTATTGAAGGAGCAACTTTTATCATATACAAATATTAAATTATAAATATATAATATATATACAAACATTCATAATGAAATCGATAGTAGAAAAGCCATGGGGATCTTTTCAAGTTTTAGAAAAAGGTTCAAAGTACCAAGTAAAAAAATTAGTAGTTAATTCAGGTGCTAAATTATCTTTGCAGAGACATAAACACCGCTCTGAACATTGGATTATAGCTGAAGGTGAAGGTGAAATTACTATAGATAATAAAATAATACAAATGAAAGAAAATGAAACAATTTTTGTGCCAAAAGGCTCAAAACATAGAATTAATAATAATTCAAAAGCAACATTAATAATTATTGAATTATGGTATGGTGATGAGCTTGATGAAAATGATATAGAGCGTTTTGAAGATATTTATAGGAGGATTTGATGATTATAAACACTCCTGTTTCACTCGGAGAATTATTGGACAAGATATCAATTTTAATTATTAAAGATAAAAAAATTACAGATATACAAAAAAAAACTTATGTTAAAGAAGAGTTAGAGACTCTTAATAACATCTTAAAAAAATCAATCGAAATAGATCAAGTTCAAGAGTATATTGATAAATTAATAGAGGTTAACTCAAAACTATGGAAAATAGAGGATGACATTAGAGAATGTGAAAGAAAGAAAAATTTTGATCAAAATTTTATAGACTTAGCCAGATCTGTATATTTTACTAATGATGAGCGTTCTCAGATTAAGTTACAGATAAATAACAAATTTGGTTCAAAGTTAATAGAAGTTAAGTCGTACGAAAAATATTAGTTAAGCAATTCTTTTTATACTTGTTTCAGTTAAATTTATTAAACAATCCTTATATTTATTATTTTTAAAAGCATCTAGAGAATCAATAGCTACATTGGAAAAGTGTTTAGCTCTTAAAATCGTGTCTTCTATACAATTGTACTTATTTATTATTGTAATAGCTTCTTCAAAATCATCATCTTTTTGTTTTAATTCAGAAATAACTCTTTGCCAAAAATTTTTCTCTTTTTGATTTGATCGACCATAAGCTAGTATAATAGGTAATGTTATTTTACCCTCTTTAAAATCATCACCAATATTTTTTCCTAGAATTTTTTTATTTGAACAGTAATCTATTGCATCATCAACTAATTGGAATGTCATGCCAAAATTTGTTCCAAAAGCTTTTAAGGCTTCAATCTGACTTTTATTTGCATTTGAACTAATGCCTCCCACTTGACAAGCTGCACTGAATAATGATGCTGTTTTTCCATTTATGACTTCAAAATAAATATTTTCATTAATTTTTAAATTCTTATCATTACTAAGTTCAAGCACCTCTCCTTCAGATATAACTACACTTGTATCAGATAATATTTTAAGAGTTTCTAAGTTACCGTATTTAGTCATTAATTGAAAAGATCGACTAAATAAAAAGTCTCCAACAAGTACGCTTGTTTTATTGCCCCATACTTCATTGGCAGTTAATTTTCCTCTTCTTTTCATGCTTTCATCTACTACATCATCATGAAGAAGAGTGGCAGCATGAATAAATTCTAAAGCTGCAGCTAATCCAATATGATTCATCATTTTTTTTTGATTATTATAATTTAAATGAAAGCAAGCTGAAGTCATAAGTGGTCTAAGACGTTTTCCACCAGAAATAATTAAATATGAAGCAATTTCATGAATTAGAGGAACTGAGCTATCTAATTTTTCTAAAATCAAAGTATTAACAGATTCTAAATCATGTTTACATAAATTAGTTAGAGTTTTGACCTGTTTTTCAAAATCAAAATTATCTTTTAATATAGGTATTATTTCAGCCATGATTTATTTTAATTAGATATCATATTTTTAATTTATTTGATGCAATTAACCTATTTTAGTTGTTTTACAAATCAAACATCAATAATACTGTTTCGACAATCACTAACTTTTTTGATAAATAAAGCTATGTTTAAAAAAATATTTTCTAGCACTGTAGATATACCGACGTTAAGACTATCGGGAGTAATTGGTCAAGCTGGATTTATGCGTTCAGGGCTTTCTTCCTCTAATTTAGATAAATTAATTACTAAACTTTTTTCAGATAAAAAAGCACCTGCTGTAGCATTAATTATTAACTCTCCAGGAGGATCGCCAACACAATCATCCTTAATTGCAAAAAAAATTTTAGAATTGGCAAATAGAAAAAAAAAGAAAATATATGCTTTTGTTGAAGATGTTGCGGCATCTGGTGGATATTGGTTAGCATGTATAGCTGATGAAATTTATATAGATGAGAATTCAATAGTTGGTTCAATTGGAGTTATATCTCCGGGTTTTGGTTTTGTTAATTTAATAAAGAAAGCTGGTATTGAAAGAAGAATGTATACGTCTGGAAAAAGTAAAAGTTTTTTAGACCCTTTTCAAAAAGAAAAACCTCAAGATATTAAAAGATTAAAAATAATACAGGAACAAATTCATGAAAATTTTATTAGTTATGTAAAATCGAGAAGAGGCTCAAAACTAGATAAAAAAAAATTGAATGATATTTTTTCTGGAATGTTCTGGGTTGGTCAAAATGCTATTGATCTTGGTTTGGCTGATGGGATAGGAACTATTGATCAAATAATTGAAAAAAAATTTGGTAAAAAAGCTAAATGTAAAATTATAGATCAAAAAAAATCATTTTTACAAAGAAGACTCTCTACTTCTTTATTGGATACTGATTCTATTTTGCAAAAAATTGAAGAAAAAGCTTATTGGTCAAGGTATGGTTTGTGATGAAAATATTAATTCTTGTATTAATTGTTTTTTCAATTTTGATATTATTTAATTTTTTTAACAAAAAGAGACATCAGAAGAAAAATAATAATGAAGAAAAAGTAATCGACTTAGAAAAAGATCCAAAAACAAAAGAATACAAGCCTAAGGAATAAAATTATAATGAAAAATTTTTTTAATTAATTATGTCTGCAAAAAATATGGAAGAGCTAGTATCTCTTTGTAAAAGGAGGGGATTTATATTTCAAACTAATGATATTTATGGAGGAATTAAAGGATTGTATGATTTTGGACCGATGGGGGTTGAGTTAAAAAATAATTTAAAACAATCATGGTGGAAATCAATGATTTATGAAAGAGATGATATCGAAGGAATAGATGCTTCTATACTTACATCTCCAATAGTATTTAAGCAATCCGGACATGAGGAAACTTTTACTGACCCTCTTGTTGACTGCCGCTCATGTAAGTCAAGATGGAGATCTGATCAGTTAAATGAAAATAAATGTCCTCAATGTGGTTCAAATGATTTGACTGATCCAAGACCTTTTAATTTGATGTTTAAAACATCCATTGGGCCCGTAGATGATGGAAGCACTTTTGCTTATTTAAGGCCTGAAACTTGTCAGCAAATTTTTACAAATTTTAAAAATATTTTAGACTCCACAAGCAGAAACATTCCTTTTGGAATAGCTCAAATTGGAAAAGCTTTTAGAAATGAAATTACTCCTAGAAATTTTATTTTTAGAGTAAGAGAGTTTGAGCAAATGGAGCTAGAGTTTTTTGTTGAGCCTGGGCAAGATGATAAATGGCATCAATATTGGGTTGATAAAAGATTTGAATGGTGGATTGAGCAAGGAATAAAAAAAAATAAAATAAAAAAAAGTACTGTAGAAAAAAAAGATTTATCACATTATTCAAAATCAACAGTAGATATTATGTATGATTTTCCACATGGTGAAGAAGAACTTGAAGGCATAGCAAATAGAACAGATTTCGATTTAGGCTCTCATACTAAAAATCAAGATGAATATTCTATTTCTTCAAGTGTTATTAAAAATGAAAACTCTACTACGAAACTTGCTGTTCAAAACCTTGAGAAAAAAAAATGGTATATACCATATGTCATAGAGCCTTCAGCAGGCGTTGAGAGAGGTGTACTTGCATTATTAAATGAAGCATATACTGAAGAAGAGATTGATAAAGATAACTCAAGAATTGTGTTAAAATTAAAACCACATCTAGCACCTATTAAAGCAGCTGTTATTCCTCTGAAAAAAAATAATGATGAAATAGTTGATTTTTCTAAGTTAATAAAATCAAAACTTCAAAAAATAGGCTTAGGTAGGGTAATGCTTGAAAATTCAGGAAACATAGGAAAAAACTATCGAAGACACGATGAAATAGGGACTCCAATATGTATTACAGTTGATTTTGAAACTTTAGAAGACAAATCTGTTACTGTAAGAGATCGTGATACTATGCAGCAAAAAAGAATTAATGTAGAAGAACTGATTAGTTACTACACAAATTACTTTAACTAGAAATTATTAAATATTTACTATTTGTATATGAAAAAAGTTAATGACATATTAGCTTGCCGCGCTCTTTTTTTTATAATGGCTTTTTATGTAGGTCTTTGGACAATTAGAATACCAACAATTAAGGATCAAATTCAAACAGATTATCTTGGTATTGGATATATAATGCTAACCTTTGCCTCTGGCTCAATAATAGCTATGATATTCGCAAACAAAATAATTAAAAAATCATCTTCGAAAAAAATACTTATTTATTCTGGTCTTATGCAAGGACTATTATGGATACCAATTCCTTTTATCACTCATTTGCAATTTTTTATGTTTATTTCATTTATTTTTGGACTCTGTTATGGAGTGTTTGAAATTGCATGTAATTTATATGCTTCAAATATTGAAAAAAGAGAAAATAAATCCATGATGTCAAATTTTCACGCATTTTGGAGTCTAGGTGTTTTATTTGGTTCTATTTTAACAAGTTATTTTTTAGAGATAAATGTTTCTTTTTTTAAAAATATATTAATTTATATTATTTTTTTGCTACCTATTAATTTATTTTTTGCTTTAAGTTTAAGAGAAGATGATAAAATAGCAACCGATAGCAAAAGTAATATTTTCTTTATTTGGCCTATTATAATAGTTTTATTAGCGCTTATAGCAATGGCAAATGCCCTCACTGAAGGTAGTGTAGATGCATGGGGAGCTTTATATATGAGAGATTTTATTAAGGTTAGTGGCTTTCAAATTGGTGTTGCAACTCTGAGTTTTAATATTTTTATGGTTATTGGAAGATTGAGTGGAGACTGGTTTAGGGATAAGATAGGCGTTTATAACCTGCTAATAATTCTATTTATTTTTACAATTATAAGCCTGTTTATTCTTATTAACTTTAATTCAATATTTTATTCATTTTTAGGGTTTGCAATGCTAGGCTTGGGAGCTTCATCAATAGTACCCATTGCTTATAGTTTAGGGGGAAAAATTAAAGGAGTAGATAGTGGTGTAGGCATAACAATAATTTCAATATCTGTTTATGGGACTTTTATGGCAGCTCCAGCATCTTTAGGGTTAATCGCTAACTCATATGGGATTAATAATATTTTTTCTCCAATGCTTTTAATTTTTATTTTACTTTTAATACCTATAGTAATTTATAAAAAAGAATTTAAATTATAACAGTTTTAAAATTGATGATGAATCAATTTTAAAAGTGTTATTTTTAACAATTTGCTCATCTACTAAATTTATTTTTAGCATACAAAGAACATATTTATTGCTTACTGATATTACTTTTCCTAAATTAATTTTATTTATGAAAATATCTTCTCCAACTTCAAGTGTGCCAGCAATCAGTTCCAATACATATGTTTGTTTTTTTAATAAAGCTCTATATTTCATCCGAGCAGTAATTTCTTGACCCACATAACAGCCCTTGTCCCAAGAAATTGCATTAATTTCTTCAAATTTATTTTCAAGTAATAAAGATTTATTAATTTCTAAGTCAAAAGGTGAGTATGGCACTTTATTTTTGATAAGAATCTCATGATATTCTAATTCATCAATTTCATTAAAATTTAATTCATTATCGATTGTGGAATTATTTTGTATTAATTTTTTACCAATATTTATATTTCTTGGATCCAAATTAAAAACTTCATATTTATTATTGATATCCACTTCTCCAAAAATAATAAAAGAATTCAAAGAGTCAATTTTCTCAATATTAACAAGGGACCTAAGTTTATACATTGTTAATTTATTAAAGAAATTTTCATAAAATTTTTTATGAATTTCAAAAAAATAAGCATCATTTTTCTTAAAAATAAAAAAATCAGCTAGAAACTTTCCTTGAGGAGTAAGCATGCATGCGTAGATTAAATTTTTGTCATTACAGCTATTAATATCATTCGTTATTAATCCTTGTATAAAAGTAGCACTGTCCTTACCACTAATTTTAATAAAGTTAGAATTAGCATTATGATAGAATGAAAGTGTTGTCATATCTAAATTATATATATATTCTGTGATTTAATTTTGACATGAATTTTTTGTGAAAATATTAATAATTTGTTCTAATTTAGTTGGAGATACAGTTTTATCAACTGGTGTATTCAAATATTTGCAAAATACATATCCTGAGGCCTCAATTAGTTTTGTCATCGGCCCTACTGCTAAACCCTTATTAAAAAACTTAAAAAATATAAAAAGTATATTTTCAATAAAGAAAAAAAAATTTAATTTACATTGGTTAGAAATTCTTAATTGTACATTCAAAACAAAATGGGACATCATTATAGATCTAAGATCTTCATTATTAGGATATGTGCTAATAAATAAAAAAAAATTTATTTTTAAAAAATCTGGCAATATCCATCATGTAGAACAACTTACTAAATCATTAGGTTTTGATTGTTCAAATTTAGAAATTATCACAAATAATAGTGAAGAGGAAATAGCTAATAATTTAGCAAAAAAAGAATTTAAATATTTAGTTGTGTTTCCTGGGGGGAATTGGATTCCTAAAATATGGTCTCCTGATAATTTTAATCAGATTTTATTAAAGCTAGTAAATGAAAACAAAAAAATTAAATTTATTTTGGTTGGCTCAACTGTTGAGAGAAAACTTTATTATGATAAAATTGCTGAAGGTGTTCCTAAGGGAAATATAATTGACTTTTTTGGAGAAAGTTTAACGCAAACTGCAGCTTTGATGAAAAAAAGTGATCTTTTTTTAGGAAATGACTCTGGATTGATGCATTTATCAGCTGCATGTGGATTAAAGTCTATAGCTTTGTTTGGACCAACTAATGATAAAGTTTATGCCCCATGGGGCAAGCAAAATACCGTTATAAGAACGAAAGAAGATCATAATTTTTTTAAAACAACTAATATAGATGAAAATAAATCTTATATGAACTCAATTTCTGTAAATCATGTATACGAAATTATAAATAAAACTAATTTTTTAAAATGACAAAAACAATTAAGATTATTCAACCTGACGATTGGCATGTTCATCTGCGTGAAGGTGAAATGCTAAAACAAGTCACTAAATGCACTTCCCGTGTTAATAAAAGATGTATAGCAATGCCTAATACAAATATTCCAATTACAACTTCTAAGCTTGCTTTAGAATATAAAAAAATAATAAAAGAAAATAGCTTTAATAAAAATTTTGATCCTTTGATACCTTGTTATTTAACTGAAAATTTGAAACTAGAAGATTTCAGATTAGGATTAGAAAAAAATATTTTTATTGGAGGTAAGCTTTATCCAACAAATGCTACAACTAATTCTGAATTTGGAGTCCATAATATAAAATCAATATATCCAGTTTTAGAGATTATTGAGAATAAAAAAAAGGTTTTGTTAGTACATGGTGAAAAAATTCGAAATAATATCGATATATTTGACAGAGAAAAATATTTTATCGATGAAGATTTGGTTAAAATAAGACATGATTTTCCTAATTTAAAAATTGTTTTAGAGCATGTTTCTAGCAGCTATGGGGTAGACTTTGTAAATTCAAATAATAATATTGCAGGAACTATAACTCCGCATCACATGATGCTCACAAAAAAAGATGTTTTTTCAAATAATACTATTAATCCTCATCATTTTTGTATGCCAGTTGTCAAAACTGAAAATGATTTAATTTCTATTAGGAATGCTGCTTGTAATAATAATTCTAAATTTTTTCTAGGTACAGATTCAGCTCCACATCATGTAGATCAAAAACATCCTAATTTATCAACTAAAGCAGGAATATTCTCTGCATCAATTTCTATAGAGTTATATGCACAAATATTTGAAGAGGAAGGTTGTTTAGATAAATTTGAAAAATTTAGCTCGATAAATGGGCCCAAATTCTATAATTTGCCTATAAATAATAATCATATAATTTTATCTAAAGAAGACTGGGAAGTACCAAATTATCTTGAAAAAGACGAAATCAAAATAAAAAATTTTTTTGGTGGAAAAAAATTGAGTTGGAAATTAAATGAAGTTAATTATAGTTAAAAAATGAATTTAGGGACAGTAATTTACACTTTGCTTTTTGGCAAATTTGTTGCAAAAGATCATTTGGGTAATAAATATTATTCAAATACTAAAAATTTTAACAATACTAATGCAAAAAGATGGGTCATCTTTAAAGATAGCATAGAAGCAACTAAGATTCCTCCACATTGGCATGCATGGCTGCATAAAACAATTCATAAACCTCCAACAAATTATTCACATAAGTATAGTTGGCAAAAAGATCTTGAGCCTAATTTAACTGGAACTACTAAAGCATATTTTCCATCATCACATCCTTTATCTAGTTCTTATAATCCAGAAAAAGAAAAAAATGATTATGAGTCCTGGACTCCTTAAATATATTTCCTTTTTTCTTTTTATTTGCACTTTTTTGTATGCCGATCCTATAGCTAAGAATTATGCAAAATTAAAGCTACTGGATAAAATCACAAATAGGGTTAATGAAAAAAGTATTTTAGCAAATTCTGTTGTTGAATGGGATTATTTAACTATTAAAATTTACGCTTGCCTCAGTAGCCCACCTGAAGAAATCCCAGAAAATTATGTATTAATTGAAGTCAAAGATAGATTAAAAAAATCTAATCAGTATATTTATAGAGGATGGATGATATCATCAGCCCCTGATGTAACTCCTCTAGAACATCCTATTTATGATTTATGGTTAATTGAGTGTACCTAAGCTTATTTAAATTGTAAAAATTTTGATAGAAAATTTATATCATATTTTCCAGAAATAAATTCTTTTGATTTAATTATTTTTTGATGCAGTTGTATATTAGTATTAATCCCCATTATTACATATTCTTCTAAAGCCCTTTTCATTTTTGATATACATTCGCTTCTATTGTCTGCATAAGTAATAAGCTTACCTATCATACTATCATAATGAGATGGTATTGAATATCCTTGATATACTGCTGAATCAACCCTAATGCCAAGTCCGCCCGGCTGATGATATTGAGTAATAGTTCCTGGAGAAGGTATAAAATTTTCAGGATGCTCTGCATTAATACGACACTCTATAGAATGACCTTTTAAATTTATATCTTCTTGTTTTATAGATAGCTTTTTTCCATTAGCTATTTCAATTTGTTCTCTAACCAAATCTATTCCCGTAACCATTTCTGTAACAGGATGCTCAACTTGAAGTCTGGTATTCATTTCCATAAAATAAAATTTGCCATTTTCAAATAAAAACTCTATTGTTCCTGCCCCTTCATAACCAATAGTTTTAATAGCTTTTTGACAAAGAGAACTTATCTCTTTTCTTTGCTCACTGGTTAATAAATTACTTGGACTTTCTTCAATTAATTTTTGATGCTTTCTTTGAATTGAACAATCTCTTTCACCTAATGTAACAACATTACCATGAGAGTCAGATAAGATTTGAATTTCTATATGTTTAGGTTTAGTTAAAAATTTTTCTATATAAACTGTATCATCATTGAAAGATTTTTTTGACTCTACTTTAGCTGCTGCAATTGACTCCTGTAAATCTTCTTCTTTATATACTACTCTCATACCTTTGCCACCACCACCACTTGAAGCTTTAATAATAACTGGAAGTTCAACTTTTTTTATAAATGATTTAATTTCATTTTCATCATTAACTTTGTCGATACCAGGAACTACTGGTACACCGTTATCAATCATAATTTTTTTAGCTAAGATTTTGTTACCCATCATACCAATATGCTCTGAACTTGGACCAATAAATTTAATGTTGTGTTCTTCAATTATTTCTGCAAATCTTTTATTCTCACTTAGAAAACCATAGCCTGGATGTATCGCATCAACATTACTCATTGTTGCAGAAGTAATTATAGCTGGTATATTTAAATAACTAGACTGAGCAGAAGCAGGACCAACACATATACTTTCATCTGACATTCTAACGTGCATAGCTGCTTCATCAGCATCAGAATGGATTGCTACAGTTTTAATACCCAATTCTCTACAAGCTCTTAGTATACGTAATGCAATTTCGCCTCTATTTGCGATAAGTATTTTTTTGAACATTATTCAAAAATGATTAGATTGTCACCAAATTCAACAGGCTGACTATTCAATATTACAATTTTCTTAATAACACCTGATTTTGGTGCTTTAATTTCATTAAAAGTTTTCATTGCTTCAATTAATAACAAAGTATCACCTTGTTTAACATGTTGGCCTATCTTAACATATGGTTTAGTGTTTGGATCAGCAGAAAGATATGCAACTCCAACCATTGGTGATTTAACAATATTTTCATCATTAACAATTTCTTTATCTGATTTGGCGCTAATCACTTCATTTTTATTTTCTTTTAAATGCTTCTGATTCAAATCAGGCAAATTATTTATTGAAGATATTTCTATTTCATAATTACCCTTTTTTATTTTAACCTTATTTATTTTCTGAATCTTAGCTTCTTTTGAAATTAGCTTTATATTTTCAATATCAGTTTTATCTATTTTAGTCATAATATTAATTATAAATCATATTTTTAATAGCTTCAATTGCAAGAATGTAGCTATAAGCCCCAAAACCACAAATTAGCCCATTTACTGCTTCAGAAGTAATGCTTTTTTTTCTATATTCTTCTCTGGTATAAATATTTGATAAATGGATTTCAATTTTAGGTTTTGTTACTGACCTTAAAGCATCCAGGATAGCAACAGAAGTATGTGTATAAGCTGCTGGATTAATAATTAATCCATCAAAATTTTTTTCTACTGATTGAATTAAATTGATAATTTCTCCCTCATTATTGTTTTGAACAAATTCACAATTTATTTCTAATAATTTACATTTTTCTAAACATTCATTTTCAATATCGCTTAAAGATTCTTTTCCATAAACACCAATTTCACGATTACCTAGTAAATTTAGATTTGGTCCATTTATTATAAGAATTTTTTTCATTTTTTTAATTAAATAAAGTGTTTGCTAAGGGCAAGTCCTTGATTTTGATAATTAGATTTTATTTCTTTACCATATACCACGCTAGATACTTTATTCAACTTTTCATATTTAATTCTGGCAATAGTTTGGCCATGTTCTAATAAAAAAGGTACTTCATTAGTTTTAACTTCTAGAACAGCAAAAGAACCTTTTGCTTCTCCAAAGCCAGGATCAAAAAAGCCTGCATAATGAACTCTAAAATCACCTATTCCAGTATCATAAGGTATCATTTCCCCAGCTGTATTTTTTGGTATTCTAATTTTTTCTTTAGACTTTAATATGTAAAAATTATCTCTTTCAATGATTAATGAGTTTTCTTTAGTTTCAAGTGGTTGCCAAAAATTATTTATTTTATGGAAATTTATTTTTTTGAAAACCAAAGTCGGTGTTTTCTTTTTAGCTTTATAAGCACTTATTAGATTTTTTGATGAAAGATCTACTGAAACTTTTAATCCATTATCAATATTGGGTAAACTAATATTATTTTTTTCATCAAAAGTAATTGGATTATTTTTATTTAATTTTTCTAATTCATTATCGCTAAAATACATATTTTGAGAATATACTAATCTCATTTGATTTAATGAATCTCCAGCCACAAATTCAATATCAAAAGATCTAGGAGTAATTTCTAAAAAAATTTCACCATTATAATTTAAAGGTATTTTTTCATATTCATCACTGTAATCTAAGATAGTTCTACAAAAAATATCTAATCTCCCTGTACTACTTTTTGGATTACACAAACCTTTGATATTGTTATTTAAATTAAGTTGCTCATTTGCTTTAACTAAATAAGTTTTATTTTTTAAAAAAATTTTTTTATTGTTTAAGTTAATTTTATTTATAATAATTTTAGGTAATTTATCGCGCAACTTATGTTTAGGACTTAGAAAACTACTTTGAATTTCGTAGCATTCTTCACTCAATGTTAAATC
>CACPNW010000003.1 GCA_902635455.1 uncultured Alphaproteobacteria bacterium | reverse complement strand
CAATATCAAAAGGATACTCAGTTGTTCAAGGAGATGCAGAAACTGATCTATCTCAATACTCAAATAAGAGTTTTGATTATGTAATTTTAAGCCAAACATTACAAGCAATGATCAAACCTAAAAATGCTCTTCTAGAGCTATTAAGAATCGGTGGCAAGGCTATAGTTTCTTTTCCTAATTTTGGTCATTGGAAAATACGAACACAACTTTTATTTAAAGGCAAAATGCCTGTAACTAATATTTTACCATATGAATGGCACGACACACCTAATATTCATTTTTTTACTATAAAAGATTTCTTAAGTTTATGTGCAGAATTAAATATTGTTATAGAAAAAAGTATTGGACTTTCATCAAGTGGCAAACAATTTGATATACCTAATAGTATAAGTGCTGCAAATCTAATTGCGCACGAAGCAATTTTTCTTTTAAGTTATAAATCATATGAACCAATTAAATTAAAATCTTCTAAAAAATCCTTTGTGAACAACTCAGCCCTAGCAAAACAATGAAGGAAATCTCTATTCAAATAATTCCACAATTAACTGATAACTATTCGTATATACTTAAATCTAATTCTAGCTCATCTATAATTATAATTGATCCTGCTGAAAGCGTTTCCCATATTGAATATATAAAAAAAAATAATTCATCCTTAGATAGTATTTTTTTAACTCATCATCATTATGATCATGTTGGCGGTGTAAAAGAAATTTTAAAAGAATTTCCTCATGTTAAAGTTTTTTCTCCAAACTTTTCTATAGATGGCACAACCCATATATTATCTGATAATTTAAAAATAACAACAAAGCTAAATGAATTTATTTCTATTTCTACACCTGGACACACCCTTGAGCATATGATTTTGTATGATCAAAGAAATTCTATTTTATTTTCCGGTGATACTTTATTTAGATTAGGCTGTGGTAGAATTTTTGAAGGAACGTTTGAACAAATGTTTAACTCATTAAAAAAGATAAATAATTTTCCAGATAGCACCAAGATATATTGAATATACAATGAAAAATCTTTCTTTTTTAGAAAGTCAGTTCAATAATTTTAAAATATTTGAGCTTGAAAGAAATAAAATTGAAAAGCAATTCAGTATCAATAATTGCACAATTCCATTTTCTTTGAATGAAGAAAAAAAAATTAACCCCTTTTTAAATCCATCTTCTAGCTATTTTGATAATTTTAAAAAAAAGTACAATTTTAGTAATTTTGAAATGTTTAAATTTCTCAGAGAAAAAAAAGACGTTTTTTAGTAAATTATCTTTAAAAACAGTGTATTTGTGCTTCTTTTCATTTGACTATTTATCTGCTTCATTATAAATCCCGGCTTTCTTGAAAGAATATTATGCTAGCAGTATTTAAAACAGGTGGAAAACAATATTCAGTAAAAGCTGGACAAATTCTCAAAGTTGAGAAATTAGAAGGTAAAAAGGGTGATAATATTTCTTTTAAAGATATCTTAGCTGTATCTGATGATAAAATTAATAAAATAGGCACTCCTTTAGTGGAAGGGGCTCAAATAGAAGCCAAAATATTAGATCAAATCAGAGATAAAAAAATTATAGTTTTTAAAAAAAGAAAACGTCAAAATTATCGCTCAACTCAAGGACACAGACAAAGCTTAACTGTTTTAAAAATTGAATCAATATCTTTAGGTTCAAAAAAAATTATCTCAGAGAAAAAAGAAAATGACAAAGTGGCTTCCAGTAAAGTTACTGATGATAAAAAAAAGGTAACACCTAAGAAAACCACAGAAACTAAAAAAACAATAAAAGCTAAAGATACAAAAAAGAAAGTAGCTAAAAAAAATACTTCTGTAAAAAAAACAACAAAAAAAACTGTAAAAAAGGTTAAAAAATAATTTATGGCTACAAAAAAAGCAGGTGGTAGTTCACGTAACGGTCGCGACTCGGCAGGTCGAAGATTAGGTGTAAAAAAATACGGCGGACAAAATGTTTTAGCTGGTAATATTATAATTCGCCAGAGGGGCACTAAATTTCACCCAGGCTCAAATGTTGGAATAGGAAAAGATCATACTATTTTTGCAACATCAAATGGAAAAGTTACATTTAAAAAAACTCGTATTCGCACTTACGTTTCAGTAATTCCTGCATAAATTAATTAATAAAAGTAAATTTAAATTCTATGAAATTTTTAGATGAGGCAAAAATATATATTTCTTCAGGAAAGGGTGGGAATGGATGTGTTAGTTTTAGAAAGGAAAAATATATTGAATTTGGAGGTCCTAATGGGGGCGATGGTGGAAAAGGTGGGGATGTAATATTTTTAACTGATAACAATTTAAACACGCTAATAGATTTTAAATATCAGCAACATTTTAAAGCAAAATCTGGAGAAAATGGCAAGGGACAAAATAAAACTGGAGCAAGTGGACAAGACATAATTATAAAAGTACCTCCTGGAACAGAGATATATAATGAGGATAAAACTGTTTTACTTGCAGATTTAATAAATAAAAATCAAAAAATAATTCTTGTTAAAGGTGGTAAGGGAGGTTTGGGGAATACTCATTTTAAGTCATCAACTAATCAAGCTCCAAGACAATTTACAGAAGGAGAAGAGATTGAAGAAATGTATGTATTACTATCTTTGAAATTATTTGCAGATGTTGGTATTGTTGGTAAGCCAAATGCTGGGAAATCAACTTTTTTATCAAAAATATCTAATGCTCAACCTAAAATTGCAGATTATCCTTTTACAACCTTACATCCAGTTCTAGGTGTTGTTAAAAAGTTTGATAATGAAATAGTATTTGCTGATATTCCTGGATTAATTGAAGGTGCTCATGAAGGCCGGGGATTGGGTGATAAATTTCTTGCACATATTGAAAGGTGTAAAATTGTGTTACATCTTATAGATAGCTCTGATCCAAATTATTTAAATAACTATAGAGCCATAAAAAATGAATTGAGCAAATATGGAAAAAACGTAAATGAAAAACAAGAAATTATTGTATTAACAAAAGTAGATTTATTAGATAAAAATATTGATAAACAGAGAAAAGATTTAAAAAAAATATGTGGGCAATTACCAATGTCAATATCAAGTTTTTCACAAGATGGTATAAAAGAGTTATTAGAACTATTATTTGAGAGATGTAAAAAATAAAATGATTAGTAAATATAAAAAGTTAGTAATTAAAATTGGTTCTTCATCAATTATTAATCCTAAAACAAAAAAAATAAAGTCGGTTTGGTTTAATAGTTTAGCAAAAGATATTAAAGTTCTTCATAAAACCACAAAAATTACTATTGTTTGTTCTGGTGCTATTGCTTTAGGTGCAGAATTATTTAAAAACAAAAAAACCTTACGAAGACTAGAAGAGAAGCAAGCTGCGGCTGCCATAGGTCAAATTGAGCTAGCCCATAATTGGAAACAAAAGTTAAAGAAAAATAATATTGATACTGCACAAATATTGCTCACACTTGACGATAGCGAAACACGTAGGAGATATCTAAATGCACGCAAAACAATAAATGCACTACATAATAACAATATAATTCCTATAATTAATGAAAATGATACAGTGGCAACTGAAGAAATTAAGTATGGTGACAATGACAGACTAGCTGCAAGAGTCGCGCAAATGGTTGATGCAGATTTATTGATTTTATTAAGTGATATTGATGGATTGTATTCAACCAATCCTCAAAATAGTAAAGAAGCAAAAAAAATAAAAAAAATTTATAAAATTGATAAAAAAATTGAAAAAATGGCAGACTCACAATCTTCTGAAATTGGAAGCGGTGGAATGACAACAAAAATTTGGGCTGCTAAAATGTGTATGACTAACGGTTGTTCTACTATTATAACTGGTAATAATAATTCAAAACCCTTGCTAGGTATAAATCATAATAATTCTACAATATTTTATGCTCAAAACTCTCCAACTTCTGCCCGAAAAAAATGGCTATTAAATCATCTTCATCCTAATGGTTTTTTAATAATTGATGATGGGGCCCTAAAAGCAATTATGCAAAATAAAAGCTTACTTCCTGCGGGAATAATAGATATAAAAGGAAGTTTTAGAAGAGGAGATGTAATTACTATTTTATCTGCAAAAAAGAATAAAATTGGAATCGGAGTTTCAGCATATGATTTTAATGAAGCAAAAAAAATAATGGGAAAGAATTCAAAAGATATTAGTAAAATTTTAGGTTATGAAGGAAGAGACGAAATCATTCACAAAGATGATCTTGTAAAGGTTCAATGAGTATAGAACAAATTGTTAATGATTTAGGCAAAAATGCTAAAAATGCTGCAAGATCTATAGCTATTCTTAGTAATGAAGAGAAAAATAGTGCTCTAAAAATATTATCAGAAAATATCTTAAAAAATTCTGAAAAAATTTTAGATGCAAATAAAAAAGATATAGATAATGCAAAAAAAAACTCTTTGAGTTCTCCTTTAATTAACAGATTAACCCTAAGCGCAACATCTATTGAGGGTATATCTAAAAGCATAGAAGATATAATAAAATTACCAGATCCAGTAGGAAAGGTACTCGAAAAATGGACTCAACCAAATGGATTAGAGTTTCAAAAAATTGCAGTTCCAATTGGAGTCATAGGAGTAATATATGAATCAAGACCGAATGTAACTGTGGACGCGACATGTATTGCAATGAAAGCTGGTAATGCTGTAATACTTCGTGGTGGAAGTGATAGTTTTTATTCTTCCAATGAATTGGTAAAGATTATTAA
Organism: uncultured Alphaproteobacteria bacterium; assembly: GCA_902635455.1. Lineage (GTDB taxonomy): Bacteria > Pseudomonadota > Alphaproteobacteria > HIMB59 > CACPNW01. Next base: position 83,385 of record CACPNW010000003.1, on the reverse strand, counting down.
TAATTCTTTCTTAGAAGCCAAATTACCAAATCACATAACCCAAATGATACCTACAGTTGATCGTGAAGCTGTTAATTACCTTTTAAAAATGAATAAATTTATAGATATAATTATCCCACGTGGTGGAAAAAATTTAATTAAAAAAATTAATAAAGAAAGCTCTATTCCTGTAATAAAGCATCTTGATGGTATTTGTCATGTATTTGTTGATCAAGATGCTAATATTGAAGTAGCTAAAAAAGTTTTATTTAATAGTAAAATGAGAAGACCCGAAATATGTGGTGCAACAGAAACTTTATTAATTGATGGAAATATTAAGAATTACGCCTCAGAATTATTAGAGCCTTTGTTGAATGTAAATTGTGAAATAAGGGGAGATGAATATATACAAAAATTAAATAATAACTTTATTGGTGCTTCTGAAGAAGATTGGTCTACTGAATATTTAGATAAAATTTTATCAGTAAAAATAGTTGATGGCGTTGAAGGAGCTATTAAACACATTAATAAATATTCTTCTGGTCATACTGAAGCTATAATTACAGAAAATGAATCTACTTTTAAAAAATTTTATAAAAATATTGATAGTGCTATAATATTAAAAAATGCATCAACACAATTTGCAGATGGTGGTGAATTTGGCTTTGGAGCTGAAATTGGAATTTCTACAGATAAATTACATGTAAGAGGCCCAGTAGGAGCAGCCCATTTAACAAGCTTTAAATACATAGTCCACGGAAATGGACATGAAAGGCCTTAGTTGAAAAATATAGGATTACTGGGCGGTTCATTTGACCCTCCTCATAATGGACATTTATATATTTCTCTAGAAGCAAAAAAAATCTTAAAACTTGATGAAATATGGTGGCTAGTTACTCCACAAAATCCTTTAAAGATTTCTCGACCTGCTACATATTCTGAAAGAATAAAAAATTGTAAAGTTATCACAAAAAATTATCCAATTAAAATAAAAGAAGTCGAAAAAAGTATTAACTCTAAATATTCTTATCAAACAATTAATTATATTAAAAGATATTATAAAAATATAAATTTTTTTTGGTTAATGGGTGCTGATAATTTATTAAATTTTCATAAATGGCAAAAATGGCGTTTAATTTTTGAAGATATACCTATTGTTATTTTTAAAAGACATGGCTATAATGAAAAGGCTTTGAAAAGTATTGCATTAAAAACTTTTGAAAATTATAAAATCACAACTACTATATTAGATAAAAAATATTTTTCTAAACTGCCTGCTTGGACATGGATTAAGAATAAGGAAATTAAGATATCTTCGACTGAAATAAGGAATCAACGTGAAATTTTAAGATATGAATAATAGTAAATTTTCTTTAAAAGATAATATTTATACAATTCTAGATGATGCTAAGACAGAAAATATTAAAGTGGTAAGTTTAAAAAATAAATCATCTATAGCTGATAGTTTTATTATAGGGACTTGCAGATCAACGAGACACGCGAATGCAGTTGCGGATGATTTAGTAAAAAAACTTAAAAAAGTTGGCATATATTGCCCTTCTCCAGAAGGTCTTCAAAAAAGTGATTGGGTCATTGTCGATGCTGGTTCAATAATCGTCCATTTATTTCGACAAGAAGTAAGAGAATTATATAGTTTAGAAAAATTATGGGATATAAGTTTTGATAATTTAGAATCAAAATCAGTTTAATATTTATGATAAAATATTTTTTAATTAATTTTTTTACAATATGCTTAATTTTTAGTTTTCCAGCTTCGGCTAAGACAAAAAGCAAGGAAACCTATGAATATTTAGATTTATTTGGTCAAGTTTTTGACAGAGTACGCTCATCATATGTTGAGGAAGTAACTGATGAGGAACTAATTGAAAAAGCTATAGACGGAATGTTAACTGGTCTTGATCCTCATTCAGGTTTTATGAATGCAGAAATTTGGAAAGAAATGCAAGTTGACACCAAAGGTAAGTTTGGTGGATTGGGAATTGAAATAACTTTAGAAGAAGGTTTTGTTAAAGTAATTTCTCCAATTGAAGATACTCCTGCATATAAAGCTGGCGTCTTAGCTGGTGATTATATTATTCAAATAAATGAAACACCAGTTTTTGGATTAACTTTGAATGAAGCTGTTGATTTGATGAGAGGTGATAGAGGAGAACCAATTACAATTACAATTTCTCGAGAAGGCTTAGAACCTTTTGAACTAACTATTATAAGAGATATTATCAAAGTACAATCTGTTAAAAGTGAAATTTATGAAAATATTGGTTACTTAAGAGTTACTTCTTTTTCTGAACAATCCGAAGATGGTTTAAAAAAATCAATTAAAAGAATTAAAAAAGAATTAGGTCAAAATGAAAAAGGATATATCCTAGATTTAAGATCTAATCCTGGAGGACTATTAGATCAAGCTGTAAAGGTTACTGATATATTCCTAGAAAAAGGTGAGATTGTTTCTACTAGAGGTAGAGAAAAAAAAGATATTAAAAGATATAATGCAAAAAGTGGTGATCTCATTAACAAAAAACCCTTAGTCATTATAATTAATGGTGGCTCAGCTTCAGCTGCAGAAATTGTAGCTGGGGCACTTCAAGATCATAAAAGAGCTATTGTTATAGGCACTAATTCCTTTGGCAAGGGTTCCGTGCAAAGCATTATTCCTTTTCAAAAATCAAACTCAAATGAGATGACTGGTATAAGACTGACTACTGCTAGATACTACACTCCTTCGGGTAAGTCTATTCAAGGAAAAGGAATAGTCCCAGATATTATAGTAGAACAAGGGGTTTTTGAATCATTTGATTATCAAAACTTTTCAGAAGCAGATTTGAAAGACTCTCTTGATAAAGAAGATAAAAATAAAAACACAGAAGAAAGCTCTGAAGAAGAACTATCTGAAAAAGAAAAGAAATTAAAAAAAGATTTTCAATTACAACGCGCTTTAGATTTGATTAGAGGATTAAGTATATATAAAGAATCTCTAACAAACTAATGACAAAAGAATATAGAAAATGTGTTGGGATGATGATTTTAAATCCAAAAAAAGAAATCCTAGTAGGTAAAAGACTTGATCACCCAAGTGGATTTTGGCAAATGCCTCAAGGTGGGATAGATAACTATGAAATACCAGAAGAAGCTGTATGGCGTGAAATGATGGAGGAAATTGGCACCAACAATGCGAGTTTAATAAAATCATCAAAACAATGGATTAATTATGAAATTCCTCAAGAGACTTTGAATACTTTGCCTTGGGGCAAAAAGTACATAGGCCAAACACAAAAGTGGTTTGCATTTAAATTTTTGGGAAAAGACTCTGAAATAAATGTAGGAACAGATAACCCAGAATTCAGTGAATGGAAATGGTCAAATCACAACTTGCTCGTTGAAAATATAGTACCCTTCAAAAGAAAAGTTTATGCAAAAGTATTAGATGAATTTTTTGATATATTTAAATGAAAAAATTTATTTTTATTTTTTTAATATTTTTTTTTGTAAATGCAAATGGAAGTGAGCTTAAATCATTAGAGGAGTCTTTTAAAAATATTAAAAACCAAGGTGAAAAATCATTACTATTGATGCAACGGTGTTCAGCCATTTATGGCGCTCTTTCTGCAATGCCTCCAGTTGAATTAAATATTAATGAACTTGAAACAAGATATAAAATTTTTCTACAATCAGCAATAAATCAAGCAATTGATAATAAGGGTTCTGCGGATGAAGAAAAAACTTACAATGATCAGTTAGAAATATTTAAATCTTCAATTATTTTTTTTATTCAAATATTTCAACAAAACTATAAAAAAAACAATTCTTATTTTAAAGATACGTGGATAGAAAATGATTATGAAATGTGTGAAAAATTATAATAATTTAAATCTTTTCATAAAACGAAGAATCTAAAGCTTCAATCTTTGCATTAGCTATTAAAAGTTTTTCTTTTTCATCATTATTAGCATTGCTTTCAAGCTCTTGGATCTCTTTTTCAATAGAATTTTTATCTAATGCACTCACTTCATCGACAGATTCTGCAAGAAGAATACACTTTTCAGGATTAACTTCAGCAAAACCTCCAGAAACAAAAAATGACTTTAGTAAATTTTTATCTTCTCCATATACCATGACGCGTCCAGGTCTTAATGAAGATACTAATTTGCTATGTCCAGGAAGAACGCCTAAATCTCCATCCTTTCCTGGAACAATAATCATTCCTACTTCATCACTAAAGATAAGTTTTTCAGGAGAAACTAAATCAAATGAAATTTTTGTCATTAAGCTGCTTCGGTTTCAAGTTTCTTAGCTTTTTCTAATGCTTCTTCAATTCCCCCTACCATATAAAAAGCTGCCTCTGGCATATGGTCATACTCACCTTTAACGAGACCATCAAAACTTTTTATAGTATCTTCAAGATCAACATATTTTCCTGGAGAACCAGTAAAGATTTCTGCAACAAAGAAAGGTTGGCTTAAAAATTTCTCAATTTTTCTTGCTCTAGCAACTGTAAGCTTATCTTCTTCTGATAACTCATCCATTCCAAGAATAGCAATAATATCCTGAAGACTTTTATACGTTTGAAGTACTCTTTGTACTTCCCTGGCAACTCTGTAATGATCATCACCAACAACTTGTGGATCTAGAATTCTTGAAGTTGAATCAAGTGGATCCACTGCAGGGTAAATACCTTTTTCTGAAATAGCCCTGTTCAAAACTGTTGTTGCATCTAAGTGAGCAAAAGAGGTAGCAGGGGCAGGGTCTGTTAAGTCATCAGCAGGAACATAAATTGCCTGAACTGAAGTAATCGATCCTTTTTTTGTTGTTGTTATACGCTCTTGCAAAGCACCCATATCTGTTGCTAATGTAGGTTGATATCCAACAGCTGATGGAATACGTCCTAAAAGAGCTGATACCTCAGATCCAGCTTGAGTGAATCGGAAGATATTATCAACAAAGAATAACACATCTTGACCTTCTTCATCTCTGAAATATTCAGCTTGGGTTAATCCTGATAATGCAACTCTTGCTCTTGCTCCCGGAGGCTCATTCATCTGTCCATACACTAATGCAACTTTGGAATCTTTTCCTTTGAGGTCAATAATCCCAGACTCAATCATCTCATGATAAAGATCATTACCTTCTCGAGTTCTTTCACCAACACCGGCAAAAACGGAATAACCCCCGTGTGCCTTTGCAATATTATTTATAAGCTCCATAATTAAAACTGTTTTACCAACACCGGCTCCGCCAAATAATCCAATTTTACCACCTCGGGCATATGGCGCTAATAAATCAACAACCTTAATTCCTGTTACAAGAACTTCTGTTTCTGTAGACTGATCAACGAACTCAGGGGCAGGTCGATGAATAGGATAAGTTTTTGTTGTACCGATATCACCTCTTTCATCAACAGGTTCACCAACAACGTTCATTATACGGCCAAGTGTTTCAGGACCTACAGGCATAGAAATAGGGGCACCTGTGTCTTTTACTGTTTGACCTCTTACTAATCCATCAGTTGTATCCATTGCAATTGTTCTAACTGCATTTTCTCCTAAATGCTGAGCAACCTCAAGTAAAAGTCTTGTTCCATCATTATCTAATTCTAAAGCATTCATAATTGCAGGAAGTTCACCATCGAACTCCACATCCACAACAGCTCCAAGAACTTGTGATATTTTTCCAGTTAAATTATTAGCCATATATCCCCCTTTTATATTGATTCAGCTCCAGAAATAATTTCAATTAATTCTTTAGTTATAAACGCTTGTCGCGTTCTGTTATATTTTAGCGTTAAGCCATCTATCATTTCACCAGCATTACGTGTAGCATTATCCATTGCTGCCATTCTGGCTCCATGTTCACCTGCATCACTCTCTAATAATACTTTAAAAATTTGAATAGAAACATTTTTAGGAAGTAAATCCTTTAATATAGTTTCTTCATCAGGTTCATAGTCGTAGATTGTTTTTGCTTCATTGCTAACTTCTTTATCTTCTTTTGATGACTCTGATACATCTAATGGTATAAGTTGTTGTTGTGTAACTTCTTGAGTAATTGCAGATTTAAATTTGTTAAATACTAAAATACATTTATCAAATTTACCATCAAAGTATAAATCTTGAAGTTTGTTTGATACATTAAGTGCAGAATCATAGCCATTAGTTGAAACGTTTAAATCAATAAAACTCTCGACAATTTTATCTTTTAAAACACGGTTGAAAAAATCTCTACTTTTTTTTCCAACTGGCATAAGTTGAACTTTTTTTCCTTCTTGCTCAAGAGACTTTACCAACTTAAATGTTTCTCTATTGATGCTACTATTAAAACCACCACAAAGACCTCTATCGGCACTAACAGGAACAACAATATAATTTTGATCACTACCAGTACCTGTGAGAAGTCTAACTATGCCCTCTCCAGATGCTGCTGAAGCAGCTAAAGAAGATAGCATTTCTTCTAGACCCGAAGAATATGGTCTCGCTGCCACTGCTTTCTCTTGAGATCTGCGCAATTTGCTTGCAGCAACCATTTTCATTGCCGTAGTAATTTTCTTTGTAGATACTACAGAGTTAATCTGTGTTTTAATATCTTTTAAACTTGGCATTTTTAGTTACTCTTAAATTGTTCAACAATTTTATCTAAGATTGACTTTAATTTATCATCATTCTCTTTTGATAATTCTTTTTCATTTGCTATAGCATTCAGTAGATCATCATGGCTAGATCTGATTTCATTTAAAACTTCTGTTTCAAAACGAACCACATCATTAACAGCTACCTTATCTAAGTAACCTCGAACACCTGCGTAAATAGATACAACTTGTTCGGATACTGTGAGAGGAGAATATTGTCCTTGTTTTAAGATTTCAACTAATCTAGCTCCACGATCTAGTAATTGCTTAGTAGATGCATCTAAATCAGAAGCAAACTGAGCAAAGGCCGCCATTTCACGGTACTGAGCTAATTCAAGTTTAACTGGACCAGCAATTTTTTTCATTGCTTTAGTTTGTGCAGCAGAACCAACACGACTAACAGATAAACCAACGTTAATCGCTGGACGGATACCAGCAAAAAATAAGTTGGTCTCTAAGAAAATTTGACCGTCCGTTATTGAAATAACGTTAGTTGGAATATAAGCAGATAAATCACCAGCTTGTGTTTCAATAATTGGTAAGGCCGTTAAACTTCCGCCTCCGTGCTCATCACTCATTTTTGCAGCTCTTTCAAGTAGGCGGCTATGAATATAAAAAACATCACCTGGATATGCCTCACGACCTGGAGGTCTTCGTAACAATAAAGACATTTGTCGATAAGCAACAGCTTGTTTGGACAAATCATCATAAACTATAAGAGCATGCATTCCATTATCTCTGAAAAATTCACCCATTGTACAACCAGTGTAAGCCGATAAAAATTGAAGAGGAGCTGGCTCTGATGCAGTTGCAGATACAACAATAGTGTATTCCATTGCGCCGTTATCTTCTAGAGTTTTAACAATCTGTGCTACTGTTGATCTTTTTTGACCGATAGCAACATAAATGCAATATAGTTTATCTTTTTCGTTGTTAGATTTGTTAACAGATTTTTGGTTTAATATTGTATCAATTGCTACAGCTGTTTTCCCAGTTTGCCTATCACCAATTATAAGTTCTCGCTGGCCTCTTCCAACAGGAACAAGAGCATCAAGAGCTTTGATTCCAGTTTGCATAGGCTCAGATACACTTTGACGAGGAATAATTCCTGGTGCCTTTAATTCAATTCTTCTTTTTTCAGAAGATTTTATAGGACCTTTCCCATCAATCGGATTACCTAAACCATCAACAACTCGACCTAATAGTTCTTTTCCTACAGGAACATCAACAATTTCTCCTGTACGTTTAACTGTATCACCTTCTTTAATACCTGTATCATCACCAAAGATAGAAACACCGACGTTATCCATTTCAAGGTTAAGGGCCATACCTTTAATACCACCTGGAAATTCTACCATCTCACCAGCTTGTACTTTATCGAGACCATATACACGCGCGATACCGTCTCCAACACTTAGTACTGTTCCAACCTCAGCTACATCTGCTTTAGTTTCAAAATTGGCAATCTGATCTTTTATTACTGATGAAATTTCAGCTGCTTTTATTTCCATTACGCCCCCTTCATTGCGATTTTAAGTTTATTTATTTTATTAGCTAGTGAAGTATCAATCATTTTTGATCCCACTTTAACAATTAGTCCACCCATAATATTTTGATCAACATCAAATGATAATGATAACTTGTCACCTAAAATACTTTTTAGCTGATTAGTAATATTATTTTTCTGATCATCATTTAATTCATCTGCAGAAGTTATATCAGCAAGCACATCACCTCTTTTTTGAGAATTGATATTAATAAATTGAAAAATGATTGATGCAAGGTTAGAAAATCTTTTATTTTTTTCAATTACTTTAACAAAAGTACTTGTTAGTTCATTGGCATTAATTTTTTTTAATAAAGTTTCAAAAATATTAAGTTTATCTGAAGAGCTTATTAAAGGGCTTTTAATAACTAAGCGCAATTCTTTATTTTCATTTAAAATATTTTTTAAATTGGATAGATCACCTAGAACAGGATCAACTAGTTTTTTTTCTGCAGCTAAGTCATACAAAGCAGACGCATATCTATCTGATATCAAGTCTCCAGATGCAAGTTGTGATGCCATTAAATTGTTCTCCGTAAGGAATTTGTGTGTGGGTATTAACACATCAGAAAAAGTAGGTAAACTGTCAGTTTGTGCGTCAAATTCGGATATTTAAAAAATTATATAAGGAACTGTGGGTAATTTACATAAATGAATAGGGGTCAACATCAACAACAACCTTAATTGAGGCAGGTTTTGGACTGATTTTTAGCATATTAAGTGTAAGTTTGTTCAAGTTTTTTCTATTATTGCCTTTTAATAGTATTCTGTACCTATATTTACCCCTAAGCAAAAAAATGGGGGCTTCAACTGGTCCTAGCAAAGATATCTCTTTATCTTTATTTGAAATTTTAACTAATTGTGATGCGTATTTCTCTAATTTACTCTTAAACGGGCCTGAAATAATTAAAGATGTCATATAACCAAAAGGTGGAATTTTAAAATTTTCTCTATCTTTTAAAGCCTGCTTAACAAAAGAGTTTCTGTCTTGATTTTTAAGTGATTTTATTACAGGCTGTTCAGGGTAGTAAGTTTGTATAAGAACTTTACCTCTTTGTTTTGCTCTACCTGCCCTACCACTTACTTGCTGCAGAAGATTAAAAGTTTTTTCAACAGCCCTCATATCGCCCCCAAATAAACCTGCATCTGCATCAATAACACCTACAAAAGATAAGTTGGGAAAGTCATATCCTTTCGCCATTATTTGCGTAGCAACCAAAATATCAATTTTATTTTTAGAAAACTTTTCAATTATTAATTTTATTTTTTTAGTAGTGTTAGCGTTATCACTTGACATAATATTTATATTTTTTGTTGGAAAATGATTTGATAACTCTTCAGCAACTCTTTCTATACCAGGGCCTATTGATTTGATGGTATTTTTGCCTAGGCATTTAGGGCAATTATTTGTTAGTTGTTTAATTTCTCCACAATGATGACAAACTAATCGTTTTTTTTCTTGATGCTTTACTAGCCATGAGGAACAATTATTACATTGAAACCTGTAACCACAATTACTACATAAACTTAAAGGAGAATAGCCCCTTCTGTTTAAAAATATTAAAGCTTGTTGTTTTTTTTCTAAACATTTTGATAGCTCGGAAATAATTAGTGGTGAAATCCAATGATTTCTTTCAAGTTTATTTTTTGTTAAGTCTATAAGATGAACAGCAGGCAAAGGTAATCCTGAAAATTGATTTGCTAAAAAAACATGATGATATTTTTTTTTATTAACATTGTTTTGTGTTTCAAGAGAAGGCGTTGCTGAGCTTAATATTAGACCACAATTATGATATTTAGATCTTACAACTGCTAAATCTCTTGCTTGATAACGTATTGAATCTTCTTGTTTGTATGAAGGATCATGTTCTTCGTCTATTATTATCAATCCTAATTTAGTAAAAGGCAAAAACAAACTAGAACGTGCACCAATTATAATAAGGGGGTCGCCTCTATAAGATTGATGCCATACTTTTTGTCTCTTTTTTTCTGAAATTTTTGAATGCCATATTTCAACCTCTATACCAAATCTTTCAAAAAAGCGTCTCTCTAACTGTGGAGTTAAACTGATTTCAGGAACCATTATAAGTATTTGTTTTTTTTTAATAATAAAAGTTTCAATTATATCAAAATACACTTCTGTTTTGCCAGAGCCTGTAATTCCTTCTAATAAAATTGGTTTTGAAGATGTGTTCAAAAATTTTTTAATTAGATTTTTTGCTTTTTTTTGCTCATCATTCAAGAAAACTTTTTTGGGATGAATCTGTAATTTTTTTTCTTTAGGATTATCAAATTCAATTATTTTTTTATTTATAAGAAATAATTTTAAAATTGATCCAATTGGTTCTAATGTATAATTATTTATCCATTCAATAAAATTAATTGTACTTTCACTAAAACAAATTGAGTCTAATATTTTAATTACTTTTTTAATGTCATAATTAGGTTTTTGAACATTAATATCTATAATAATACCAATTTCAGTAGATTTACCGAATGGGACAATAGCTAAATGGCCTCTTTTAACTTTCTTTAAACCTACATTATAAGTGAAAGATTGGTTAAAAGGCCTGGTTACTATTATGTTGCAATACATCTAAATTATATAATCAAAATTCTAATAATCTTATTTTTTTTAATACCACTTATATGCTATACAGTAATCAATGAAATTTTTTCTTGATACAGCTAATATTGAAGAAATAGAGGAATTAATACCTACAGGTTTTGTGGATGGAGTGACAACTAATCCATCTTTAATTGCTAAAAATGGTGATGACATGGCTAAAACAATTAAATCAATTTGTTCAATAGTGTCTGGTCCAGTTAGTGCCGAAGTTACAGCAACAGATTATGAAACTATGCTAAAAGAGGGTGAATATCTTGCTTCTTTTGCAAAAAACGTTGCTGTGAAAGTTCCCTTGACTTTTAATGGTTTAAAAGCCTGTAAAGCATTGAGAGAGAAAAATATTATGGTTAATGTTACCCTTTGTTTTTCTGAAGCTCAAGCCCTTCTAGCAGCAAAAGCTGGGGCTACTTTTATATCTCCATTTGTTGGTCGTCTTGATGATATAGGGGAAAAAGGTACTGACTTAATTAAAAATATAGTTGTTATGTATAAAAATTATAATTTTAAAACTGAGGTTTTGGTTGCTTCAGTCAGATCTGTAGAACATTTAATTGAATCCTCCTTAATGGGAGCTGATGTTGCAACACTTCCACCAAAAGTTATTCACGAATTATATAATCATCCTCTAACTGACAAAGGTTTAAAAGCATTTTTAGATGATTGGTCTAAGACAGGCCAATCGATTTTACCAAAATAAAATGTCAAAAAATGATGAAGAGTATTTAATAAAATATTTAAAAAAAAATAAAAATTTCTTTGTTAAATATCCAGATTTAGCCAAGCAACTAAACTTTCCCTTAAAAGATAAAAGTAATGATAAGGTTATAGATTTAGAAGCTTATAGATATAAAAAGATTTCAAGAGAAAATATTGATTTACAAAATCAAATAACTGAAATTTTATTAGCTGGCAAAAGCCATATCCTTTCCCAAAAAAGAATTTTAAAATCTTCGATTCGAATTCTAAATACAAAAACACTCGTAAAACTTATTGATGTTATTGTGTTAGATTTAAAGAATATTCTTGGATGTAAAAGTGTAAACTGTTTTTTTACAAATAAAGATAAATTAACAATAAATAGTTCATTAATAGACAACAGAATTGCCAATAGTTATTTTAGAGATGGCAAAAAAACATATCTTAATCAAAATCCTAAAGGGATTATGATTTTTTTTCCTAATCAATCACGTACTATAAAATCATATATTTTGCTTAAAGCTGAAATAAATCAAAGTAATTTAATTATAGCAATGGGATCTAACTTATCCTCAAAATTTACACCAGACCAACAAGTTGATTTGATTGAATATTTGACTAAAATAATTGAAATTAAAATAAATAATTTTTGAATCAGTATAGTAGTATTTTTATTATTTTTTAATTTGAAAGCATTTGCTGAGCAAAATATCTTAAAATGTAAAAAAAATTAATTTAAAAAATTTCTTCTAAATAATTAATTATATAATTATGCTTAGCTTCCCATTTAGTAAAACAATTATCTTCTCTAGGATATACTATAGCAGAATGAAAACTTGTTCCTGCCATTTTATTACAACCAAAATCAGTATAGTTGACAATTTGAAATTTATTAATTTTATTTAAAAATGAAAGAGTCTCACTATTTTCATATGGATCCTTATCATGAATAAAGGCAAGAGAATTAATTTCTGCAAATTGTGATATAGTTTGCTCCCAATCATCTCTTAAAACTTTCCAAGCTGAATATGTTGATTTATCACCCTCAACATTTCTTGGTGCAACATTTTCTCCATAACAAGCCGGATTTGTAGCTATAGATCCTTTGATTTTATCTGGAAAATGAGCTGTTAAGAATATTGATAAAAAACCTCCACAAGATTGGCCTGCCATAATAATATTAGGAAAACCTTTTTCTCTAAGTTCATCAATTTTATCAATTACAATTTGTCTTCTAAGATGTTGTTTGATTTTATCAAATAATCTCATTCCATCATAATCAACTATTTCAAGAAGACCATTTTGGTTTCCTTCTTTATCAATCAAATTCCATGCTCTATCCATTTGAGGTTGATTAAGACCTCTTACACCAGAACACATGCGATAAATTTTTATTTTTAGACCGTTAATCTCTTTATTATGTAAATTTGAAATTACCTCTGGTTCATTAATACCTTTCTTACATCTTTCAATTCTTTTCTGTCCATCTCTTTGCCCATGATTCCAAATGATGACGATAGTGTTTTGTCTATCAGATATTTCCTCTTCGCTATATGATTTTGAATTATTATCAATAAAGCCACTAATTTTAGATAATTTTTTTATATCCTTTTGTAATCTTTTTTCAAATTTACTTTCTTTAGAATAAGAGTTTAGTGGAATTGCAACAAACAATAGAATTAAAAAATATTTGAACACGATTACTAGTTAAATATGAATTGCCCTTCCATCAACACTTAAGGCTGCTTCTTTTACTGCCTCACTTGTTGTTGGATGGGCATGACAAATACGAGCTATATCTTCAGCACTACCACCAAATTCCATTGTGGTAACAATTTCTGCAATTAACTGACCTGCATCATGACCTATTATATGAGCGCCGAGGATAGAATCAGTTTTTTTATCAACTAAAATTTTAACAAAACCTTCAGACGCTGATGTAGTAAGCGCTCTACCGTTTGCCATGAAAGGAAACTTGCCAACCTTATATTCAATATTTGACTTTTTTATTTGTTCTTCTGTTTTGCCAACAGATGCAACTTCTGGATTAGTATAAACAATTGCTGGAATATTTTCATAATTAACATGCGTTTTCTGTCCTTTAATTATTTCTACACAAGCAATACCTTCTTCCTCTGCTTTATGCGCTAACATGGGGCCTGGAACTACATCTCCTATAGCATAAATATTATCTACACTTGATTTAAATTTTTTATCTATAACAATTGCTTTTTGATCATCTAATTTAATACCAATTTTTTCTAAATTTAAATTTTCAGTATTAGGTTTCCTACCAATTGCCATTAAAACTATATCAAATTTATCTTTTATTTGTTTTTTATCTTTTATCGCTTCCATTGTAACTTCAATATTTTTTGATGATGACTTTGCCGAAATAACCTTATGGGATAATTTAAATTCCATTCCTTGTTTTTGTAAAGACTTCATAAATTCAGCAGCTATCTCTCCATCCATTGTTGGAACAATACGATCTAATGCTTCAACAACAGTAACCTTGGCACCAAGCCGAGACCACACTGAGCCCATTTCTAAGCCTATGTATCCACCTCCAATTACTAACATTGTGCTTGGGATTTTCTCTAAAGATAGAGCACCTGTAGATGATACAATATTTTTTTCATCAATAGAAATTGCAGGGATATTTATTGAGCTTGATCCAGTTGCAATAATAAAATTTGAAGCAGAGTATCTCCTCTCATCTTTTTCATCCTTAACATTAATTGTACTATTATCAACAAAGGATGCGTGTCCTGATATATGTGTTATTTTATTTTTTTTAAAAAGAAACTCTATTCCTGTTGTTAGTTTTTTTACAATTTTATTTTTTCTCTGCATCATTTTACTTATATCAAAATTAATTTTATCAGCTAAAATTCCATGTTCATTAGAATGATTTTTAAATTCAATAAATTTTTCTGATGAACTTAAAAGTGCTTTGGATGGGATGCATCCAATATTAAGACAAGTGCCGCCTAAGGAGGTTTCTTTTTCTACACACGCAACTTTCATTCCTAGTTGTGCAGCTCGTATAGCTGCAACATATCCACCTGGACCAGTTCCTATAACAATTAAGTCATAATCCTTCATCTAAAAACCCAAAACTAGTTTAGATGGATTTTCTAGTAATTCTTTGACTAACACTAAAAAGTTTACACTTTCTTTTCCATCAATAATACGATGATCATAACTTAAGGCAAGATACATCATTGGTCTGGCCACTATTTCATCATTAATCACTACTGCTCTTTTTTTTATATTATGCATTCCTAAAATCCCAGATTGTGGTCTATTAATAATAGGGGTGCTCAGCATCGATCCATAAACACCACCATTAGAAATTGTAAAAGTTCCCCCCGTCAAATCATCCATTGTCAAACTGCCTTCTTTAGCTTTAGAACTTAATGTCACTATCTGTGTTTCGATTTCACCAAAACTCATTTGATCTGCATTTTTCAAAACAGGAACTACAAGTCCCTTTTCAGTACCAACTGCAATACCTATATCAAAATGATTTTTGTAAATTATATCATGATCTCTAATTTCTGCATTAACAGCAGGAAATTCTTGTAAACTAACTACTACTGCTTTTACAAAAAAAGACATAAATCCAAGTTTAACTCCATATCTTTCTTTAAAATCATTTTGCTTAGCTTCTCTAGTTTCAATAATTGATGTCATATCAACTTCATTAAAAGTTGTTAATATCGCAGCTATATTTTGAGCTTCCTTTAAACGAGTAGCAATTGTTTGGCGTATTTTTGACATTTTAACAATCTCTTCTCTTTGTAAAGTATTTTGTTTTATTGTTTCTTTTGGCTGAGCTAAGTGTTTAACTATATCTTCTTTTGTAATGCGCCCATCTTCTCTAGAGGGTTTTATATTTGATAATTCTAAATTATTTTCCTTCACCATTTTACGTACTGCTGGAGATAACTTTTGATCTTCTGAGTCTATATTTTTAATTTTTGTACTTACGTTTTCTTTTTTTAAACTTTGATCTTTTTTATTATTTTGTTTTGAAGAAGTTTGATTGGATGTTTTATTAACTTTTATAGTATCATTAATAATTCCTAAGACCCCACCTATTTTTATGTTTTCTCCTGCTTTAACATTTATCTCTTTTAGTGCTCCTGCTTGTGGTGCAGATACTTCCACAGTAATTTTATCTGTTTCAATTTCAACCAATGGCTCGTCAACATCAAACTCATCACCAATATTTTTGATCCATTTAGAAACAGTTGCTTCTGTAATAGACTCGCCTAGCGTTGGAACAATTATTTCAACTGACATTTTTCTAACTTAATAACATTTAAAGATATTTATTCAATTGGGAGTTTGCCCCTTATTTGTGATACTCCAGCCCATGCTTCACTAATTTCCTTTATATTAGCTTCTAAAGCTAGTCTTAATATGCTTTTTTGATTTATTTGATGTCTATCTGATATTCCTGTAGCTGGAGGAGCAGAAGGGCTCCTTCCAACATAATATATTTCACTTTGTTTTATTGCTGCATCATTCATAACATTTTTTATACGACTTCTTACAAAACCCCAGGCACCCATGTTTTTTGGCTCTTCCTGGCACCATATTATTTCAGCATTTTGAAAATTTTGTAATTCTTCTTTGAAATTCTCGTATGGAAACGGATAAATTTGTTCTAATCTAATTATTGATATTGCTTCCAATTTAAGTTCTTCAATTTGTTCTATTAATTCAAAATAAATTTTACCTGTACAAATTATTAATCTTTTTTTTGATTTTTTTTCTTCTATAGATAATTTTTCAGTTAAAATACGATGAAAACTGGAGCCATTTATAAAATGAGAAACAGGTGATACATTTTTTTTATGACGAAGTGTAGACTTTGGAGTTAGTATAACAAGTGGTTTTCTAAAATTACGATGTAATTGACGACGCAATACATGGAAGTAATTTGCTGGACTGGTACAATTAACAACTTGAATATTATCTTCCGCACACATTTGCAAAAATCTTTCAATCCTTGCACTTGTGTGCTCAGGACCTTGTCCTTCATGTCCATGAGGTAACAAAAGTGTTATTCCAGACATACGTAACCATTTTCTTTCACCACTTGTAATGAATTGATCAATCATAACCTGTGCTCCATTTGCAAAATCTCCAAATTGAGCCTCCCATATTACTAATGTTTTTGGATCAGCTTGTGAATAACCATACTCAAAACCTAGCACACCAAGTTCCGATAAAAAACTATCTACAATTTCAAAATATCCTTGCTTTTCTTGAAAATGTCTAAGAGGCACAAATCTTTTTTCATTAACTTGATCATATAAAACTGCATGACGATGACTAAAGGTTCCTCTTCCCACGTCTTGACCAGATAGTCTAACTCCATACCCTTCATCAAGAAGAGTAGCAAAAGCCAATGATTCAGCTGTGGCCCAATCAATCAATTGATTATTATTAATTGAATTAAGCCTATCTGAATAAATTTTATTTATTTTTTTATGTACATTAAAACTACTTGGTATTTTGTGAATTTTTTCTGCTATCTTTAATAAATTTTTTTCTACTACAGATGTTTTACCTTTTCTAGCATCAAAACTTGCAGTCGATAATCCGCTCCAATTTCCTTCAAGCCAATCAACTTTGTTTGTTTTATAAGATTTGCTCAAATTAGACTCACTATCTAAAAATTCTTTAAAATTGTTAGAAATATTATTTACTTCTTCAATACTAATTATTTTTTCATTAATAATTTTTTTCTCGTATATTTTACGAGTTGTTATATGTTTTTTAATAGCTTGATACATTAGTGGTTGTGTGAATGAAGGTTCGTCTGCTTCGTTGTGACCTGATCTTCTGTAACAAAACATATCAACAACTACATCTTCTTTAAATTTATTTCTAAACTCTGTTGCAAGTCTACAGACATGAACAACTGCTTCAGGATCATCGCCGTTAACATGGAAAATAGGTGCTTGAACCATTTTTGCAATTTCAGTACAGTAAGGTGCAGATCGACCGTATTGAGGCATTGTCGTGAAACCTATTTGATTGTTGATAACAAAATGTATTGTGCCACCTGTTCTAAAACCTCTTAATTGAGACATCGCAAAAGTCTCTGCAACAATTCCTTGCCCAGCAATTGCTGCGTCACCATGTATTAAAAGCCCAATAACTTTATCAGTTGTTTTGTCTTTTAATTGTGTTTGCTTAGCTCTAACTTTTCCAATAACAACTGGATTTACAGCCTCAAGATGCGAAGGATTAGGAGTTAGTGAAATATGAATTTTTTTTCCTTCAAATTCTCTATCAGAAGAAACACCTAAATGATATTTGACATCACCTGAACCTAAAAATTCATTTGGGTCATCTGTTGAGCCTTGAAATTTTGAAATAATACTTTTGTAAGGCATGCCCAAAACAGTTGCTAATAATGTTAGCCTACCTCGATGTGCAGTTCCAATTATAATATCCTCAATACCATCTATGCATGCTTGTTTAAATATTTGTTCTATACCTGGAATTGTTGACTCGCCACCCTCAATTCCATAACGCTTAGTTCCTAAGAATTTTTTATCTAAATATTGTTCAAAAAGTTCTGATTCAAGAAGTCTTTTATAAATAGCTCTTTTACCATTATCAGTAAAGTTAGTTTTATTGTGAACCTCTTCTATACGCTCTTGGACCCATTGTTTTTGTTCAGGTTGTTGCATATGCAAAAACTCCACTCCAATCGAAGAAGAATAAGTTTCTTTTAATATTTTAATAATATTTTTTAATGAAGATTTTTCTAAACCTAAACTACCATCAATAAAAATTTCTTTATTTAGATCATTTTCAGTAAATCCATAATTTTTGTAATCTAATTCTGGATGATAATCTTTTTTTGCAATAGCTAAGGGATCAAGACTAGCTATTAAGTGTCCATTTATTCGGAATGCTCTAATCAATCTTAGCGCTCTTATTGAATTTAAAGTATCTACTTTAAAAGAATCAGATTCGATATTTGGCGTTTTGTAAACAATTTCATCATAAGAAATATTATCTATAATATTTGATGGTCTTTTTTTCCATTGTGGTCCACCAAAATCCTTAAGGATTGAAATCTCATCATCATTTAAAGAATGAAAAAAATTTAACCAACTTTCATCTACGCTTGAAGGTGTTTTTTTAAATTTAAAATATAATTCAGCTACATAAGGAGCGTTTGCACTATTTAAAAAATTATCGTTCATTGTATAAAAAGTTATATACTACTAAATTAAATATAATCCTCATATTTATTAAACCTTATTATGTGTATTTTGCATTGCTTTTAACATTGTTTCACCTAATAAGGCTGGTGATGGAGCTATAAGTACATTAGCTTTTTCTAAAGCAAGTATTTTGGATTGAGCGGTGCCTTTGTTACCCGAAATAATAGCTCCGGCATGACCCATTCGTTTTCCTTTAGGTGCAGATTTGCCTGCTATAAAAGCACAAATTGGTTTTTTTATTTTTGAGGAATTTATAAATTCTGCGGCATCTTCTTCAGCTGTTCCACCTATCTCACCAATCATTAAAATACCTTTTGTTTCATTATCTTTTAAAAATAAATCAATACAATCTATGAAATTCATTCCATGTACAGGATCGCCACCAATTCCAACGCAAGTTGTTTGACCTAATCCAACTTGAGATGTTTGCCAAACTGCTTCATAAGTAAGAGTTCCAGAGCGACTTACTATGCCTATTTTGCCCTTTTGATGAATAAATCCTGGCATAATACCAATTTTACACTCATCCGGTGTTACAATACCTGGGCAGTTAGGGCCTATGAATTTTGTTTTTTGATTAACAATTCTTTTTTTAATTTCAACCATATCCAAGACTGGAATTCCTTCTGTAATACATACAATTGTTTCAATTCTCGCATCTAGTGCTTCATGAATTGCTTTAGTTGCATATTTTGCAGGCACATAAATTACTGTTGCATTAGCATTAGTTTTTGTGACGGCTTCTTGAACTGTATTATAAACTGGAAGATCTAAATGTTTAGCTCCACCCTTGCCAGGAGTTACACCTCCAACCATATTTGTTCCATAAATTATGGCTTGCTGCGAATGAAAAGTTCCTTGAGATCCGGTAAAACCTTGACAGATAACTTTAGTAGTTTTGTTAACAATAATACTCATTTACTTGCTAAATCAACTACTTTTTTTGCAGCTTCTGTTAAATCATCTATTGAAACCAATCCAAGTGAAGATTTATTGATAATATTTTTTCCTTCAGATGCATTCGTGCCTTGGAATCTTACTACTACTGGTAATTTATAGTTTAATTCTTTTATTGCATCTATGATGCCGTTTGCAATCATGTCACAATGAATAATTCCACCAAAAATATTTATAAGAACAGATTTAACATTTGGGTCAGATTGTATAATTTTAAAACCTTTTGTTGTTCTTTCTTTATTAGCTGTACCACCTAAATCCAAAAAGTTAGCTGGCTCTTTGCCAAACTGTTTTACAATATCCATAGTCGCCATTGCTAATCCAGCACCATTTACCATGCATCCAATTTCGCCATCTAATTTAATATAATTCATATCATTCTTACTTGCCTCTAATTCCATTTCATTTTCTTCACTTGTATCTCTTAATTGCAAATATTCAGGATGACGAAACAAAGCGTTATCATCCAAAGCTATCTTAGCATCTAGAAGTAATAAATTGCCTGATTTATTAATAACCAGTGGATTAATTTCAATAGTTGAAGCATCCAATGAAATAAAGGCTCTGCCTAATTTCTCTATAATTATTTTAAATTGACAAAATTGATTTTGATTAAAGTTAAGTAATTTTTCTAATTCATTTGGAATATCAAAAGAATCAAAATCTGAAAAAAATATTTTATGAATTTTTTCTGGATTTTTTTCTGCTACACTTTCTATATCTATTCCTCCAGATGCAGAAATCATTAACATTAGTTGAGATGTTTTACGATCAATTAAAAAACTAAGATAATACTCTCTATGAATATCGCAAATTTCCTCAACATATATTCTAGAAACCTTCTTGCCTTTCTCGCCTGTTTGTTTAGTTATTAAATTATTATTTAGCATAGCGTTTGTTAAATATTTAACCTCATCTTTTGTATAAGCAATTTGAACACCACCTTTGTTATTTACTGAAGATGCAAAATAACCAGCTCCTCGCCCCCCTGCATGTATTTGAGATTTAACAACCCATGGAGGTCCTTTTAAAAAATCTACACCTAGATCTATATCTTTCAAATTATTTTGAAAAAATTTTCCTGAAGGAATTGGTAAATCAAATTTTCTCAGGAGTTCTTTAGCCTGATATTCGTGAAGATTCATCTCTATTTTTTAATAAGTTTAGAGGCTAAGTTTGTTAAGTTTTTAACTGCATTAACTGACTTGGTAAATTGTGTTTTTTCTTGTTTGGATAATTTTAATTCAATAATTTTTTCTACTCCTCTTTTACCTATAATTACAGGTACTCCAACATAAAATCCTTTTACACTATATTCTCCATTAAGAAACGCGGCGCAGGGTAATACTCTTTTTTTGTCCTTTAAAAAAGACTCAGCCATCTCTATTGCAGCTGAGGCTGGTGCATAATAAGCAGAAGTGTTCATTAATTTAACAATTTCGGCTCCCCCTTTTCTTGTTCTTTCAATAATAGAATTTACTTTTTTTTGTGTGATACGTTTTAATTTAATTAATTCAGGTATTGGAACTCCTGATACAGTTGAGTATCTGATCAGAGGTACCATTGTGTCGCCGTGGCCTCCTAAAACAACGGCGCTTACATCTTGTTGGGAAACATTAAGCTCATTAGATAAAAAATATCTTAATCTTGCACTATCTAACACACCAGCCATTCCGACACACATACTAGGCTTAAGAGAAGCTGATTTTTGTAACACACTTACCATTGCATCAAGCGGGTTTGTGATACAAATTACAAAAGCTTTAGGGCAGTTTTTTTTTATTGAAATTCCAACAGATTTAATTATTTTTGAATTTTTTTCAACTAAATCATCTCTAGACATTCCTGGCTTTCTTGGAAATCCAGCTGTAACAATTACTACATCAGAATTTTTAATATCTTTGTAATTTGAAGTGCCAGTGATTTTAGAACTAAACAATTCAATAGATGATGATTGAGCAAGATCTAGAGCTTTTCCTTTTGGAGATCCTTCGCTAATATCTACCAAAACTATATCACCAAGCTCTTTTAATGCTATTAAATGTGCGAGTGTCCCACCTATGTTACCTGCCCCAATTAGAGATATTTTTTTTCTCATTTAAGTTCTATATAAGAATTATAATTCTGTAACAATAGCCTTCTTCAAATCTGCTATTTCTTTTGCTGGGTTTAATCCTTTAGGACAAGAACGAGTACAATTCATAATTGAATGGCATCGATATAGTTTTAAAGAATCATTTAATTCAGATAATCTATTTTTTCTTTCGGTGTCCCTAGAGTCATTAACCCATCTAGCCGCTTGCAGCAAAACAGCAGGACCTAAATATTCATCGCTATTCCACCAATAACTGGGGCAAGCAGTGGTACAACAAAAACAAAGAACACACTCCCATTTACCTTCAAGTTTTTCTCTTTCTTGAGGAGATTGATTCATTAATTGTTTTGAGCTTATAGATTTATTTTTATCTTTATTTTTTCTTTGTATCCAAGGTTTAATAGAAGCAAGTTGTTTGTATGCTTTCGATAAATCAGGAACTAAATCTTTTATTACTTTCATATGGGGTAACGGGTAAACTTTTATATCACCTTTAACTTCACTAATTGGCTTAATACAAGCAAGGGTATTAACACCATCAATATTCATTGCACAAGAACCACAAACACCTTCTCGGCATGATCGTCTAAAGGTTAGTGTAGAATCAATTTCATTTTTTATTTTAATCAAAGCATCTAAAACCATAGGGCCACAACTAGATTTATCTATTTCATAAGAGTCAATTCTTGGATTGTTATTTTCTTCTGGATCCCAGCGATAAACTTTTAAATTTATAGAAATGTGATTATTATGTTTTTTTTTGTAAACTAGTCCTTTGTTTATTTTTGAATTTTTAGGAAGAGTAAATTGAACCATATCAGTATACTCTTTTTTGTGGAGGAATTGGCTGAATATGATTTGTTAACGTATTTAAGTTAACTGGTCTTGTATCAATTTTTACTTCTCCAATATCAGATAACCATACCATAGAATGTGCAAGCCAATTCTGGTCGTCTCTATCTTTGTAATCTTCTCTTGCATGTGCACC
This sequence comes from uncultured Alphaproteobacteria bacterium, assembly GCA_902635455.1. Classification (GTDB taxonomy): domain Bacteria; phylum Pseudomonadota; class Alphaproteobacteria; order HIMB59; genus CACPNW01. The sequence continues at coordinate 60,593 of CACPNW010000003.1, read as the reverse complement.
TCTAGATTCCTTTCTATTAAGTGCAGAATATAAAGTAACTTTCGATTGTGCCATTAAATTATGAAATTCTAAAGTTTCTGTTAAATCAGTATTAAATATTAAAGATTTGTCTTTTATATTTATATTATTTGAAGATGCTTGCAAAGTTTCAAAATCTTCGATTCCCTCTGATATTAATTTATGATTTCTGAAAACAGAACATTTTTTTTGCATAATTTCTTGCATTCTTTGTCTAAGTTCGCCTGTACTTATATCGCCCTTGCTATTTCGAATATTATCAAATCGATCAATAATTTCATCAGTATTTGAAGAGCTGGTATTTAGTTTTTTTTGATTAGGTGTAATTTTGTCCTTTACAGTAATGCTAGCAGCTTTACCAAACACTAAGAGGTCTATTAATGAGTTTGTTCCTAAACGATTAGCACCATGTACAGATACACACGCTGCTTCTCCTACAGCTAGTAAGCCTTCACAAATGTTGTTTTTATTTTCTTTAGTTGGGTTAAGTACTTCTGTTCTATAATTTGTTGGTATACCCCCCATATTATAATGTACAGTTGGTAAAACTGGTATTGGGTCTTTTGTCAAATCAACCCCTGCAAAAATTTTTGCTGTTTCAACAATACCTGGTAATCTTTTATTAATTGTATCAGAATCAATATGTTCTAAATGAAGAAGAACATGATCAGCTTTTTCACCACAACCCCTACTTTCATTAATTTCAATAGTCATTGCTCTACTAACTACATCTCTTGATGCTAAATCTTTAGCGTTAGGGGCGTATCTTTCCATAAAACGCTCTCCATCAGAATTTGTTAAATATCCGCCTTCTCCTCTGGCTCCCTCAGTAATTAATACGCCAGCACCATATATGCCTGTGGGATGAAATTGTATAAACTCCATATCAGACAAGGGTAAATCTTGACGAAGAGCCATGGCACTCCCATCTCCTGTACATATATGCGCACTAGTTGAAGAAAAATATGCTCTGCCATAACCACCAGTAGCTAATACAGTTTGGTGAGAAAAAAATCGATGTATAGTTCCTGTTTCTAAGCACCAAGCAATTACTCCACAACATTTATTCTTTTCATCCTTAAGAAGATCAAGGACAAAATACTCTATATAAAATTCAACATTATTTTTTAAAGCTTGTTGGTACAATGTGTGAAGAAGGGCATGACCTGTTCTATCCGCAGCAGCACAGGCTCTCATTGCAGGAGCCCCTTCACCATTATTTGTTAAATGACCGCCAAATGGTCTTTGATATATTTTACCATCTTTAGTTCGACTAAATGGCATTCCATATTCTTCAAGTTCAATCACAGCCTCTGGAGCATTAGAACATAAATATTCTATCGCGTCCTGATCCCCAAGCCAATCTGAACCTTTAACAGTATCATACATATGCCATCTCCAATCATCTTCTCCCATATTACCTAAAGCCGCACCTATCCCACCTTGTGCTGCAACTGTATGACTTCTGGTTGGAAAAACTTTAGATATACAAGCTGTCTTGTAACCAGACTCTGCTACTCCTAATGTAGCTCTAAGACCTGAGCCTCCAGCACCAATTACCAAAACATCATAATGATGATCAATAATTTCATATGATTTAGACATTTAAAAAATTAATCCTTAATATAGAAAAAATGACAACAAACATTGATGAAAATATAATTAAATTTAACAAAAACTTATTCATTTTTTTTAGTTTTATAGACTTTATATAATCTTCAAAAATTGTTTCACAACCGAGTTTGGCATGAAAAAGCATAACAATTGACATAAATAGGAACAAAAAAGAATTTAAATTAGATTTAAAAAAAATAACTAAATCATTATAACTCATACTTGAAAATGCTACGCAATTATAAACAAACCAAAAAGTTAGAGGTATTAATATTGTTGCTGTAACACGTTGAATGATCCATTTTATTTTATAATTACCCATCAAGTAAACCATACCAATACTGAACTTGCCAAAGTAAGCAAAATTACAACATAGCCTGAAATATATATTTGTTTTAAATCCATACCTACGCCAAAAGACCAGTAAAGATACCTTATCCCGTTGAACAAGTGGTAAAATAATCCAATTGTCCAAATAATGAAAATAATTTTAAACATAAGGTTTTCTGACACTTGCTTAAATAAATAAAAATAATTTTCCCCTAATGCTATCAAGCATATCCAAAGCACAATTATTACTGAACAAAAGCTTAATCCAATACCTGTGAAGCGATGCAAAATTGAAAATACAGCAGGTAAAACCTTTTTATAAATACTAAGATGTGGGGATAAAGGCCTATTATTGTTCATTTTAAAACAAAAAATTAATGTTTAACAATAAGTAACTATATATTTTTTGCAGAATTTCAAAAAAAATCATCAACAATTAGAAATATTTAAAAATTGTATAATTGTTAATAAGTCTGTGGATAATTTATAGTGAATCATTAGCATTTAATTATTTTTTCTTAATCATATTACTTTTAATCTGGTTAATTATTGAATTTTAGCTTTTTTGGTATTAATTTGGTCAAAGCCGGATTCTAACTCAAATTTCTTTGCTTCGGAGGAACGCCAAGGGATTTTATCATCTTACCCGCCGTTTGATGGTTATTGGGTTTTATTACTAGAGAGGTGTCTGCCAAGGTACAAGCTAGTTAATGTCCGGCTTTATTTTAAGTGTTTATCAAAAAATTTTCTCATTCTTACACCGTACTCTTCAGGATACTTAAACATAGCATCTACGTGATATGAATCTTTTACAAGCCAAAATTCAGCATTAATATTATTAAGAATTGAAAAATCTTTAATGTATTGAAAATGATGAACAGGAATACGTTTATCTTTTTCACCATGAGTAAAAAAATAATATTGCATTGAGCTTAATTTATTTACTGGAGATAATTCACTTGGGTTTATTCCAGTTAGAATTTTACCTATCAAACTAACTATTGGTCCAAAAATATTAGGCATACCATACCTAGAAATTTCATCCTTTAATATAAGATTAAATTCAGCAAGGGAACTATCAGACCAAATTGCATTTATATTTTTTTCTTTTGATGCTGCAATAATTGCCGTGCTTGCACCTAAAGAAATTCCATGTAATCCAATTTTATTTGATGCAAAACCTATTTTTTTTAAAAAATCAAAAGCTCCTAAAACATCTTTATATTCACTTAAGCCTAAATTTTCATAACTGCTGACGGTTTCGCTTTGACCATAATTTCTTAAATCAATTGTAAGAGCGTTAATATTATTTTTTATTAATAAACTTGCAATTAAATTTGATTCTGGTTTACATTTACCATTTGGAAAAATACCATGAACTACAATTACAATTGGTCTATTTTTATAATAATTAAACAACCAACCATTAAGTTTAATATTATTGTTTCTTGATGGGAAATATACATCTTGCCATTCATTCAAGTGATATTGACTAGAGGGAAAATATTCTCTTAAAATTTTTCTTTCTAAAACTGAATATGTATGATGATCAATTTTTGTATCCCAGGAGTTAGGTAATGAACCTTCATGCAATCCACAATTAGCTTCTATACGCAAAATGCTATAAGCAATATAATAACCTATTGATACATAAGTTATTAAAGAAAATAAAACTATTCCAAATATATATAAAAATAATTTTTTCATCTTAGCTTGTTTTAATTATTGTCATTTCATACAATCTACTTTCTGTTCTTTCAAACTCCTTTGACAGTTTTTTTATTTTACAAACTGAAGAAATAGGAGCTTCAGCAAGCAAAACTACTGAACAATTTTTTTCATACAGCATATCAATTAAACTTATAAATCTTCTACATTTATCTAAGATTTCTGAAGTAAAAATTGGAATATTTTTTATGAAAAGTAAGCTAAAATTCATAGCTATATTTTTATAATCTTCATGAGCTAAATTAGCTCCACAAAGTGAATCAAACTCACATAAAGCTACATTTGCTGTGCAGTTATCTAGAACAATCTCTCTACTATTCGTTTTAATTTTTTTTGTACTTAATAGTGATTTGTCAATAAACCTTTCAAATAATTTTTTAAATTCATTTTTTGTATCTATATTTATTGGTGTAAAATAAGTTTTTGATTGATTAAGAGCAATACGCCGATAGTCATAATTACTTTTATAATTTATAACTTCAAAGTTATTGTTTATTAAATTTATAAAAGGAACAAAATCATTTCTTTGTAAACCATCTTTATACAAATCTTTTGGACTATAGTTTGATGATATTAGTATAAAAATTTTGTATTTTTCAAAAACTTCAAATATTTTTTTAATTATTAAGGCATCTACAATATTGAATATATGCAATTCATCTATAAAAAGTATTTTTTTATTTGCACAAAATTCTTTTATAAACTTATCTAATTTTTGATTTTGAGTTTTGTTATTATTAATATTCATATGAATTTTATTCATTAAATGATTAAAATGAATTTTTTTTCCTACTTTTGTATACTGATAAAATATATTTAATAAAAAAGTTTTACCTGTTCCAACTCCACCATGAAGGTAAACGCCTTTTTTGTTTTTTTTTGAGAAAAAAATTTTTTTATTTTTATTCCATGCTTCATTAATTTTCTTTAAAACCTCAACTTGTTTTAAATCTTTTTTTATAAAATTATTTTCTACAAATGAATTATATTGATCTAGAATATTAAATTTCATACTATTTACCTAAAAAGCTTTTTAATTTTGTTAAAGTTTCTTTTTCTTCTTTAGTAATTTTTTTTTCTTTTTGTTTCATTTTTAACCTTTTATACTCTGATAAAAGAAATTTAATACTTTCGTTAATTTGCTTATTCATGGAAGTTTTTTATACAGAGGCAGTAAAGTTGAGAATAATATAATAGAAATACTAATAGTAACAATCATTAAAATACCAAACCCCCAATCAATTAAATATCCAAAAATTAATGGTGATAATGCTGATGCCAAAACCATACTTGCATGTAACAAGGCTTTCACTACACCTAAACTCTCTAAACCATATATTTCAGCCCACAATGCACCAATCAATGGAGTAGATAAGCCTAAGTTTAGTCCATAGAATGACATGTAAATAATTAGGAAAATGTAACTTTCAAAAAATAAAAGAACAATAACACCAATTAATAAAGGAAATAAAGAAGTTAAAGCTGTTCTTTTAGTATCAAATTTATCGATTATTGGACCTCCAATAAGGAGTCCAATTATTGAAAAAATCCCGAGAAAAATGTATCCGGTTCCAAGCATTTCAAAAGACCAATTTTTCTGATTTATAATAAAAATTTGATGAAACATTAGCCCAGTACTTATAAATGGGGCGGCAAGTGAAAGAGGTAAATAAACGTAAAATTTACTATCAAGTAAAACTTCTTTTGTTTTCCATTTTTTACTTAAATGATTATTTTTTAAATTATCAATAAAGTTAGTATGTCTATCTTTGTGGTTATTTAGAATTAAAAACATTAAGGGTATAAATATAACCATACTTAAAGATGATAAAAGCCAAACATTTTGATCTCCAAAATTTTTTGATAATTTCACTACAATCAAAGGTAGTATTGTTACACCAATCATTCCTCCTAAAGTTGATACAGAAATAGCTTTGCCACGGTTTTTACCAAAATATCGTACCATTGTTGTTTCTCCTGCATGGCTCATTGCACCCTGACCAAAAAAACGTAGAGCAAAGATAATCAAAAAAAGATAAAAAATATTATTATAAAAAATAAACATTCCAAAACAGGATAAACTTAATCCAATACAAATAAGAAATGAATATAGTCTTAAATCAATATAATCTATTAGTTTTGCAAAACTAACTAGAATTAATGAACTCAAAGTAGTTGCTACGGAATAGATAAGTCCAAACTCACCATCAGAAATTTTATAATACTGCCTTATGTTTTCATTAAAAAGTGAAATAAAAAAAGTTTGTCCATAACTAGCGAAAAATAATATCAAAAAACCATAACCAAGAAGTTTAGGGTCTGATGAAAAAAAATTTTTCATAAATTTTAAATCTGAATATAATTATACAAAATGGAATTATTATAAATAACTTTTTTAATATGAAATTTACGACATAAACTTTTAAATCTTTGAGGTTTGGGCAAGTTAACAGTTTTAAAAAACAAATTATCATAACCAAAGAATGAAATTTGATCTGAACAATTATTTTTATTATTTTTTACAGCTTTTATTCTTTTATTTTTCATCTATCGCTCGATTATTTTTTCTACTTTTTTTAATAATTTAATCATTTTATTTTTGTCTATTCTTCCTGTATTAACATTTCTTGGACTTGGATGGTAGCTACCAACAAGCACTTTATTGTCTGGTAATAAAAATTCTTTACCGTGTTTAAATATAAAATTTTTATTTTTTATTTCATAACTTGTTTTGTAAAAATTAATACACGCATCAAATGCTATTTTTCCGAGAGCAACAATGGTGTTAACTTTTGAGAGTAATGCTATTTCTCGTTTAAAATATTGAAAACATATCTTTAATTCTGTTGAAGTAGGTTTATCACCTGGTGGAACACATTTTAAAGCAGTAGTTAAATATAAGTTTATTAACTTTAAACCGTCATTACGATTAACCGATGTTGGCTGATTAGCTAAACCGACTTTAAATAAACATTGAAAAAGAAAATCTGCGGACCTATCTCCAGTAAAAACCCTTCCTGTTCTATTGCCTCCATGGGCTGCAGGAGCAAGCCCAATCATTAATAATCTCGCATCAACGTCTCCGTATCCTGTAATTGGTTTGCCCCAATAAGTTTGATCAATGTATTGACGTCTTTTTTCATTAGCAATTTTTTCTCGAAAATTCACAAGGCGGCTACAGTGTCTGCATTTAACAATTTCTTTATTTAACTTTATTAATGTCATGAAGAATAATCTTCTATATTATAGCAGTATTATGAATGAAAGAGCAAAAACTATTCTCGACTTCTGGTTTGTTCAATCTGATATGAAAGATTGGTTTAAAAAAAATGAAGAATTTGATAATAAAATTAGAGCTCTTTTTTTAAATGACTTAAAAAAAGCAATAAATAATGAATATGACGATTGGCAAGATACACCGGAAGAATGTGTTGCTTTGGTAATTTTATTAGATCAATTTTCTAGAAACCTGTTCAGAAATAGTCCGAATGCTTTTAAACAAGATTATAAAACAAGGCTTATTGTTAACGAAGCAATAGACAGGGGTTATTTAGAGGAGTTAGATCAAATTAAAATTCATTTTTTATTACTACCATTGGTGCATAGTGAAGACATAAGTGATCATGAATTTGGGCACAAACTAGTAGATGCCTATCTTAAAAATTTTGAGGAATACGATGCAATCAAAAAAACTTGGAACTTTCATTCGATACCAATTAAAAAATTCGGGAGATACCCTCATAGAAATAATATTCTAAAAAGAAAATCAACTCAAGAAGAAATAGACTTTTTAAAACTTCCTAATACTTCTTGGTAATTAAAATATTTTTTCTGATCTGCCCATTAAATAATATGAGATTAAACCAATCCATTCATGTGATCCTTTCTGCGTGTAATTAAAATTACCCAATAAATTTAATGTGGGTTTAATATTAAATTTTTTAGGTAAATAAAAATCAACAGGATAAGGTAATAATTTCCAATTAAGTTTTTCTCCAATATATACTGCTCTATTCATATGGTAGGCAGATGTAACAACTAACCAATTTTCATCTACTCTTGGTTTTGCTAATTGCTTAGAAATTAAAATATTTTCATATGTATTTCTTGATTTGTTTTCAAAAATAATATTATTCGTATCAATGCCAGCTTCAATAAAAAAACGTTTTGCCACTTTTGCATGATCTAGCTCTTGGTTTGAAATTGAACCCGAGCCTCCTGAAAAAATAATTTTGGAATTTTGGTTTTTTTTTATAAGTTGAATAGATAATACTAATCTTTCAGCAGAATTATTAAGACTAATTTGATCATATTGATCTGTTAAAAAAGGATTAGTCGCACCCCCAAGGATAATAATTCCATCTATTTTGTCTGGTAAAAAAACATCGTCATGATATTTTTTTTCTAAACTATATATAAGTAACTTCCCAAAAGGAAAAAGTCCACAGACAATAATTATTAATATTGAAAATGATAATAAATAAAAAGCTTTTCTCTTTTTTTTAATAATTAGTAAAAAAAAAGTTAAAAATAAACAAAGCACTAATATATTAAAAGGATTTACAACTAACCATATAATTTTTGATAAATAAAAACTCATTATAAAACTAACTATAATAGATAATGTTTTAATGAAAAATAGATTTAATAATAAAATTATATAATATACTATAAAAAAGGTCTCGTGGTGAAATGGATATCACACGTGTCTTCGGAACATGGATTTGGGGTTCGAGTCCCTACGAGACCGCCAGAAAAATATTAATTTATGCATAAAGATAAAATATTTTGGACAGCTTCATATCCTAAAAGTGGCAACACTTGGTTAAGGTTAATCTTATGTGGAATTTTTTTTACAGATAATGGAAATATACAAAATCTTGATATTTTGAATAATATTCCTAAGTTAGATACATTTGAAAATTTTAAATTTATAAAAAAATTATCTTTAAAAGATTACAAAACTATATTTAATAATAATGAATATGATCATGAATCTACATCAACTCTTGCCAAATATTGGCTAGAGTCTCAAAAAAAAATAAAGAAAGATAAAAGAATAAATTTTTTTAAAACTCATAACGCTATATTAAAATTTAAAAATTTTGTTTATACAAATGAACTTACTACTATTGGGTTCATTTATATTTATAGAGACCCTAGGGATATTGTAATATCATATTCTAAGCACTTAAATAAAGATTTGGATTCAACAATTAATTTTATTAAAAATAATAATATTATGGGAAATCAAAAAACAAAAAATAGAATGCCTGAATTTATTTATAATTGGCAAGATCATTATCGTTCTTGGAAAAATTTTGTGAAAGTTCCAAGTTTATTTATAAAATTTGAAGATTTGTTATATGATGCAGAAAAAGAAATTAATAAAATAATATTGTTTTTTAAAAATAATTATGAAATTGAAATTTCAAACAAAAGTAAAAAAATAAGAAATATAATTAAATCAACTAATTTTGCAAACCTACAAAGTATAGAAAAAAAACTAGGCTTTATTGAAAAATCTGAACATTCAAAATTTTTTAGAGAGGGCTCATGTGGACAATGGAAAAAAAAATTGGATAAAAAACAGATAATCTCTATAGAAAATGCTTTTGAAAAACAAATGCTAGAACTTAATTATATTTAAACAAATTTTTGAATCTAATTTATAAAAATAGCTAATTATTCAATTCCATAAACTTGATATATTTCATCATCAATTTTAGCATTAAATGATAATGAACGCCTCTCACCTTCACCATAAAAAGGATTTACTGAATGATAAAGATAGTGAGGAAATAAATAAAAATCACCTATATTTGGTTTTTTAGAAACATACCCCCCAGACATAAATTGTTTTGAACCATGATGAAAATTAATATTGCCGTGTGTATTTACTTTATCCTTTTGAATAGTTTCCCCTAAATTATCTGGAACCATCAAGTAGCCAGCTCCAGAAATATGGCCTGAGTGAAAATGAATAGGATTATATTCATTTTGAAATTGTCTAACGATCCAAGTGTTTAATAAATTAAATTTATTTATATCTTTATTTATTGATAGCTTAACATATGCTTTTGTACTTTGATAAAGAAAATCATACAAACCTTCTTCAATTATTTTTTTTGGAATATTAATTTCTTGAGATACTTGGCCAACTAAATTTGGCCCAGCATCAAGTTGAGATGCTTTTTCTTTACTATTAGCTACTTCAGAATCTACAAAATCATTTAACTTTTTTATCAAAAATTCAGGTATATTAACAATAGCTAATGAAGGACCAAAAGGTCTAATAATTTTTAAATGCGAATCATTACTCATTTTAATTTTTTAAGTTTTTTGAATATTTATTAATTACAAGTTCTGCAATCTGAACTGCATTTAGTGCAGCTCCTTTTCTTAGATTATCTGAAACTACCCAAAGATTCAAACCATTATCAACGGTTGTATCTTCTCTAATTCTACTAACATAAACATCATCCTCTCCTGCAACTTCTACCGGAGTTACATATCCTTCATCTTTGCGATAGTCTATAACTGATATGCCTTTGAAATTATTTAATAAGCTAGAAGCTTCATTATAAGAAATAGGTGAGTCAAATTCTATATTTATAGATTCTGCGTGTCCTACAAATACAGGTATACGCACGCATGTTGCTGATACTTGAATAGCTGGGTCTAGAATTTTTTTTGTCTCATTAATCATTTTTTCTTCTTCTTTAGTATTTCCATTGTCTAAAAATGAATCAATGTGTGGAATAGCATTAAAAGCAATTTGCTTTGTAAAATTTTTTTTCTCTACTGATTTATTAGCATAAATATTTTGTGTCTGATTAAATAATTCATCCATACCTTTTTTACCTGCTCCTGATACAGATTGGTAAGTTGATACAACTATTCTATTAATAATTGCCTTATCGTGTAATGGTTTTAAAGCCACTAGCATTTGAATTGTTGAACAATTTGGATTGGCAATTATATTTTTTCTATTATTTTTTTCAAAATAATCATCTAATACTTCAGCATTCACCTCTGGCACAATCAATGGAACATCTTTATGCATCCTAAAATAAGAAGTATTATCAATAACTAAACTACCTTTTTCAGCAGCTAGTGGAGCAAATTTAGAAGATACAGTACTTCCAGGAGAAAAGAGGCTTATTTGAGTTTTTGAAAAATCAAAATTTGATAGATCATCAACTATTATTTCCTCATTATTAAATTCAATTTTAGATCCTTTTGACTTCTCTGAAGCTAATAAATAAAGATTATTAATTGGAAACTTTCTTTGTTCTAATATTTGAAGAATTTCTCTTCCAACACTACCAGTTGCACCAACTATAGCTATATCATATGTTTCATTCATTATTTGCCATCAAGTTTGGATAATTCTTCAATAACTTTTTGTCCCATTTGTGAAGTAGAAAGAATTGTTTTACCATCTTGTTTTATATCAGCTGTGCGGAATCCACCAGACAAAACATTTTGCACAGCTTTTTCTATCAAGGCACTATCTTCAATCATGTTAAAACTATATTTTAACATCATTGCAAAACTCATAATCATAGCAAGTGGGTTTGCTAAACCTTTTCCAGCAATATCAGGAGCGCTTCCATGAACAGGTTCATACATAGCTGCTCTGGTTCCAGTTTTAGATATAGAGCCTAAAGATGCTGAGGGTAACATTCCTAGTGAACCTGTTAGCATAGCAGAAACATCACTTAGCAAATCTCCAAAAAGATTATCAGTTAAAATTACATCAAATTGTTTTGGGTTTCTAACAAGTTGCATAGCACAATTATCTGCAAGCATATGGTTTAACTCTACTGAGGAAAATTCATCTTTATGAATTTTTGTTACTACCTTCTTCCAAAACATACCTGTTTCCATAACGTTTGATTTTTCAACAGAGGTGACCTTATTATTTCTAAGCTTAGCTAAATCAAAAGCTACACGGGAAATTCGATCTATTTCTGAAGTTGTATAACTTTGAGTATCTATGGCTTTTTCTTCATTTTCATCAATTTTACTAACACCTCTTGGTTGTCCGAAATAAACACCACTAGTTAATTCTCTTACTGTCAAAATATCTAAGCCTTTTACTATGTCTAATTTTAAAGAGGAAGAATCTGCTAAAGCGTCAAATACAACAGCAGGTCTTAAATTTGCAAACAAATCAAGTTCTTTTCTTAATCTAAGTAAAGCTGCTTCTGGTCTTTTATTTCTATCAACACCATCCCATTTAGATCCGCCAACAGCGCCAAATAAAATTGCATCACAATCCAAAGCCTCTTGCATTGTTGAATCACTTATTGAGTCTCCCTCCTTGTCATAAGCTGTGCCTCCAACCAAACGTTCTGAAACATCAAATGATAAAGTTTTGTTCTTAGCCATCCAATCCATTATGTGTAAAACTTCACTCATAACTTCGTTACCAATTCCATCTCCAGGCAAAACAAGTATTTTTTTATTACTCATGGTTTAATTATACAATCCAAGGCTGATTTTTATGTAACATATTTTCAAAATTATCAATTTTTTCTTTTTTTTGTAAAGTTAAGCCTATGTCGTCTAATCCTTCTATTAGACATTTCTTTCTAAATGCATCTATATCAAAATTATATTCCTCGTTATTATTAAGAACAATTTTTTGATCTTCTAAATTAACAGTAAGTGTATTTTTGTTTTCAGCTTCAATTAACAAAGTATCAATTATTGTTTGTTCTAATTTTATTGGTAAGATTCCATTTTTAAAACAATTATTATAGAAGATATCTGCAAAGCTAGGTGCAATTATACACTTAAAACCAAAATCTAATAAGGACCAAGGTGCATGTTCGCGACTAGAGCCACAACCAAAATTTGCTCCTGTTATTAATATTTTTGCTGATTTATATGGATCCCAATTTAATACAAAATCATTTTTAACATTGCCTTGTAAGTCATAACGTAATTCATGAAAAAGGTTTTTACCCAAACCAGAACGCTTTATTGTTTTTAAAAATTGTTTTGGAATAATCATGTCAGTATCTACATTGATCATAGGTAAAGGAGCAGCTATGCCCTTTAAGGTTAAAAATTTTTCCATTTACAATTCCTCTGCAATTGTAAAAAATCCTTTTATAGCTGAAGCTGCTGCAACAGCAGGGCTGACTAAATGAGTTCTACCTTCTCGCCCCTGCCTTCCTTCAAAATTTCTATTAGATGTTGAAGCACATCTTTCTTTTGGTTTCAATTGATCTGGATTCATTGCTAAACACATAGAACAACCAGGCTCTCTCCAATCAAAACCAGCTTCAATAAAAATTTTATCTAAACCCTCTTCTTCAGCTTGATTTTTAACAAGTCCTGAACCTGGAACAATCATTGCGTCAATAGATACTTTTTTTCCTTTTACAACTTTTGCAACTTCCCTTAAATCTTCAATTCTTCCGTTTGTACATGATCCTATAAAAACTTTATCAATCTTAATATCTTTAATATTTTGATTTGGTTCTAGTCCCATATAATCCAAAGATCTTTCAACTGCTTTTCTTCTATTATCATCTTTGATATCTTTAGGGTTTGGTATTTTTCCATTAATTGAAACAACGTCTTGAGGACTTGTCCCCCAGGTAACCTGAGGTACAATATCATCACCTTTTATATTAATTTCTTTTTGATAAACTGCTCCTTCGTCTGAAGGGAGTGTTTTCCAATATTTTAAGGCCTGATCCCATTCTTCAGCTTTAGGTGCATAAGGTCTATCTTTTATATATTCATATGTTTTTTCATCAGGGGCAATAAGACCTGCACGAGCACCAGCTTCTATACTCATATTACATATTGTCATTCTGCCTTCCATTGAAAGATTTGTAATTGCTTCACCAGTGTATTCAATTACATAACCTGTTCCTCCTGCAGTACCAATTACACCAATAATATTTAATATTATATCTTTAGCTGTCACTCCTAGTCTAACTGGGCCTTCTATATTAATGCGCATATTTTTCGCTGGTTGCTGAATTAATGTTTGTGTTGCAAGAACATGCTCTACTTCACTAGTGCCTATTCCAAAAGCTAAAGCCCCAAAAGCCCCGTGGGTTGCTGTATGGCTATCACCACAAACTATAGTCATTCCAGGCTGAGTAATACCCTGCTCAGGACCCACAATATGAACAATTCCTTGTCGTTTATCTAATAATGGAAATATAGTAACCCCAAATTCTTCACAATTTTTTTCCAATGTTTCTACTTGTATACGGCTCTCCTCATTTTCAATTCCCTTCGTTCTATCAGAAGTAGGGACATTGTGATCAGCAACAGCAAAAGTGCTTTTGGGTTGTCTAACTTTTCTATTACTATCTCTTAACCCTTCAAACGCTTGCGGACTAGTAACCTCATGCACTAAATGTCTATCAATATAAATTAAGCACGTTCCATCACTCTGTTGATCAACAAGGTGTTTAGACCAAATTTTATCAAAAAGTGTTTTTGGATTAGGATTGTTTTTCATCCGTTTTTGTTTCTGATTCACTCTGACTAGAATCAGTTGTTTTAGTTGCTTCAACTTTATCTTCTTCAGTATCAGTATTTTCAGTCTCTTTTAATTTTTTACTTTCTTCTTTTAAGTTGTTATTTGACTCTACATCATTTTTTTCCTCAATATTCTTTTCTTTTTCTTGAGGCTGAATTTCTTCAGCTAAATCATATTGATCTGCTTCTTCACCTCTGTCACGATCAGCAATTCTAGCATTCTTACCTGTTCTATCTCTCAGGTAATATAGCTTTGCTCTTTTTACATCACCTTTTCTAATAACTTCAATTTTTTCAACTAGGGGATTAAATAAAGGAAAAACTCTTTCTACGCCCTCACCATGAGATATTTTTCTAACAGTAAAATTTGAATTAACTGAATTATTTTTTCTTGCAACACAAACGCCTTCAAATGCTTGTAGTCTAGACTTTTCTCCCTCTGTAATTTTTATCGTAACTTTTAGTGTGTCTCCTGGTCTAAAAGCTGGTATACGTTTTTTTTGAGCTAATTTCTCTATTTGTTTTGTTTCAAATTTTTCCATTAAATTAGTCATTTTGTCCTCTTTATATTTTATCTTTTTTTAACAAATCTGGTCTAAACAAATTTGTTTTTTCTATAGATTTTTCATGTCTCCATTTTTTAATCTTTTCATGATGCCCTGAAGTTAAGATCTCAGGAACTTCATGTTTAAAATTATTAGCATCCTCCCACACTTTTGGTCGTGTAAATTGAGGGTACTCCAAAAGGTTATTTGAAAAACTTTCTTCTAATAAACTTTCAGGCTGCCCTAATACTCCAGGAATGAGACGAATACAACCTTCAACTAACACTTGAGCAGCAGACTCTCCGCCAGCTAGAATATAGTCTCCTAAGCTAATTTCTTCAAAATTTAATACATTTATTGCCCTTTGATCTACTCCTTCAAAACGCCCACAAAGTATAATTAACTCTTCCAATTTACTATATTCTGTCAATTTTTTCTGATTTAATGTTTTTCCAGATGGTGTTAGAAATATGCGCAGAATCTTGTCCTTTTTAGCTTCAGAATTTATTGATAATAGGGCTTTCTCTACTACATCAGGTCTTAAAATCATTCCTGGACCTCCGCCAAATGGCTCATCATCAATTGTTTTTCGATTATCAATACCAAAATCGTGTAAATTAATGACCTCAAGCATAAATTTTTTTTCCTTAAGAGCCTTTCCTATAATAGAATAACCTAAGGTACCTGGAAACATTTCAGGATGCGCAGATATAACTTTAATTTTAAGCATTAATTTAAAACCCCTTTAATTGGATTAACAAGAATTTCTTTGGATTCGATATTTACTGAAATTAAATTATCTTTATCTAAAGGAATATAAATTTTTCTTCTATTCATCTTAACCTCAATTAAATCTCCTGCGCCAAAATTATCAACACTAATCACCTCACCAATTTTATTACCATCCAATAAATTTACACTACACCCTATTAAGTCCTTAAAGTAATATTGGTTTTTTTCAGTTTTAGGAAAACTAGTTGATTTTGAAAAAATCTTTTTACCCTTTAATTTTTCAACATCTGTGCGTGTAAAAAAGTTTTCTAAATGAACTATTAGTTTATTATTTGTAGTGCGCATATTATCAAAAATATATTTATCTAAAAAATTATCACCATAATAAATTTTTAAGTTTTTGAAAAACTCAAAACTTGAAGTTAATAAGTTTACTTTTATTTCTCCTTTAAGGCCAACAGGAGGTCCAAAAGTTCCAACATGAATAAAATTACTCTTATTCAATTCTACTTAGTTTCCTTAACTTCTTCTGTTTTAGCTTCTGCTTTAGCAGCTTCTTCCTTAGACGCTTCTGCTTTAGCAGCTTCTTCCTTAGGCGCTTCTGCTTTAGCAGCTTCTTCCTTAGGCGCTTCTGCTTTAGCAGCTTCTTCCTTAGGCGCTTCTGCCTTTTTCTTCGGTAAATGTTTTTTCGTTTTTTCAGTAATTATTGGTTTCTCCACAACACCTAAAGCACTTAAAAATAAAGTAACTCTTTCAGATGGTTTGGCACCTTTGGATAACCAGTCCTTAGCTTTATCTAAATCTATTTTTACTCTTTCAGGGTTGTCTTTTTGCAACATAGGATTGTAGGTTCCAATTCTATCTATAAATTTGCCATCTCTCGCTCTTCTAGAATCAGCAACAACAATTCTATAATAGGGTTTCTTCTTTGCACCGCCTCGTGATAATCTTATTCTTACTGGCATAGTTTTTCCTTTCTAATTAAGTTTTGGAGGCAATTTACCTTGAAGTTTTTGTAAAATATCACTGGGTACGCCTCCTTTGCCCATTGATTTCATTTTTTTCATCATTTTTTGAGAATGAAGAAACTGTTTTAAAAGCTTGTTCACATCTTGAACACGAGTTCCAGAACCTTTCGAAATTCTAATTTTTCTCGAAGCTTTGATTATATCAGGATCAGATTTTTCTTTTTTGGTCATAGAATTGATTATTGCAATTTGGTGCTTAATCATTTCATCATTAATATTATTTTCTGCCATTAATTTTTGTGCTTTAGATACACCTGGAAGCATTGATAAAATTCCTGATACCCCACCCATGTTGCCCATCTGCTTTAATTGCTTTGAAAAATCTTCTAAATCAAACTTACCCTTAGCCATTTTTTTTGCTAATAATTCCATTTCATCTTGATTTATATTTTCTGAAGCTTTTTCTACTAACGAAACAATATCACCCATTCCAAGAATACGTTTAGCAATACGTTCAGGATGAAATATTTCAAAATTTTCAATTTTTTCGCCAACACCAATAAATTTAATAGGGGTATTTGTAATAGTTTTGATTGATAAAGCAGCTCCACCACGACTGTCTCCATCGACACGCGTTAATACAGAGCCAGAAATTTTAACAGCATCGCTAAAGTTTTTTGCAACATTAGCTGCATCTTGACCTGTTAAAGAATCAGCAACAAGAAGTGTTTCCTGTGGTTTAAAAAAACTTTCTATATCTCTAAGCTCTTTCATTAAATCTAGATCAACAACTTGTCTACCAGCAGTATCAAGTAATATAATGTCAAATAAGTTTTGCTCTGCATAACTTATTGTTTGCTGAACTATGTTTTTAACTTCGCTTAAATTATGCTCAAAGAATACTATATTGATTTGGTCTGCTAAAATTTTTAGCTGTTCTTGAGCTGCTGGACGATAAATATCAGCTGAAGATAATAAAATCTTTTTCTTTGAATTTTTTGATAAATGGCTTGCAAGCTTAGCTACTGTTGTGGTTTTTCCTGATCCTTGTAATCCACAAAAAAGTATCTTTGTTAGACCTGAAGAGTTTATATTAATAGACTGTTCTTCTGACCCTAATATTTTAATTAGCTCATCTTGAACGAGTTTAATTACCATCTGATCAGGCTTAACTGACTTCAAAACTTCTTTTCCTAATATTGACTCTTTAACGGAACTAATAAATTGTTTAACAACAACAAGGGCTACATCTGCCTCTAACAGAGCTATACGTATTTCCCTCAAAGTAATATCAAGATCTGATTCTGAAATAATTGCTTTGCCTTTAATGCTACGAACTATTTTTTCAAATTTATCATTCAATGTGTCAAACATAATTCTCCAATACAAATTCAACATCAGGGCACGAAACTCGTGGGCTGATGTACCTATCACAATTGTAACAAGCTTGTTGACTCTACAATTTAGGATTTGTAAGAAACCCTCTAAGTATTGATACAATTAAAGTCAAGTTTTGATAAATTTTTAAAATTTTCCAAGAATTCTGGGTAAATTAAGGTATAAAACATCTATGCAAAAAATTAAATTTATTAAAATGCATGGTTTAGGAAACGATTTTGTTATTATTGATAAGCGTTCTAATAATTTTGAAATTAACGATAATCTTATTCAAAAGTTAGCTGATCGTAAAACTGGGGCTGGATGTGATCAAGTAATTACTATTGGTCAAAGCAAAGATAAAAACTCAGATGTTACAATTGATATTTTTAATCCAAGCGGAGATCGAGCTGAAGCATGTGGAAATGGGACAAGATGTGTTGCTAAATTACTTTTTGATGAAAATAGCAATATAAATTCTTTGAAAATTTCGTCAGATGCTGGAATTCTAGTTGCAGAAAAACAAGGCACTAATATTAGTATTAATATGGGAAAAATATCAAATAATTGGAAAGATATTCCTCTAAATGAAGAAATTGATACTCTTAATATTCCAATAGAAGTAGAAGGGTTTAGTAAAGGAGTTGGTGTCAATGTTGGAAATCCACATGTAGTTTTTTTTGGCAAAAATATTGATAAAATAAATTTGCACCAAATTGGTCCAACAATCGAAAATCACAAATTTTTTCCAAATAAAACAAATGTTGAATTTATTGAAATTGTAGATTTTAAAAAAATTAAAATGAAAGTTTGGGAAAGAGGTGCTGGTATGACTTTAGCATGTGGTAGTGGAGCTTGCGCAGCAGTTTATGCGGGATGGAAAAAAAAACTAATTGATAATCAGGCAGAGGTTTTGCTTGAAAAAGGATCATTACATATAAATATATTTAATGAAGAAGCTATTATGACTGGACCTGCTGAAGTCAGCTATCATGGATATGTTGAAATTTAAAATGGATAAAAAAAATTTTTTAATAAATTTAGGTTGTAGATTAAATATTTATGAAGGTGAAATTATAAAAAATCATCTAAAAAAAAATAATTTAGAAAATATTACTGTAATAAACTCATGTACAGTCACTGCTGAAGCAGAAAAAAAAGTAGAGTATGAAATTAGAAAAGCAAAAAGGAATAATCCTAATAACAAAATTATTGTAACAGGATGCGCTGCTCAAATTAATCCAGAAAAATATAATAAATTAAATGAAGTTGATTTAGTACTCGGTAATAAAGAAAAATTACAATCAATGGTATGGGAGGATTTGGATTTTAAAAATAGCATTCAGGTTGGAGAAATATTATTAGAAAAAAAACCTGTTCCAACAGCAATTGAAAAATTTGAGGGAAAATCAAGAGCATATATAGAAATCCAACAAGGTTGTGATCATCGTTGCACTTTTTGTATAATTCCATTTGGGAGGGGTAATAATAGAAGTGTTCCAGCAGGAGAAATTATAAATCGAATACAAAACATAGTTAATAACGGGTATAGAGAAGTAGTTTTAACTGGAGTAGATATTACTGATTATGGCAAAGATCTTCCTGCAAAACCAACTTTTTCAAATTTAATAAAAAGGATACTAAAGCTAGTTCCAGAATTGGAGCAATTAAGATTGTCATCAATTGATTGTGCAGAAATTGATAATGAGTTTTGGGATATATTATCAGATAAAAGATTAATGCCACATTTTCATATTAGCCTTCAAGCTGGTAATAATATGATCTTAAAGAGAATGAAAAGAAGACACTCAAGAGAGATGGCAATAGAGTTTTGTAATAAAGTATTGTCTATAAGAAGTGATGCTACTTTTGGAGCTGATATTATTGCTGGTTTCCCAACAGAAAACGAAGAGATGTTTAAGGATTCAATTAAGTTAATTGATGAATGCCATCTTACTCACTTACACATTTTTCCATACTCACCAAGAGAAAATACAGCTGCTGCCCGCATGCCTCAGTTAGATAAAAAAATAATTAAAAATCGAGCAAAAATTTTAAGAGAGAAAGGTTTAACAAATTTAAAAAAACATCTTACAAATAAAATTGGTAAAAAAGAATTAATATTAGTTGAAAAAAATGAAGATCAAAAATCTTTTGGCAAAGATCAAAATTTTTTAAATGTTATTATTAATGAGACTGTTAAAGAAGGTAATATAATACCATGTATTTATACGGGAGTTGAAAATAATAAACTGATAGCTAAAAGAATATGAGTTTGTTTTCTAAGTTTAAAAATAATTTAAAAAAAACCTCAAATATCCTATCCTCTAATATTTTAAATTCCCTTAAAGGTAAAAAAGTTGATGATAAAACTCTTGAAGAGCTGGAATCTGTATTAATTTCAGCAGATGTCAGTTTAGATGTAGTTAATAAATTAATAGATTCTATCCGTGCGGTTAAATCAACTGATGAAAATATAACAAATATTATAATGGAAACCCTTGCAACAGAAATTGAAACTATTCTCAAACCAAAAGAAAAAAAATTATTTGAACAAGATGAAAAGGAAAATAAAATACTGATATTTATAGGAGTAAATGGTAGCGGTAAAACAACCACAATAGGAAAGGTAGCAAATAAAATTGGTAATGACAAAAGAATTTTAATTGCTGCTTGTGATACGTTCAGAGCTGCCGCAATTGAACAATTAAAAGATTGGGTAGAAAGAAATAAAAGTGATTTCTATTCAGGAAATCCCAATCAGGATCCAGCAAGTGTAGCTTATCAGGCTACAGAAAAATTTAGTAAAGAAAATTATAAATATTTGCTTATAGATACTGCAGGGAGACTATCAAATAATTCCAATCTTGTTAATCAGTTAGTAAAAATTAAAAATGTTGTTTCAAAAATAGTTAATACTGGTTCTATAAAAACTATTCTTGTTTTAGATGGAACAAATGGTTCAAATATGATTAAGCAAGTTGAAATATTTGGAAAAGCTTTGGGTGTTTCAAGTATAATAATTACAAAATTAGATGGTACTGCTAAAGGAGGCGCTTTAATTTCAATTGCAAATAAGTATGAAATACCTATAAGCTACATTGGTCTTGGAGAAAAACCTGAGGACTTATTGGACTTTAGTGCAAAAAATTTCGCAAGATCAATATTAAATTTGGAAGAGTAGCATGAATTCATTTATTAAGCTTTTAATTGATGTAGGTCCATTAGCGGTATTTTTTATATATTATAAAATTAGTGGAGATTTAATAGATTCAATATTACCTCTTATGGTAGCTACTGTGATTGCTGTCTTTGTATCTTATATTTTAGAAAAAAAAATTCCTATTATGCCTACTCTTGGAGCCGGAATAGTTATTATTTTTGGAGGCTTAACAATAATATTTGATAATAAAATTTTTATTTTTATGAAACCCACAATTATTAACATTATGTTTGCAGCTATTTTGTATGGTGGAATAGTTTTTAAAAAACCTCTTTTAAAATATTTACTAGGAACTGCTCTAAAACTTAAAGATGATGGTTGGAATATTTTAACTATAAGATGGATAGCTTTTTTTATCGCTCTTGCGATTCTTAATGAAATTGTTTGGAGAACCATGAGTGAAGAATTTTGGGTAAGTTTTAAGGTTTTTGGTATTTTGCCAATAACATTTATTTTTACTATGACGCAGTTTCCTCTAATCAAAAAATACCATATTGAATAGTAATTAAAGTTTATTTTCTTTTAACGCAACTACACCGGGGGATTGTTTACCTTCAAGCCACTCTAAAAAAGCTCCGCCTGCATTTGAAATATATTTAAATCCATCTTCTGCATTAGCATTTCTAATAAAAGATACTGTATCTCCTCCACCAGCCAATGCATCTAGATTAATATTTTTTGACGAATTTTTTATAATATTTGCAATTTTTTTACTGCTTTCATCAAAAGGCTTAGTTTCAAAAGCTCCAAAAGGACCATTCCAAATTAACATTTTAGATTTTAATATCTCATCACAAATAATCTTTGTAGTTTTTTCACCAATATCTAAAATCATTTCGTTAGGTAAAATATTTTCAATGTTACAACTTCTTATATTTTTTTTATCATTAATGTTAGTAGAACAAACAACATCAATAGGTAAAATTAATTTACAATTAAATTTATCAGCTTTATTTTTAATTTTAATACAATGTTCAATTAATTCTGTTTCAACCAATGAACTTCCTATTTGAATATTATTTGACAATAAGAAGGTATTAGCCATAGCCCCACCTATTGCAATGGTATCAAAAAGTTTAATTAAGTTATTTAACAACTTTATTTTGGTAGAAATTTTTGAGCCGCCAATCAATGCGAGATTTGGTTTTTTTAAATTTTTTAAATATAAGTTAATGTTATAAATTTCTTTGATAAGATGATCGCCTGCAACAGCTGGCAAATATTTAGCAAATCCAGTTATAGATGCATGATTACGATGGGAAGCGGAGAATGCATCATTTACAAAAACATCAAAATGATCTGTAAAAAATTTTGAAAAATCTTGATCATTCTTTTCTTCACCTGGATAAAAACGGATGTTTTCAATCAAACAAACTTCTCCATAATTAGTTTCATTTATTGTTTTGTTAAAATCTTTTGATTCAATATTTTTTAAAAAATGCACTTTTTCTAATTCAAAAATTTTTTCTAAATAAGTACAAAGAAATTCAAGCGAATATTGCATTTTATTGTATTCTTTTGGTCTTCCAAAATGAGAAATTATAAAAATTTTATTTTTTTGTTCTAAGAGTATTTTTATGGATTTTTTAACTGCCAAAATCCTAGATGTATCAGTTACAATCCCATTATTAACTGGAACATTCAAATCAGCTCGAAATAATACTTTTTTCATTCCTATGCTGTAGTTATTAAGATTTTTCATTATTTTATTAACATTTATACTAATTTATCCATGATTTTAGAGGTTTTTTAAAAAAAATGACAGATTTATGTTTTTTGTTTGATATATTTAGTATATTAGACTCAGTATTAGCTACTATATATGGTAAGTTAATTTGAATTAAGGAAATATATGCCCTGGAATGATGAAAATGTATCAAAATTAAGAGAGTTATGGGACCAAGGTTTACCAACAGCTCAAATAGGTAAACTCTTAGGTTTTACAAAAAATGCTGTTGTTGGTAAGGCACACCGTATTGGTCTAGAAAGGCGCCCTTCACCTATTAGAAGAACGGCTGTTAAGCCTGATCGAAAAAAAGCAAGATCGCCTGTAATTCCTAAATTAAATTTTGAATCTCAAGTAAGCCCTAATAAATCAGATACAAATAAAGCTGAATATCAACAAACTACGACTAATATTAAATTCCAACCTAAAACAAAAAATTTATTTGCAGCGTCGCCTAAAAGGGGTTGCGAGTGGCCAGAAGGTCACCCTGACGAAGTAGAATTTCATTTTTGTGGTAAAGAAAGATTTGAAGACAAACCTTATTGTTTGGAACACTGTGCAGTTGCATATATTATCCCAGATAAAGAAGAGGCAGAATCTCAACAGCTAAATGATAAATTAAGTAGATAAGTATATATCTTACTGATACTTTCTTACATCATTATATTAATTAATTAAAAATGAATTTAACAAGCAGTAAATCTATATTTACTCCAATTTTGATTGGAGGAAGTTTAATTTTATTAATTAGCTTTGCTATTCGCTCTACTTTTGGTTTGTTTCAGATACCAATAGCAGAACAGTTTTTATGGGCACGCTCAGAATTTTCTCTTGCAATTGCAATACAAAATTTAGCATGGGGTATTGGAACTCCAATTTTTAGTGCATTTGCAGAAAAATATGGTGACAGAAAAGCAATTACAGTTGGGTTATTGCTTTATGCATTAGGAGTTTTCATAAGTAGTACTGCATCTTCTCCAGAAGCTCATCAATTTTTAAATATTGTAATAGGATTTGGAATTGCAGGAAGTGGATTTGGTCCTATACTTGCAGTAGTAGGTAGATCAGCATCACCTGAAAAAAGATCTTTAGCTTTAGGTATCACAACTGCCTCAGGTTCTGCTGGTCAAGTAGTGGGGCCGCCGTTAGCTGCATACCTTTTAAACCTAATGCCCTGGTCTTCAGTTTTTGTTGTATTTGCTATAATTAGTCTTCTTACTATTGTTTTAGTGCCCTTACTAAAATCAAATCCCAAAATTAATAAAAAGCAAGTTGAAGAAAATTTAAGTGATGCTTTGATTGAGGCAATTAAAGATCCAACCTATATCATGCTCTTTTTAGGTTTTTTTTCTTGTGGCTTTCAGTTAGCTTTTATTACTGCCCATTTCCCAGCTTTTATAGTTGAGACAAGTAGCCCTATAGTAAAGGGGACTTTAATTAGTCTTGTTTGTAACTCTGTTGAGTCTCTAGGTGCTTTATCAATTGCACTCATTGGATTATTTAATATTCTTGGATCTCTTGCAGCAGGAGCTTTAGGTAAAAACTTTACCAAAAAATATTTACTTTCAATGATCTATACTGGAAGAACAATTGCAGCAATTACATTTATTATGCTCCCGATAACACCCACATCTGTTGCAATTTTTTCTATAGTTATGGGTTCACTTTGGTTAGCAACAGTCCCTCTAACTTCTGGAATTATTGGTTATATTTATGGATTAAAATATATGGGAACGCTTTATGGTATTGTTTTCTTATCTCATCAAATTGGTTCTTTTGTTGGAGTTTGGTTAGGTGGGCTTTTTTATGATATTTATGGAAGTTATAATGTTGTTTGGTGGGTAGGTATTGGTGTTGGCGCTTTTTCAGCAATTATACATTTACCAGTAAAAGAAACACCTATTGAAAAAAGAAAAAGTTATAATTTTGCTTAATTTAAATACTTTTTAAGACTAATTCTAAGTTTTTTCGATAAATTAATGTTTATTTTTAGTTATATTTATTTATAAAACTTACAGATATTGAGGAGAATATATTTTATGGAACATAATTTTTTACAAGGAACTGATTTTGTAGGTATCACTTTTTGGATAGTTTCTATCGCAATGTGGGCTTCTACAATATTCTTTTTTTATGAAGGTATGAGAGTTTCTGCTAAGTGGAGAACTTCAATGGTTGTTGCTGGTCTTATTACTTTCATTGCTGCAGTTCACTATAATTATATGAGAGAATTTTGGGTAACACTAGGGGAATCGCCAGTTGTATATAGATATATTGATTGGGTTTTAACTGTTCCTCTTCAAATGGTTGAATTCTATTTAATATTGGTAGCTGCTGGTGCCGTAGTTTCAGCAAACTCTTTTTGGAGATTGTTAGTAGGAACTTTAGTGATGGTTATTGGAGGCTACTTAGGAGAAGCTGGTTATTTAAGTCCAATGATTGGTTTTATTATTGGAATGATAGGTTGGGCAGTAATTATTTATGAAATATTTGGTGGAGAAGCCAGCAAAGCTGCTTCAGCAACTGCTTCAGTTAAATCAGCTTTCAATGCAATGAGAATAATTGTTTTAGTAGGTTGGGCAATATATCCTTTAGGATATATATTTGGCCTAATGATGGGAAGTGTTGATGTAAACACTCTAAATGGAGTATATAATATTGCAGATTTCGTTAATAAAATTCTTTTTGGTCTTATTATTTGGAATGCTGCAGTTAAGGATACAGCATAAGATTAAATCTTTTATATAAACCCTCGCCAATATTGCGAGGGTTTTAAAAAATCTTAATCTTTAATTATGTTAAAAAATTTTTTCTTAACAATAAGTGTTTTATCTTTGTTTTATGGAATTTTATTTCTTTTCTTACCATATTTATTTGTTGATATTTCTATAGCAAAAATAACTAATATTGCATGGCTAAGAAGCATTGGCGCTTCAATTATAGGTGTTTTATTTTTTGGGTGTCTTTCAATTTATTTAAATCCAATAGGAAAATTTGAATTATTAAAAATAATTATCCTAACAAGTTTTTTACAAACATCAGGTCTGATTTACTCTAGGTTTAAAAGTGAATTTTCAGCTCAAAATTTATTAGTAATTGACGCGACTATTTTATTAGCAATAGTGACAACTCTAATTTTTTTAATAATAGCAGTATATCGAAAAAAATTTTTTGAATAAAATATTTATAAAAGATGAAAATTATGAACAATAACCTTAAATCTAAATCTTTTAAATTTATTTATTGGATAATGCTTTTTCTTTTGGCAGCAGATACTTTGGACACTATTTATCGGTTTATTGGAATTGGATATTTAGGTGAGGGCACTACATTCCCAGGTGTTGATTCTGTTATAAAACCTGACTCTATTGATATGGTTATTTTTTTAATTACACAAATTGGAATCATTTATGGAATATATCTTTTATATAATCTTAAAAAAGCTGGAGGTTATTTATTTTTAGCATCAAACATTTTATTTTTAATTTATGCTTCAATATTAGGACCAATAGCTGAAATAGGAATATTTAATATTTTAACACCTATAATATTTTTTTTTATTTTTTATATTATTTTAACTATATTTATTCCATGGTTTTACTCAGAAAAGTTTAAATAATAAATAAATGATTTTATTTAATTAAGTATGTATTTAACTTATATTTTCTTAATTTTAGCAGTTGCTTCTGGTACTGCATCTAATATTTTTGCTAAAGAAGCAGAAGGTTTTTCAAAAATAATTCCTTCATTTTTAAGTGGATTAACAATTATTTTCTGTATGTATTGTTTATCTCAAGTAATGAAAACTATTCCAGCAGGTTATACTTATGCGACTTTTGCGGGCCTATGTATTGTAGCTACAACTATTTTAGGAATATTAAGATTTAATCAGTGGCCTAATCTTTATGCTTTTATTGGGCTTATTTTTATTATCATTGGGGTAATCTTAGTAAATCTTTTAGGAAAAAATTAAAATAAGTTTTAAATATATTTTATTTAATTGAGCGGCCCCAACAAATTACAGCAAAATAAATTGATGTTAAGACCCACAATAAAAAAATAATAGCGCTATCAAACATAAAGATTTTTGATGAAGGGGTTATTACTAACTTTAATGTTGTTGCAGACCATAAAATAGTAAAAAAAATAGTTAAATTTCTTAACTCTTTTACTCTTAATGGGTGAACAAATTTTACAGGTATGAATGTCAATATTATACAAATTATAATTACTGAAATGTTTATATAACCGTTTGTTCCTAAAATAAAAAAGTATAAAACTACTATATTCCATACTGCAGGAAAACCTCTGAAGTAATAATCGTCAGTTTTCATTTTTAAATTTGCAAATGTATATAATGATACTAAAAAAATAGCAGACGGAGCAATTAATTCTAAACCAGCTGGAACCATTTGAAACCAATAAATCATTAAGCTAGGTATAATTACATAATTAAGATAGTCGATAACACTATCTAAGATTGTACCATCAATATCTGGAATTTGTTTGTTTACATCAATTTTTCTAGCTAGTGTTCCATCTATACCATCAATTAATAATGCTAATCCAAGCCACAAAAAAGCGCCAACAGCATCACTATTAATTATAGCTATAATTGCAAGAAAACCAAGCACAGCACCAGAACCTGTAAATCCATGAACAGCCCATGCAGCAATTTTGTCTTTATTGATTTTTTTAAAATCAATTTTCATAAATTATATAATAACATAAAAAAGTTTATTGAGTACTTCGGAGTTAGTTTTTGGCTTTTGGCCTAAAATTTTGGCGTGCCCGGCGAGATTCGAACTCACGGCCCCCAGATTAGGAATCTGGTGCTCTATCCTACTGAGCTACGGGCACAATCAAAAAATTTTTAATTTGATAATGTTTCTAAAATTGAATGTATTATAAAGAAAGTATTCAATATATAAAATTAAAATGAAATATAGAAATTTATCTAATTTAGAATTTAAAATATCAGAAATTGGCTTGGGATGTTGGGCTATAGGTTCTGAATGGGGAAATGTTTCACCTCAAGATGCAAGAGAAACTTTAAAAGCATCTTTAGACAAAGGTATTAACTTTTTTGATACAGCAGATGTGTATGGAGATGGCAGAAGTGAAAAATTTGTTGGTGAAATAATAAAATCTACATCTGAAAAAATATTTGTGGCTACAAAGTCAGGAAGGAGGTTAGATCCTCATATTGCTGAAGGTTATAATTTTAAAAATATTGAAAAATTTATTGATAGATCTCTTATGAATTTAGGAGTTGAATGTATTGATCTTTTACAATTACACTGCCCGCCAACTGAAATTTGCAATAAAAAAGAAACCTATGAAATGATGGATGAAATTGTTAAGTTAGGAAAAATTGCCCACTACGGTGTTAGTGTTGAAAAAGTATCAGAAGCTATGGATGCTATTCAGTTTCCAAACGTAAAAAGTATTCAAATTATATTTAATATATTTAGACAAAGACCTGCTGAATCTTTTTTTAAAGAAGCTGCAAAAAAAAATGTTGGTATTATTGCAAGAGTCCCTCTGGCAAGTGGTTTGTTAACTGGAAAAATGAATCAGTTTTCAAAATTTCCTCAAAATGATCATCGAAATTACAACATTAATGGGGATGCTTTTGATGTTGGAGAGACATTCTCAGGTGTTGATTTTAAAAAAGGTCTTGATGCTGTTGATAAATTAAAGGAACTGCTACCTGAAAACTTTACTTTAACAGACCTGGCGCTTAAATGGATTCTAATGCATGATGAGGTAAGTGTTGTAATTCCAGGTGCAAAAAATAAATCTCAAGCCTTCATGAATGCGCGTGCTTCAGAATTAAAAAATATTCCATCTTTACTTCCAAAAATTAATTCAATTTATGAAGAATTAATTAAACATGATGTTCACCATCGGTGGTAATGGTGAAGTTTAAATTTGTTTTTCTAAAATTTTATCAATAAAAACAAGGTTATAATTAAGGTTAGTGGTAATCTTACATAATAAAAAGCATATTTTTTAGCTGATTTTGCATATATTAAAATGTAATCGAAAATTAATTGAGTCATTAAAAAAATAGCTAAATATAAAAATAATTTTAAAATATCATAGGAATATAAGTTTAAAATTATTATAAATATTGCGAACAGACTTGGTAAAAATCCATATATAATAAGGTGGTTTGGAATTTTTTTTTGCAGATTCCATTTTTCTGAGCCAATAAAAACAATTATGATTAGTGTGTAATAAATAATAAAATCAAAAGTAATTTTTTGTTCAATGTAAAAAAAGAAATGCTTATTGAGAAATATTAAACCATATGGAATTAAGCCAAGGTATGAAATTATATATTGTAGATTAGTTTTATAAAACATAGATTGAAATGTTTAACCAAATATAAATTATATATATTTATTAATCATAACCCCAACCATCATTGCTAATAAGAAAATTAATGTAATAGGTTGAAATAAAGCTATAGAAGATAACGCGGGACCAGGACACAAACCTACCAATCCCCAGCCAACTCCAAAGATAGAAGCTCCAAAAAAAAGTTTCTTATCTAAATCATTTCTTTGTAATAATTTAATTTCAAAGCCCAATAGTGACTGCTGTCTGTTTCTTAAAATATAAAAAACTGGTGCTGTAACTATTATTGCACCCCCCATAACAAAAATTAAAGATGCATCCCATTTATGAGCAATACTTAAAAAACCAATTACCTTTTCAGGATTAGTCATTCCTGATACAACAAGACCAATTCCAAAAATAACCCCACTTAAGAATGAAAAAAATCTTTCAATCATAAGTAAAATCCAAAATATTGAAGTATAAAAACAGTAATAAATCCAGTAACAATAAAACTAATTGTAGCAATAATAGATCTTATTGAAAATCTGCTAATGCCACATATCCCATGACCAGATGTACAGCCGCCACCCATACGTGTTCCTAAACCAACTAAAATACCTGCTATAATAACCAATATATAAGAGTTAGTGATTTCGAAATATTTATTAGCATCACTAAAAAAATAATATCCTAAAGGTCCTAAAAATAAACCTAGAAGAAACATTAAATTAGAGCCTCTATTTGTTTTATTAAAAATAGCATTTGCAAAAATTCCACTAATGCCAGCTAATCTTCCAGTAGTTAAAAAAAATAAAACAACTGCACATCCTATGATCACACCACCAATAGTTGCACTTAAAGGTGTAAAATTATGCATATAAATTAACAATACCTGCGTAGTTATTTTCAATCAACCTTTTTGTGATGGAAGTCACATGAATATATAAAAAAATTGAAATTAATAAATTGATAACCATTTAGGATATTATGAGAAAAATTGTTATGATTAAAGATTGTATGAAAACTTTTGAAGGGGATGGCATTCCTGTGACAAGAGCCTTCCCTGTTCCTGAAATGAGAGAAAATGATCCGTTTCTGTTATTTGATCATTTTGGACCAATAAATTATGAGCCAGGAGGAGCAACGGGTGTACCTGCCCATCCTCACTGTGGGTTTGAAGCTATAACATATTTATTAGGTGGGGAAGTTGAACATAAAGATTCATGGGGTGGTCAAGCAGCTATTGAAACTGGAGACATTCAATGGATGACAACTGGTTCAGGTCTCATTCACTCCGAATTAGTGACAGATAAATTTAAAAATAGTGGGGGAGTAATGCAGGGTTTACAGATTTGGGTAAATCTTCCTCAAAAAAATAAAAAAGTGAAACCTTGGTATCAACATATTAAAAAAAATGACATTCCTACAATAGATGAGGGTAATGATGTTTTATTAAAAGTATTGGTTGGTAAAGTTAAAAACATTTCTTCAGCTGTTCAAACTTACTCCCCAGTTTCAATCTTTGATGTTCAGTTTGCTAAACCAAGCTTGATTGATTTAGATATCTCAAAAAATCAAACAGTAATGGTGTATGTAATAGATGGTGAGCTAAAATTTCATGAGGACAATCAAATTGCTCGTAAAGGACAGATGATTTATCTTGATCAATCTTCTGACATGATTAATCTAATTTCGATATCGCCCACTGGGTCTTACTTAGTTTTGGCTGGTGAGCCTCTAAATGAGCCTGTAGTTAGGCATGGGCCATTTGTGACAAATACTGAAGGGGATATGAAACAAGCAATACTTGATTTTCAAAATGGCAAAATGGGAAGTTTATAAAGAGCTTATAATTTCACTTGGATTTCCAAAGCTTATAATCTTTCCCTTTTCCATCTTATAAACTACATCACAATGCTGAACAGTGTTTAACCTGTGTGCTATTACAATTAATGTTTTTTTACCCTTAAGTTGTTTTATTTCATTAATAACTTCAAGCTCAGTTTCATTATCCAATGCACTAGTTGCCTCATCCATAACTAATACATTGCGATTATGATAAAATGCCCTAGCTAATGCAACTCTTTGACGCTGACCTCCAGAAAGGCGAATACCCTGCTCTCCAATTATTGTTTTAGTGCCTTTAGCAAATGTGTTAATTAAATCTTCTAATCGAGCCTGTTTAATTGCTTCATTTAAATTATTTCTGTCGATTTCATCTTCTTCTAGACCTAAGGCAACATTGCACTCTAAAGTATTATCAATTAAAAAAACATCTTGAGGTAAATAAGCAATCTGAGAAAGCCAATTATCTGTATTTTTATTTAATGGCATATTATTATATTTAATATTTCCGCTTTCAGGCTCTAGTAAACTTAGCAAAAGATTTACAAGTGTGGTTTTTCCACAACCAGAAGCTCCTATTAGTCCAACAGACTCTCCTGCTTTTATTTCTAAAGAAATTTGATCAAGAGCCTTAAAGGTTGTGTTAGGATAAGAAAAATTAACTTTTTCAAGAATTATATTTTTAAATAAATTTTGATTTATATCATTAGACAAGACTTCTAAATTATTAGCATGTCTTGATTTGATATTTTTCATATCTAAGTATAATTGTGAAACTGCATGACGATTATACCTGAGGTGTAAGAAACCAGTCGAAAAATTATTTATCATTGGTAAAAGTCTTAGAGCTGCAACACCAAATAAGGCTAAAGTTGGTGCAAGATTTTGTAAACTACCACCGATTAAAATTGTTATAATAACAAGAAAAACAACAAAACAAATCATAGTAAACTCTAATAAATAACGAGGTGAGGAAGAAACAACCTGATTTTTTGTGTGGTTAAGGGCATATTGTTTAGCGCCTTCATAAACTTTTGAATAAAAATATTCTTCTTTTCTTAATGTTCTAATTTCTTTTAAACCTCTAATACCCTCTTGAACTCCCTTAATAACTTTTTGTAAGGCTTCATTTGATAACTTTCCATATGAACGCAACTTATTCCTAAAAAATAAATCATAAATAATTACAAAACTTCCAAACAAGAAAATCATAAGAAGTAAAGCTGGTCCATTATTCCAAGCAAGTAATGAGATTATAACTACACCCACTATGCCATCACTCAGCATTCTTAGTAGTGGTAAAACAACTGCACTTGAATATTGAGCTGTTAAATTTTGTATTTGATGAATATATTCAGAGCTGTTTCTTGTTAAATAATCAATATATGGCATGTTCTGATACTTATTCATAAGTATAGAACGTAAACGAGTCTGCTGATTAAGACTAAAACTAACAATAGACCAATTAATAGCAATTACAGCAATAGCTTTTAATAAAAATGTTATAAATAAAAATAAACCTAATATAATTAAAATAGTTTCATGATTTTTTTTGATACCAAATATACCTACTATATCTCCTAACATACCATCTAATGGACTGATGTTAAGTACAAGAGAAACATATGGAGCAACAATACCTAGTCCTATTAAGTCAAGTATTGAAGATAAAACGAATAATATTATTAATATTGGCAAGTGTTTTCGGGTATTGCCTAAAAGATAGAATATTTCAGAAAAATAATTTTTCATACTATAGAACCAAAATATATTTATATATATATAACTTTAATGTTACAATTATATAATACTTGAGTAAAGAAATAGGAGATTATTAAATTTAGCGTCAAATAGTTCTATGAACAATATAAAATCAAAATATCAAATATTACTAAATAAAAAAAACATTAAGCCTATAACCTGCTTAACTGCTTATACGATTTCTATTGCTAAAATCATTGATGGAAAAGTAGATCTTGTTTTAGTTGGAGATTCTTTAGGCACTGTATTATATGGTATGAAAAATACTCAATCAGTAACGCTACAAATGATTAAAGAACATGGAAAAGCAGTTGCTAATAATATAAAAGAGTCTTTGTGCATAATTGATATGCCTTTCAATACCTATAATAGCAAGTACATAGCTTTAAAAAATGCTAAAGAAATAATTAAATACACAAAATGTGATTTTTTAAAACTAGAAACTGATAAACAAAATATTGAAATTATAAAACACCTTTCAGATAATGGTATTAATGTTGTTGGACATATAGGTGTTAACCCACAAAAATTTAAAAATTTTAATAAAATAAAAAGTGTAGGAAAAACTGAAAAAGAAAATAAATCATTAATGTCTCAAGCAATCAATTTAGAAAGAGCTGGTGCAAAATTTATTGTTTTAGAATGTGTTAAACAGGATTTAGCTAAAAAAATTACAAGTGCCATCAATATACCTACAATCGGTATAGGGTCTTCAAAATATTGTGATGGTCAAGTAGTTGTAATCAATGACATACTAAACATTGATTCTTCTTTCAAAAAACCTCGTTTTATTAAGCAGTATATGAATCTTAAGAAAGCTATTAGTGACGCTGTAGATAATTACGCTAAAGATGTAAAAGATAAAAAATTTCCATCAAAAAAACATAGTTATTTATAAAATAAAGCTTTTATGAAACCAAATATACCTGACAGAAAATTTTGTGTGGCCCCTATGATGGGATATACAACTCCTTACGCCAGAAGACTTTATAGAATTTTATCAAAAAAAACTTTTTTATTTACTGAAATGATTGCAACTAAAACTATGATACATTCACAAAATAAAAATCTTATAATTAAAAATGACCAACAAAATCCTATTGCTATTCAAGTAGGTGGGTCAGATCCGCTTGATCTATCAAAATGTTCAGATATTGCAAAATCTTTAAATTACGATGAAATTAATCTTAACGTTGGTTGTCCTAGCAAAGCTGTTCAAAAAGGTAGTTTTGGTGCATGTTTGATGAAAGATAAACATTTGGTCCGGAAATGCATTGAATCGATGCAAAAAAACAACATTGAAGTATCCATGAAATGTAGAATAGGTATTGGTAAAGTTTTTAATTATGAATTTTTTGAAGAATTTATAGATGAAATAGAAAAAAGTGGAATTAGAATAATTTATGTACATGCTAGAAACGCTATTCTTAATGGCATAAGTCCGAAAGGAAATAGAAGTATTCCACCTCTAAATTATGAATTTGTTAAAAAAATAAAAAAAAAATATCCTAATATTAATTTTATTCTAAATGGTGGAATAAACAATTTGGAATATGCTTATAACTTAACTAAGGAATTTGATGGTGTTATGCTTGGAAGATTAATACAAAACAATCCTTTTTGTTTAAGAAAGATAGATAGTATTTTTTATGGATCTTCAAATAATACGTTCAACGAAAATACAATACATGAATATTTTGAGTTTATAAAACCAAACATAGGAAAAGATTCAATTTTTAGACTTTTAAGTCCTTTGCTTCAAATTTTTTTTGGAATACCAAACAGTAAAAAATATAAATTAGAAATTCATAAGAATATGAAAGAAAATAAAATAGAGGCTCTAGAAAAAACTTTTCTACAATTTACAAAAGATCAAAAAGAAATTCTGTTTTCTTAATAGGGTATTTGGTAGCTTAAAGAAATAATTTCTGCACCAGGATTTTTATCTCCAATGTTAGCATTAGATATATGTCCAATTGAGAGTCCTATTCTATTTTTGTTTTTTAATTCGTAACTAATTTCAAGTGTTGTTCTAAACTCTAAATTGTTACCAAGTTTTTTACCATCACCATCTTCATAATAACCTGCACCAAAACTTGGAGTAAATATATAACTAGACCTTTCGCCAGTAAAAAGTTTTCCTAAATTGTCTTCTAGGTAAAAACCTCCAAGAAGATAATAAGCTGAGTCTGAAGTCACTTCTATTCCTGCAAATGGCTTTAGATAAAAGAAGTTATCAGCTTCTGGTCCTATATCAAATAATACATTATCAAAACGTCTTTCATATCTTAGATCTGTTGCACTTTGTGAAGATGTGCCATCAAACTTAACATCATATAAGCCTATTCCATAAACATCATAACCGGCAGCAAATACCGAATTACACATAAAAAAAATTAGAATTAAGGTTTTTTTAAATGTCATAAATTAACAATATTGAAAAAAACTATACTATCAAATAAAAAATTATTTTTAATTTATTCCGACTCAAATAAATCTAAAATATCCCCATTTTCCTGAAAAATTCCTCCTAATATGTTTTTATTAGATATGGGCTGATTAAACAAAGTACAAACTATTGTGTTTTTTACATTTTCAAATTTTACATTAGAAGTAGATTGATAACCTCTTACGATTCTAACAAAGCTATTATATGGTTTATCAATTTTAGAAAAATTTTGATAACCCCACCAAAAACAATCATTTTGCGCAGACAAAGGTCTTGAAATATCTACACCTCTATTAACAAACAAAATTTTTTTTGTGGAACTAAATGCTGCATGTTTTAAATTTGAAAAAAATTCTTTATGCCCTGTATTTTTAGAGAGTTCATAATTAAGTCTTGATGTCCATTTTGAAATTGAAAGTGTTCCTTGTGATGAAATTTTTTTTAATTCATCTTTTAAAAAACCATATGATTCTAATGTACTACCAACTCCATGATCGAACATCCAGGATACAATGTCTTCAGGATTTGGTGCTGTTTGTAATTGCATTAATTTAAGAAACATTTCTTCTTGTGCTCCTCTTAAGAAAACAATCTCATTTGGTTTCAAAAAAAATTTTGCCATCAGCGCAACTCTTAATGAAAGAATGCTATTAATAGTTTCTTTTGCTTTATCTCCTAAGCCAATAATATTGCCTAAAAAAACTAGCTTATCTCCATTAGTAAAATTTTTTTCAATATGATTATTTATTGATTTTAAAGAATTATAATTTGAATGAATGGAGCCTATAGCCCATATTCTTTTTGTATTATTAAATTCGATAAAGTTAGATTCAGTTTTCAAAATATTTCTATTTACTTATTGTTTAAAATATTTTCTATTTTTTCTGTTGATTGAAAATAATCTGTTTTTTCTACAGCAGCCACCTCTCTAGCTAATCTCTCTAAAGCTATTTGGAACATTTGTCTTTCACTATATGACTGTTCTGGTTGATTGTTTTTTCTAAAAAGATCCCTTACTACTTCGGCTATTTTTATTGGATCGCCAGAAAATATTTTTCCATCATATTCTTGTGCTCTTCTGCTCCACATAATTCTTCTTATTTTTGGTTTTAATTTTAATATTTCAAATACTTGATTAATTGTTTTTTTAGAACATATTTTTCTCAGACCAACTTCTTTTTGTTTATCGAGAGGTACCCTAATAGTAAGTTTTCCTTGTTCCATTTTAACAATATAAAATTTAGTTTTAATACTTGAGATTTCCATGGTCTCTAATTTAACAATTTCACCAACACCATGTTTTGGATATACAACTATTTCACCAATATCAAAATTTGGGTTTTGTTTTGTGCTCATTTATTTACCTGGATTTTCACTAAAAAATTTTTCAAATTTATTTTCTACCCCATCCCATTCCTTTGCATCACTAGGAGGTTCTTTTTTTTCCGCAATTACAGGCCATTTTTCAGAATACTTTCTATTGATCTCAGCCCATTTTTCCATTCCTTCTTCAGTATCAGAATGAATAGCTTCAACAGGGCATTCAGGTTCGCACACTCCGCAGTCAATACATTCATCTGGATGAATTACAAGCATATTTTCTCCTTCATAAAAACAATCAACAGGACAAACATCAACACAGTCCATGTGCTTACATTTTATACACTTTTCATCAACTACATATGTCATTCTGTACTTTTTGTTATATTAATTTTTTCTAGAGCTTTTCTCTTAGCATTGCCACAACTAACATCAGAAATATAAAGTAATCCAGCAAGTCTACGTATAAGATTAGATTCAAAATCATGAATCTCACCATCAGAAAGAATAACCTCCCATAAAGTTTCAATAATTATTAACTTTTTTTCTGTTTCAAAATTTTTATTAATCTTTGAAGTATAATAATGTAAAGACTTAGGCTCATCTTTATTTTCAATAGCAATTTTTAAAGTCTTGTTAACGTCTTCAGGGTTTTCTTTAAAATTATTAATCAATATTTGTGATATTTTTTCTATCTCTTCCTTAGCTAACTTTCCATCTGTGTTAGCAGCTTCAATCATTAATCCACATAAAATTGTTAAATCATCAGATTTATTTTCTGTATTTTGATCATCTGAATTTTTAAATATTTTAAATATAGTTTCTAACAATTTTTACCTTTCTACTTTGTATTAAAGTAATTTCCTAAAACTGCAAAAGGAGAATTAGGATCAGATTTTTTTTGTGTTCTTTCAAATTTTTTACTTATTTTTTTTGAATTGGTTCTTATATTTATTGTTTTCTTTTTTGTAAACTTTCTTTGTACTTTTTTCTTATCAGTATAATAAAATAGTTTTTTATCATTCTCTAATTGCAAACATTCATACCCACAATAAATTAATATTTTTTTTAATTGATCCGAATTGCATCCAACAGGATTCATCATATCAGCTGATTCAATAAAAGGTCCTAATTTAATTTTTTGTCTTGCTAAATAAAAAATTTTTTCGAATATATCAACTCGAAGAGCAAAATTTTCAAGATTACAATAGCCAATTGATAACCAATAACTTTCAGGTATTTTGTTATCATGCTCAAAAGAAACCCTTCCATCCTTTGGCAAAGGAAAAGTAGAACTAGCAGAATATTCATTATAAACCTTCCATAATATTGCACATAATTCCATTGCTGATTTTTTTAAAAAATTAGGTGTAAAAAAATATTTAGCACCTATTCTTATGCCAAGCTTTGAAATCTGACTTTTCTCAATATCACTAATATTTTTTACAAATGATCTATGTTTATCAATCAAAAGTGTTCCTAGTTGACTAAAGGTATTAAAGGATATGGCTCTTACTTGAGATGAAACTTCTTCACCTGGGTTGTCTTTAATAGGCTTTAATTCTTCACCTATCTTTTTATCAATCCAATCTTGAAGTTTTGCTGAAATTAATAATTTCTTTTCGGAATTAATAAACTCAGCATTTATTGATTCTGCTCTAGGGGAATAAACATTACTTCCTTTATATAAAATTCCTATTTGTTCTTCTCCCCAGTAAATTTTTATATCTTTATCTAAATCAATTTTCTGAATATTACCAAAATTAATAGAATCATGAGGTGCATTTAAAAAATTGTCTATTTTATCTTCAATCATATTTCTAATTGATTTTTTAACATGTGATAAAGAAAAAAGAGAGTGTGAAAAATCAATATTATCCAACTTTAAATCAAATCCATTAACAATTCCATATTTTTGTCCATTTAGCATAACTAATTTTTCATTTATCTCAACTTTTGGTTCTACCCCCTTCATTCCCGCCTCTAAAAAATAACTAGCTGAAACATCAACAAATCTATTTGTTAGGCTAGTGTGAAGCTGGTCTGATAATGCGTTTTCAATATGAAGAGTTTTTTCTTGCCAATAATTAGAATTATTAAGCCATTTTCCATGGTTTGAAATATATGTCCATGTTCTTATTTGAGAAATTTTTCCAGATAATTCTTCGATGCCTCCTTGATATTTTCCTAATTTGATAATTTTTTTACTAAACCAATCCTCTGGTATCTTATTTTCATTATTAATTAAAAGTAAAAAAATGTCTTTAAGAAAATTTAAATAAGTATCATTAAAAATTTTTTGAAAATCAGGAATTCTGCATACATCCCAAAGCAAACTAATATTAGTTGAAGAGTTTAAATTTTTTTTTATACTTTCATCTTCTATTAACGATCTAAAATTAATTTCATCTTCAGCATTTTTTTTGTGTATAAATAAATTTTTAACTGGGTATTGTTTTAAAGAATTTAAAACAGAATTTATCGAAGAAAAGTCAATATTTGAATTACGCCAATATATTTTCTGAACTTTATCAAATTCGTGATTCTCAATAGCATATATAGTCTTCGGATCTAGAATTCCTGCTTCTTTAGAATGGCCAAACGTTCCATCATTTTTGTAACGACCTGCTCTTCCAGCAATTTGTCCAATTTCAATTGGAAATAAATTACGATTATATTTTCCGTCAAATTTTTGAAATGATGTAAAAGCAACATGATTAATATTTAAATTTAAACCCATGCCAATAGCATCAGTCGCAACCAAATAATCAACTTTTTTATCCTCATAAATTTCTACTTGTGCGTTTCTAGTGCGAGGACTTAATGATCCTAGAACAACGGCTGCCCCTCCCTTCTGTGACCTTAAAAACTCAGCAATTTCATAAACTTTATTAACATTAAATGCAATTATTGCTGACCTAGGCTGTAGTTTAGAAATATTTTTTTTAGGAAGAAATGATAATTTTGAAAACCTATTTCTATAATCGATTTTTATATTTGGAAAAAGATTAACAAGAACATCTTTAATAGTAGTTGATCCTAAAAAAATTGTTTCATATAGCCCCCTATAGTTGAGCATTCTATCAGTAAATATGTGTCCCCTTTCATAATCTGTGGAAAGTTGAACTTCATCTATAACAATACACTCTGCTTCAATATTAGTAGGCATAGATTCAACTGTGCAAAAAAAATATTTTGCTTCTTTAGGAACTATTTTTTCTTCACCTGTTAATAATGCTACAAAATTTATACCAATTTTTCTAACTGCTTTGTCATAATTTTCTCTTGCCAATAACCTAAGTGGGAAACCAAAAATACCCGATTTATATGAAATTAACCTATCAAAAGCTAGATAAGTTTTGCCAGTATTGGTTGGCCCAAGTATTGCTAAAATATTTGAATCATCTACCATTAACTCAGGAAGCTTTATCAATAATGCTTTTTAATACATATTGTAAAATTCCACCTGCTTTATAATATTCTATTTCTTTTTTTGTATCAATTCTGCATAGTAATTTAATTAATCTTGTTTCATTTTCCGAAATTATTTCACATTCAAATTCCATATTTGGAAATATATTAATAATGTTTTTAATTGAAATTTTTTCGCTACCATTCAAATTTAAAGATAATCTATTTTGGTTTGAAATAAATTGTAATGGAAGAACTCCCATGCCTATTAAGTTTGACCGGTGTATTCTCTCGAAGCTTTCAGCTATTACTGCATTTATACCTAATAATTTAGTTCCTTTGGCAGCCCAGTCTCTTGAAGAACCTGTTCCATACTCTTTGCCGGCAACAATTACTAACGGAATATTATTTTTTGAATATTCTATTGAAGCATCATATATTGACATTTGCTTATTTGAGACAAAAGATTTTGTTATACCGCCTTCTGTTCCAGGTATAATTTCATTATTTATTCTAATATTGGCAAAAGTTCCCCTCATCATAATTTCATGGTTGCCCCTGCGAGATCCATATGAATTAAAATTTTCTCTCAATATTTGTCTTTCACTTAAATATTTCCCAGCAGGGCTTTCTTGTTTGATTGAGCCAGCAGGAGAAATATGATCTGTGGTAACACTATCTCCTAACATTGCAAGAATTCTGGCCTCAACTATATCTTCATTCTTAGTAATTTCTTCTTCATCAAAAAAAGGGGGGGATTTTATATATGTGCTTGCTGCGCTCCAATTATATGTTGTGTCTTTGCTACTTTTAATGGATTTCCAATTTTGATCACCATCATATATCTCTCCATATCTATTAATAAACATATCTGAAGAAAGAGAGTTTGTTAAAATTTTTTCAATTTCTAAAGAAGTTGGCCATATATCTTTTAAATAAACTTCTTTTCCATCTAAAGAGGTAC
This sequence comes from uncultured Alphaproteobacteria bacterium, assembly GCA_902635455.1. GTDB lineage: Bacteria > Pseudomonadota > Alphaproteobacteria > HIMB59 > CACPNW01. The sequence goes on along the minus strand of CACPNW010000003.1, from coordinate 19,716 downwards.
CGATAGGTTCATTTTGTATATCAACATTAATATTGCCAGCTATAGAATAAGCGATTACGAGAGGTGGAGAAGCAAGATAATTAGCTTTAACATCTTGATGAACTCGACCTTCAAAATTTCTATTTCCAGATAAAATCGAACAAACAGTTAAGTCTTTCTTTCTTATTTCTTCAGCAATATTTTGATTTAATGGACCTGAGTTACCTATGCATGTTGTACAACCATAACCAACTAGATTAAATCCAATTTTATTTAAATATTTTGTTAATCCAGATTTATCTAAATAATCGCTTACTACTTTACTTCCTGGAGCTAAACTGGTTTTAACCCAAGGTTTAACTTTTAGTCCTTTTTCAATAGCTTTTTTTGCTATTAAACCAGCTGCTATCATAACGTTTGGATTAGAGGTATTAGTACAACTAGTAATGGCTGCAATAACTATAGATCCTGTTTGAATTTTATTTAAATTTTTATTATTTATTAATGTTGAATCTAAATCTCTAAAAGATTCAGGAATATCTTTTAGTAATATTTTGTCTTGTGGTCTTTTAGGCCCTGCTACTGATGCCTCGACGGAACTAAGATCAAAAATAATATTTTCATCAAATATTGGATCATTACTTTCATCATTCCATAAAAATTGTGACTTAGTATATTTTTCAACAATATTTATATGGTCAGAATTTTTACCACTCATAGTTAAATAATTTAAAGTTTCACTATCTGTCGGAAAAAAACCACATGTGGCGCCGTATTCTGGTGACATATTAGAAATAGTTGCTCTATCTGCTAAAGATAGGTTTGCTAGTCCAGGACCATAAAATTCTACAAATTTTCCAACTACACCATGCTTTCTTAATATTGAAGTAATAGTCAAAACTAAGTCAGTAGCTGTAATACCTTCTTTTAATTTGCCTGTAATCTTAAACCCAAGAACTTTAGGAATATTCATTGAAATTGGCTGGCCCAACATTGCGGCTTCAGCTTCAATTCCACCAACACCCCAACCTAAAACTGAAAGAGCGTTCACCATAGTAGTGTGGCTGTCTGTTCCAACAACTGAATCAGGAAATAAATATTCTTGGTTTTCTTCTTTTTTTAACCAAATTGTTTTAGATATATTTTCAAGATTTACTTGATGGCAAATACCAGCTCCTGGGGGAACTAAATAAAAATTATCAAAAGATTCTTGCCCCCATTTAAGAAATTCGTATCTTTCTCTATTTCTTTCAAATTCTTTTTTAACGTTTTTTTCATAAGCTTTATTTGAGCCATAATTATCAACCATTACCGAATGATCAATAACTAAGTCTACTCTTGATAAAGGGTTTATTTTTTTAGGGTCAATTTTCTTTTTTTTAAGAGCGTTTCTCATTGCAGCGAGATCGGCAACCGCAGGAACTCCAGTAAAATCTTGCATAAGTACTCGAGTAGGGAAAAAACTAATTTCAAAATTTTTTTTATTTAAATTTATTTGTTTACAAATTTTTTCAATAATTTCTTTTGTAATAGATATGCCATCTTCGTTGCGAATTAAGTTTTCCAATAGGATTTTAAGAGAATTAGGTACTTCTTTTAGACTAAAATTAAATTTTTTTGATAACTTCTTTAAATCAAAATAAACATATTCGTTGCCATTAATTGATAAAATTGACTGTGTATTAAAAGAATTTTTAGACTTCATATTGCTATATTGAAATAAAATAATTACTAAAATAGTACTTAGATATATTTTTGTATACTATTATTGTTAATTTATTATATGTTTTCTGCGAAAAATAATACATTTTTAAAAATTTTACAAAAAAAATTAAAAATTAAAAAATTTAAATCAATTTTGATAAATTTAAGTGTTTTTTTTATTAAATGTATAATGTTGACTTTAACCGTAAGTTTTGGGAAAAAAAGAAAGCCTTTTATGTTTGTCACTAAATTAGTGATGATGGAGGGGGGTTCCTCCGAATTAACGCATTACAAGGAGCATTAAATGGCGAAGAAAAGAAAAAAAGCTGCTAAAAAGAAAAAGAAAGCAGCACCTAGAAGAAAAAAAGCAGCACCTAAGAAAAAGAAAAGAAAAGCTGCACCTAAGAAAAAGAAAAAAGCTGCACCTAAGAAAAAGAAAAAAGCAGCTAAGAAAAAGAAAAAAGCCGCTAAGAAAAGAAGAAGATAGTATATCCAATTCCTTTCATAGAAAGCTTTTTTTAAGTTTTCTTTTTCTTAACATAAAGATCATAGATCTTAAAAAAACGGGGTTCGCCCCGTTTTTTTTTATTGTATAAGATCATAAATTTTATAGAGACAACTTTATGCTTCTTGCAAACAAAATTACTTACAAAAGATTAAACAAAACCATATTTGAAAATATAGATATAGCAGCTACGCCAGGTAAAATAATATTCATTAAAGGCAATAATGGAAGCGGTAAAACAACTTTAATAAAAAACTTAGTAAATATTTTAGAGCCTAGTGGGGGCGATATTTATTGGTTAGGAAAAAAATTAAAAAACAATCTTTTTAATTTTTATAAATCAACAACATTAATATTAGATAAGCCAACATCTTCAATGGATATGACAATTATTGAAAACATAATTTTTTGGAAAAGAATTTCTTCATCTAAAATTAATGAAGAAAGTATCAATAGACTACTTGATGTTTTAAAAATAGATAAATACATTAACACAAAGACTATGTATTTATCACAAGGAGAAATAAAGAAGTTAGAATTGACAAGATTAATATTAGAACAAAAAAAACTTTGGATTTTAGATGAGCCCTATAATAGTTTAGATAGCAACTCTATAGAATTAATTAATGACACTTTTATTGACCATGTTTCCAATGAGGGGGCAATAATCTTTAGTTCTCATTATGAGCCTAATTTGAAAAACTTAGAAATCTTATCTCTTTTTTGATTATGAATACAATACAAATAATATTTTCTGTTTTTTTAAAGGAATACAAAATTAATTTAAGAAATTTTAATAATGTACTTACTTTTTTGTTTTTTTTCTTTATTTCAATATTTGTTTTTGTATTTGCGATAGGCCCAAATAAGGAAATCTTAAATCATACAGGAGTGGGGATATTATGGGCTTTATTAATTTTAAGCTCAACCTTATCACTCAAAAAATATTATCAAGATGATTTTGAAAATGGGTCGATTATAATAACCCATATGTCAGGATTGAGTTATGAGCTTATCTCTTTAATAAAAGTTTTTTCGCATTTTTTCTTTATACAATTGCCTTTTTTAATTTCATTGCCTATAGCCAGTATCCTTATTAACTTAGAAATTGAAAAAATTTCTTTATTGCTATTAAGTTTTTTTATTGGCTCTTTTATTCTGTCTTGCTTGGGATCAATTTCTTCATCTATGAACTTATTAAATAAGAATAATTTTTCTTTAGGTAGTATCATTGTTATGATTTTTAGCATTCCAGTGATTATATTTTCTGTAGGAATAGTAAATTCAGAAGAAAATTTTTTACCATTACTTAAAATTTTGACTGGAATTGCTTTTATTTTTTTTGCAATCACACCATGGGTATCAGCATTTTGTATTAAATTAGCTCTAGCAAATAAATAGTATGAAATTTTTAATTAATCCAAATAAATTCAATAAATTTACAGATATAATTATTAAGCCCTTATATTTGTTATCAGCGATATGTTTAGTTGTGGGATTATTGTTTTCATTATATTTATCTCCTAATGACTATCAGCAGGGGTCAACTGTAAGAATAATGTATATACACGTACCCTCTGCGTGGCTTGCTCTTTTAATTTTTTTTATAATGACAATTTACAGTATTGTTGGGCTTGCATTTAAAATTCCTTTTGCTTTTATAGTAAACACAGCTATCGCTCCTATTGGAACTATATTTACGATTATTTGTTTAATTACAGGCTCTCTATGGGGAAAACCAATGTGGGGGACTTGGTGGGTATGGGATGCAAGGCTGACATCTGTTGCAATATTACTATTAGTATACTTGATAATAGTTTTTATAAACTACTCATTTACAAAAATAGAGTTAAAAGAAAAAATAGTAGCAATCTTTATTATTATTGGCTCTATAAACTTGCCAATTATCAAATTCTCAGTTGATTGGTGGAATACACTTCATCAACCAGCCAGTATAAGCAAATTTTCATCGCCATCTATAGATATCGCAATGCTTATACCGTTATTAATTATGACTTTATCTTTTGCCCTAATAGCTGTTTTAATTAGTATTTTACGAATAAAATATGAAATTTTATCAAGAAAAGACAAAATAAGTTAATTTGTGACTATCTGTCCTCATAGATAATATATTAAAAAAAAAAAAATTCGTTATTTAGTAAATATGTATTTTTGGTACGTAGCATCTTCTTATATTATTGCCTTAATATTAATTTTTCTATTATTTATAGTTAGTTATTTAAAGTTTAAAAAAAAAATAAAAAATAAATGACACTTCGTTTTCAGCGACTTTTGTTAATTTTGTTATCTTTATTGTTTTTACTATCTGCTATATTATTAATACTTTTTAATTCTAAAAAAAATATTGTTTTTTTTTATACACCTTCTGAGTTATTAGAAAATAATGTAGAATTAAATAAGACTATAAGAATTGGGGCTTTTGTACAAAAAGGATCTTTTAAAAAAATTGCTGATAGAACTTATGAATTTAATTTATCTGATAAGAAAAATTTTATAAAAGTTATGTATACTGGATTTCTACCTGATTTATTTAGAGAAGAGCAAGGAGCTGTTATAGAAGGTATCCTAATTAGTAAAAAATTGATTAAAGCAAGTACTGTGTATGCTAAACATGATGAAAACTATATGCCAAATTCAATAAAAAAAAGTTTAGAACTAAATGAGTATTGGCAAAGAAAGTACTAATGGTTTCAATAATTGGTTTTTTATTTTTGTGTTTATCAATAATAACAAATCTATTTGTTGTTTTTGCAAATATTATTAATTTTTTTAAACTAAGTTTTAATAAAATTATTTTTATTTCTCGATTTGCAACAATTTTTATTTTGTTATCATTTTTAACCTTAATATTTGCTTATATTATTTCTGATTTTTCAAATTATAATGTTTTTCAAAATTCTCATTCTAGTAAACCAATTTTATACAAGATTAGTGGTGCTTGGGGCAATCACGAAGGATCGATGTTGATGTGGATTACAATTATGTCAATTTATAGTTTCATATTTTCGTTTGTTAAGAAAATAGATGAAAGCCTAAAGTTTAAAACTATTTTTTTTCAAAGTATTTTATTTATTCTTTTTTCTTTTTATTTGGTTTTTGTTTCTAATCCCTTTTTAGCAAATAATGTAAATGTTAGTGATGGTCTTGGATTAAACCCTGTTTTACAGGATCCTGCGTTAGCAATTCATCCTCCTGCATTATATTTGGGCTATGTAGGTTATTCTCTAATATTTAGCTTTGCAATTGCAGGAATCGTGGAAAAGAAAATTAACAATGAGTGGTTTAGGGTTTTAAAAAATTGGTCTTTGTTTTGCTGGTCTATGCTGACATTGGGAATTGGCCTGGGTTGTTATTGGGCATATTATGAGTTAGGTTGGGGAGGTTGGTGGTTTTGGGATCCAGTAGAAAATGTTTCTCTAATGCCTTGGATTGCAGGATTAGCGCTTGTCCACTCTTTATTTATTTCAAAAGGAGAGCAAGTATTAACAAAATGGATAGTTTTTTTATCTATTCTTTGTTTCTCTTTAAGCATCTTTGGAACTTTTCTAGTTCGATCAGGAATATTAACTAGTGTTCATTCGTTTGCTTCTGATCCCTCAAGAGGTTTGTTTATTTTGCTAATTTTTTTCCTTATTACAGGATTTGGATTAACAATTTTTTTGTTAAAAATGCCTGAAGATAAAAAATCTATAAAATTACTTCTCTTAAACAAGACCTCTTCGCTTATTATTAATAATATTATTATGATTATCGCATGTCTCACAATCCTTCTTGGTACAATTTATCCAATTATAATAGAGGTTTTAACAGATACTCGTATTTCTGTTGGGGGACCTTATTTTAATTCAACTGTATTGCCAATTATGTTGCCAGGCTTCTTACTAATGAGTATTGCTCCAAGCCTATCTTGGCAAACAAATAAATTAAAAAACTATAAGTATTACTCACTTGTTTTAATATCATTAAGCGTGCTAATTGTATTTATAAGCATTTTTACTTATTTGAATCCCTGGTTGTTTATAGGTCTATTTTTAGGTTCTTGGATAATTTTAGCTTCATTGATAGCAATTATCTTTATTGAAAAAAAATCTTTTAAACTTAAATTTTTAAAGAACATAAATGCATATATAGCTCATATAGGTGTTGGGATTCTTATAATTGGTATAACTTTTTCATCCCTACTTAAAGAAGAAAATGATTTTTCATTAAATGTAGGTGAAGAAATTTCTTTTGCTAATTCAATAATTTTATTTGAGGAAATAACAGTAGAAAGTAAAAATAATTTTCAAAAACTTAGAGGCAAATTTATTATTAAAAAAAATGATATAAACTTTGCCCAAATAGAAGCAGGAAAAAATTACTATCATGTGTCTAAAACCATTACAACTGAAGCGGGTATTTATCATGATTGGTTTAAAGATATTTATATCTTACTTGGTGGACAGGAAAATGAAAAATGGTCAATTAAGATTTATAATAATCCTCTTGTAAGCTTGATATGGATTGGGATATTTATAATGGTAATTTCAGGATTATTAGGAGTAACTAAAAAATGAAAAGGTTTATATTTTTTTTACCACTTATAATATTTATAATAATTTCTATATTTCTATTAATTTATTTGTTACAAAAAAATGATCCTAAAAATCCACCAAGTGCTTTGCTGAATAAAGAGATTCCTAAATTTGAAGTAAAAAATTTGTTTGATGATAAAGAGGTTATCACACAAGAAAATTTAAAAGATAATTTTATTTTATTAAATTTTTTTGCAAGTTGGTGTGCTCCTTGTAAAGTTGAACACAAAATGCTTTTTAAAATAAAAAACGATTTAAATAATTTATTATTAGTTGGAATAAACTATAAAGACAAGGTTAATGATGCTAAAAAATATCTTCAAAATGAGGGTAATCCTTATAGCTTTGTTGGCTTAGATAGAAGGGGAATGGTTGGGCTTGAGTTTGGTGTATTTGGATTACCAGAAACTTTTATAATAAACAAAGAGGGATTTATTATCTATAAACATTTAGGACCAATAACTGAAAAAATATTTAATGAAGAAATCAAACCTCTTGTTCAATAAAAAAAATTTAATTTGTATTTTTACAATCCTAGTTTTGATGATTAGTACTGAGTTAAAAACAGAAGAGCAAATAGAAACAAAGATTAAAAATATATCTCTACAATTGAGGTGTATGACTTGTCAAAATCAAAGCATATATGATTCAGAAGCAGACTTTTCTATTGATATTAAAAAGATTATAAAAAAATTGATAAATGAAGGTAAAACTGAAAAAGAAATCATTGAATTCATGGTTGATAGGTATGGTGAGTACATTTCATTTAGGCCTATGATGAATAAAAAAAATATCTTTTTATGGCTGTTTCCTTTTGTATTATTTGCAATTTCCTTAATATTTTTGACTTTACACCTAAAAAATAACAAGAATGCATAGTTAGTATTTCATTTTTTTAAGTTTTAATTATAAGAATTAATATTAAATAATTTACTTTCCTATAAGTAACTCAAAGGAGGAGATGTGAAAAACATTTTAGTTTCACTTATAACTTTAAGCTTAATAAGCTTAACAACAATTGCAAATGCTAAAAGCATAAGAATTGGTACAGAAGGTGCTTATCCACCTTGGAATAATCTAAATTCTGCTGGTGATCTCGAAGGAGCAGAAATAGATTTTGGCAATGAAGCATGTAAAAGAATGGGCGTTGAATGCGAATGGGTAACACAAGATTGGGATGGTATCATACCTGCACTTTTAAATGGCAAATATGATATCATAATTGCAGGCATGTCCATAACTGAAGAAAGAAAACAAAAAGTTAATTTTACTAATGGCTATATGACTGATGGAGCAAGATTTGCTGTTCTGAAAGATAGTGGCCTTGCAGACCTGTCTGTTGCTGGTATGTCTAAAGTCAATTTAAATAATGCTGGTGGAAAACAACAAGCAGCTATTGGACAATTAAATGCAGCTATGTCAGGTAAAACAGTTTGTGTTCAGTCTTCTACAATTCATCAAAATTTTATTGAAAAACATATGGCAGGTGCTGTTACTATGAAATTATATCAAACTGTTGATGATCATAATTTAGACTTAGCAACTGGTAGGTGTGATGCTATTTTAGCTGATGTCGGATCAATAATTGATTTTATGGATTCTGACGGAGGTGTAGATGTTGCATTTACTGGCCCAACATTCTCTGGAGGTGTTTTTGGAGATGGTGTTGGAGGTGCTATTCGTAAAGAAGATACAGATATATTAGATATGTGGAATAGTGTGATTGCAGAAATGTCAGCTGATGGAACTACTGCAGAAATAACCAAAAAATGGTTTGGTAGAGATATTTCTATGTAGTTTTCTTAAATTTTTTACAAGCGGTCTTTTTTATTTTAAGGCCGCTTTTTTTATTATTAGATATGTTTACTGAAAAAAATCCATCAAAAGAATATTTAAAGCATATAGATTATTATAAAAAAATGCATCTTGAAGGGCATATGCTATCTGATGGAAGGATGAGAAAAAGTAAAAATACATATGAAGGTAAAAGCACATTAGGTTTTGCGCCAATAATTAAGAATATTATAAAAAAAAATAAACTTAAAACACTTTTGGATTATGGCTGTGGCAAGGGCTATTATTATGACAACAAATTTAATATAGAAGACAAAAAAATAAATTTAAGAGAATATTGGGATATTAATATTGATTTATATGACCCTTGTTTTGCAAAATATAGTGAATTTCCTGAAAAAAAATTTGATATAACTATCTCAGTTGATGTTTTTGAACATATTCCAAATGGGGATATTGATTGGATTTTGGAAAAAATTTGCAAAATATCAAATGAATATATTTTTTTAAATGTAGCTTGCTACAAGGCAATTGCTCTATTGCCAAATGGTGAGAATGCCCATATTAACATAAAAGAGCCTAAATGGTGGTTTAATAAATTAATAAGTTTTAAAAAAAAATTTATGCATTTAAAAATGCTTTGTGTTTGCGCAACTAAAAATGAAAAAAATATGTTAGAATATTATCCAATTAATATTGATGATAAAGTAGAAAATTATAGTTCATGAATTCGGTATTAGCTCTAATAATTCAATTAATTAATTTATACCAATTAGTTTTGTTGATTTATATCGTTGCAACTTGGTTAATAAATTTTAATATAATAAACACTTCTAACCGTTTCGTTTATAGTTTTGTAGGTGCCCTTTACAGACTGTGTGAGCCTGTGCTTGCATACTTTAGAAAATTTTTGCCAAATTTGGGCAATATAGACATATCTCCAATTATTGTTTATTTGGGTTTGTGGTTTTTAAAAAATTTATTAATAGAGTATTGGCCTAGATATTAATGACAAATATTATTAATGGGAAAAAAATAGCAGAAGATCTTAGAAATAATCTTAAAAATGAAATTTTAAAATTAAAAAATGAATTTGGCTCTGTTCCTGGTTTGGCCGTAGTTCAAGTTGGCAATGTTGCCGCGAGCAGTGTTTATGTTAAAGCTAAAACAAAGAGTGCTAGTGAGGTTGGCATAAAGGTTTTTGATCATCATCTTGATGATAAAGCTAGTCAAAATGATCTTCTTACTTTGATTGGCGATCTGAATAATAATGAAAGTGTAAATGGAATACTTGTTCAGCTGCCTTTGCCTAAACATATTAGTGAGCAAATTGTATTGGACTCAATTAATCCCAACAAAGATGCAGATGGGTTTCACCCTTTAAATGTTGGAAAATTATCAATAGCGAGTCATAATGATGAAAATTTACTAATCCCTTGTACACCTTATGGATGTTTATTGATGCTTAAAACATTAAATATTGAATTATCAGGTAAAAAAGCTGTAGTAGTAGGTAGATCAAATATTGTTGGAAAACCAATGAGTCAACTATTATTAAAAGAATCTTGCACAGTAACAATTGTACATTCAAAAACAAAATCAATTGAAAAAATTTGTAAAGAGGCTGATATATTAATCGCTGCTGTAGGAAGACCCAAAATGATTAAGGCTGATTGGGTTAAAAATGGGGCTATTGTAATCGATGTAGGTATTAATAGGGTGGAGATAAGTGAAAATGGAGAGATAAAAACTAAATTAGTTGGAGATGTAGATTTTTCTGAAGTTGAAAAAAATTCATTTGCAATATCTCCAGTCCCTGGAGGTGTTGGACCAATGACAATTGCCTGTCTTTTAAGAAATACAACAATTGCATTTAAAAATAGTAAAAATCAATAAAAATACCTATTTTAAGGATTATAAATAAATATTTTTTCAATTTATAAACTTATTTAATTTTTGAAAACTGAGATTTTATAAATTCTTCTGCAAATTTTTGATCTTTTGTTTCGTTATTTTCAAAAGATACTTTTGATAGATCGTATAAACTATTTTTTGATCTTCGACCCATAACTATTACATTCCCTTTAAACAATTTCAATCTTACTTCACCATTTACATTATTTCTATTAGTATCAACGATTTCTTGAAGTTGTTCTCTTTTCTTGCTGAACCAAAAACCATTATAAATTAAATCTGCATACTCTGACACTATACTGTCCTTTTTGTGAGCAGTATTTCTGTCCAGTGTTATACTTTCAATCGCTCTGTGTGCGTGAAACAGAATTGTTCCCCCTGGTGTTTCATATATGCCTCTAGATTTCATTCCAATAAACCTATTTTCTACAATATCTACTCGTCCAATACCATGTTTGAAGCCAAAATCATTTAATTTGCATAAAATTTCAAAGGGGCTATGTTTTTCACTATTAATCATTTTTGGATCACCGTTTTCAAAATGAATAGTTATTTCATCTGACAAATTCGAAGCTTCTTCAATACTTTTCGTTCTTGAAAAAATATAATCTGGAGGAGAGTTCCAAGGATCTTCAAGAATTTTTCCTTCAGCCGAAGTATGCAAAACATTTTCATCAACACTAAAAGGAGGTTCCCCAATTTTATCCTTAGGCACACTTATCTGATGTTTTTGAGCAAAAACAATTAAGTCTTCTCTGGATTTAAAATCCCAAATACGCCAAGGTGCTATAATTTGGATTTTAGGATTTGTTGCAAAGTATCCTATTTCAAACCTAACTTGATCATTACCCTTACCTGTTGAACCATGCGCTACTGCATCGGCACCTATTTTAGTAGCATATTCGATTTGTTTTTTTGCTATCAATGGTCTTGCTATAGCTGTGCCTAATAAATAAACACCTTCATATAATGCATTTGCCCTAAACATTGGGAAAACATAATCTTTTACAAATTCTTCTCTTATATCGTCTATGCAAATTTCATCAACACCAAGATTTTTTGCTTTTGATTTTATTTCGTTAAAATCATCATTTTGTCCAACATCAGCAGTATATGCTGCAATAGGACATTTATATTTTTGTTGCAGCCACTTTAAGATTACACTTGTATCTAGTCCGCCTGAATAAGCTAAAACAATTTTTTTTGGCATTATTTGCAATCAGTGCTTAATTTGTTAAATGCTGCTGTAAATCCTTTTAATGTGTATTTATCATTTGTTATTGTTCCTCTTGAAGATTCTCCTGTAACAGTAAGGTCTAAGCCTTTCTTCATTGCAAAAATTACATCGCTATCTTTATCAGTCCAGGCTGAGTCAGAAACATCTTCAGTAGTATAAAATTTAAAATTAGTATTATCTATTTTAACAATAATATCTTGATTTAATTTATAATTATAACCAGCTTCGATTTGAATAATTTTTTCAGGATTGCCAATAATTCTGTAAACTAAAATATAGTTGTCCCCCCTTTTCTTGTCTTCAGGCAAATCAGTTTCAACTGCTAAACTACCTATATAACACCATTCTTTATCTTGAACATATGTCCATTTTCCTGCCTCTAAAGACAAAACTTTATTAGAAAATAAAAAAAATATAAATATAATGGTTGAAAGGATATTTTTCATAATGATTAGTTATAATTATTTATTATACCATTCTATAAAAAGTTTGAAGATTAAGATAAAATAATAACCAAATATTGCAAAAATATGTCTAAAATTTCAACTTTTATTACTAGGGGAGACAATATTGAGAGTGTTCATGGGATAAAATGTATCGTTCTAAACAAGAAAAAAGAAATACTTTTATCAACAAATAATAACAAAGATTTGATATTTCCAAGATCTTCGATAAAAATTTTTCAAGCTTTGCCATTCATTTTATCTGGTGCAACTAAAAAATACAATTTAAATTCAAAACAAGTGGCCCTTGCTTGTTCATCGCATACTGGTGAAAATTTTCATTTGATAGATTTAAAAAACTGGTTTGAAAAATTAAAAATTAAAATGAATAATTTAAAATGTGGTATTCATAATCCAATAAATTTAGCATCTTCAGATAAATTACTTCTTTCAGGAAATAAACCAGATCAATTGCATAACAATTGTTCAGGAAAGCACCTAGCAATGCTTTCTTCATGCTTAGTAAATAATTATAACCTAAACAACTATCTAGAAACTAATCATCCTCATCAAAAAAAAATAAGGGATATTTTAGAATTATACATGAATAAAAAAATTAATAAAAAGAACTATTCAGTCGACGGTTGTAGTGCGCCTCAATATGCATTTGAATTAAAAGATTTATCTGAAGGTCTAATAAACTTAATAAGTAGTTATAATAATAAGTTTGCATTTAATTATGAGATTAAATTTTTAATTAATAACATTTTAAATAATCCCATGATGATTGGTGGTAAAAAAAGATTTGATAGCGAATTGATAAAAATTTGTAATAGAAAATTATTTTGTAAAGGTGGTGCTGAAGGTGTTTTTTTGTTTGCGCATTTAAAAAAAGAAATAGCAGGAGTAATAAAGGTAATAGATGGTAATGAAAGAGCGGTTCCATCAGCAGTAGCTGCAATATTAAAGAAACTCAAAATTACATCACAAGAAGAAAACTATAATTTAAAAATATGGTTAAATTCTTTTATATATAATCATGCTAAAACAATTACAGGGAAAATATTTACAAAAATTAATTAATTTTTAGACATAATTTATGAGAGATAAGAATATAGAGAAAATTCAAAATTTATTGAATAATCAAAAAATAATCAAAACTAAACTTATATCAAGTTCTTTTGGTATTAACTGCTTAAAAATAAAAACTAGTAGTGAAAAAAACTTTATAGTTAAATTATATAAAAATAAAAAAAATAAATTCAATTCAATTAAAGCAGAAGCAAAAAATTTAACATTTTTAAATAAAAAAAAAATAAATATATTTCCGAAACTAATAAATCATGATGATACTATTCTTATTATGGAATACATTGAAAATAATGAAATAAAACCAAAAAGGATTAATAAACATTTTTTAAAAACCATAACAACTATACATAAAGTGCAATCAGATAAATATGGATTTAGTTTTGATACCCAGATAGGTGGAATGCAACAAAAAAATAAATATGAAAAAAATTGGATGATTTTTTTTAGAGAAAATAGATTGTACAATATTTACAACGAAATTTGCAAAACAAAGCCTATGCCAAAACAAATTAATAAAAAAATTGAAATACTATTAAATAATTTAAATAATAGAATACCAGCAAAGCCCAAATCGTCTTTACTCCATGGAGATTTATGGGATGGAAATATATTGTTTAAAAATAAAAAATTAGTAGGATTAATTGATCCAGGATCTTTCTTTGGGCATAGTGAAATGGAAATAGCTTATCTTACGTGGTTTAATCCGCATTATATCGGTTCAAATTTTGTAAATGATTACAGTAAATTTATCTCTATTGATAAAAATTATTCTTCTTACGAACCTATTTACCAGCTTTACTATTCTCTAATGAATGTACATTTGTGGGATAGAATTTACATAAAAGATGTAACTAGGTTAATAAATAAAATTAAGCCTTAAAAATTTATTTTATTTTAAAATAGCTAAACACATGGATTGGGATCGGACAGATGTATTTCTTCAATCTCTCCAAGAATTTCTCTGTTTAGTTTAATATCTATGCTATCTATGTTTTCTTTTAATTGTTGCATTGTAGTAGCGCCAATAATGTTACTAGTAACAAATGGCCTATTATTAACAAAAGCATTCGCAAAAGTAGCAGGAGAAATATTATATTTTTTTGCAAGTGCTACATATTTTTCAATAGCAACCTCTCCTCTTTTTGTATGATGACGAGAAAATCTTCTTGGCCAAAGAGTATAACGTGCATCTTTTGGTTTTTTATTGTTAATATATTTTCCAGTTAATCTTCCACCTGCAAGAGGGGAATATGCAAGAAGTCCGCAATCTTCTCTTATAGATACTTCAGAATTTGCTATGTCAAAAACCCTATTAACTAAACTGTAAACATTTTGGATAGAAGCCATTCGTGGAAGATTTTTTTCTTTTGAAATTTGCAAAAATTTCATTACTCCCCAAGGTGTCTCATTAGACAAACCCACATATCTAATTTTGCCTAACTTAATTAAGTTATTTAGATTATCTAATACTTCTTCAATTTGAGTCCATTCGTTATCATATGGATCATACTGAAAATCTAAATTTCCAAACTTAGGAACATTTCTTTCTGGCCAATGTAGCTGGTATAAATCAATGTAGTCAGTTTTTAGTCTTTGCAAACTAGAATCTATTGCTTGATTAATATTTTTTTTATCAAACCTAAGTTTATTAGATCCATCTCTTATCCAATTTAAATCATTTTCAGTTTTTGAAGCAATTTTTGATGCTATAATTATTTTATCTCTATTTTTTCTCTCCCTAAACCAATTTCCTATTATTTCTTCTGTTTTCCCATATGTTTCTTTACGAGGCATTACAGCGTACAATTCAGCAGTGTCAAAAAAATTAACACCCCTCTCTAAAGCATAGTCCATTTGTTCAAAACCTTCTTCTTGTGAATTTTGCTCACCAAAAGTCATTGTTCCTAAACAAATGACACTTACATCTATATTTGTAGTTCCTAATTTTCTATATTCCATAACATTTATATGAAAAAGTCTTGAATTTGACAGATTTATAGCGATATAATTAATAATTAAAAGGAGAAATTATGGCTTTAGACTTTAAACAAGGATCTTTTACAAAAACAGTCGATCAAGCAGCAATCGATGAAGGCTTGAGAGCTTATATGCTTAAAGTCTACAATTACATGACTATAGGATTGTTATTAACTGGTTTTGTTGCTTATTTTTTTGGCAAAGCTTCAATAGTTACTAATGAAGTTGGGCAAATTATTGGTGTTACACAAATTGGCGCCCTATTATTTGGATCTCCACTTAAATGGGTTATAATGCTTGCTCCGCTAGGGTTTGTTTTTTATTTAAGTGCAAGAATAAATAAAATGTCTGTTTCTGCAGCACAAATTACTTTTTGGTTATTTGCAAGTATAATGGGGCTTTCTTTGGCTTCGGTCTTTATTGAGTTTACTCACACATCTATAGCTAGAGTTTTTTTTATTACATCTGGAACCTTTGCTGCAATGAGTATTTATGGATACACAACTAAAAAAGATCTTACGAAATTAGGTGGTTTTTTGTTTATGGGTTTAATAGGTATAATTATAGCAAGTTTAGTTAACCTGTTTATTGGTAGCTCAGCATTACAATTTGCTATCTCAGTAATAGGAGTAATAGTTTTTGTAGGATTAACTGCTTATGATACACAAAATATCAAAAATGCTTATTATGCAGGGGATTCAAACGAAGTAGGTTCAAAAAAAGCTTTGCTAGGAGCATTGAAGCTTTATCTTGATTTTATAAATCTTTTTATTTTGTTGCTTCAATTGTTTGGACAGAGACGATAAAACTTTCATTTTTAATAATTTAAATTATACCCGGTTAATAACCGGGTTTTTTTATGACCAAATATATTAAAAAAGAAAATCTTTTTGAAGTATTAAAACAATTCGAAAGTGGCCAACAAAGTTTGGCTCTTGAAAAAATGTCTCTCTACATAAAACACAACAAGGATGATTTCAAAAATCGATATAATTTTGCTTACATGTTGGAGAAGAGTGGTCAAAGAGAAAAGGCAATTTTAAATTACAAATTAGTTTTAGACAATGATCCTAATAATTGGAGAGCCTTAACTAACCTTTATTTAATATACTTTGATCAAGAAAAGTTTGAAAAATCTTTGTCTCTAGTAAATAAATTACTATCATCAATGCCTGAACACCAGCCTAGTCTTCGGGATAAGGCGCATTTACTATTTTATCTAAACAGCCTTACTGAAGCAAAAAAAAATGTGGAACTATCAATAAAATTAAATGAAAAGGATTATATAGCTATTAATATTTTGGGAATGATATTGGATAAAATGGGATTATTTAATGAAGCTAAAGCAGAATACTTAAAAGCAATAAAAATTGATAAAAATTATTATCCTTCATATAGTAATTTAGGAAAAACATTATTAGAATTACAAGACATAGATAATGGTATTAAAGTTTTACAACAAGGAATTAAAATAAATCCAAATTTTGAAAATGCTCACAATAATCTGGCAAATGCATATAATAAAATAGGAAGGTATAATGAAGCTATTGAAATTTATAAAAAATTATTAGAAGAAAATCCAAAACATAAAGACATAAATTCAAATATTGCTCTCAGTTATTTTAATAATAAAAACTTTAAAGAGGCTGAGAAATATTTTGATATAACTAAAAATTTAAATCCTGATGATAAAAATTTTAGAAAAAATTTTGCTCATTTTTTATTTTATAAACAAGAATATGAACAGGCTTGGCATTATTGGGAGGATAGATTAAATAAGGATGAATATTACATTAATAATGAATGGAAAAATAAAATTCGAGAGTGGGTTTATACTGGCTCTACAATTAACAAAGGTGAAAAACTTCTAATAATTAAAGAACAAGGAATAGGTGATGAGATTTTATTTGGTACTATTTATCCAAATCTTTTAAATGAATTTCCTGATTGCATAATAGAAACTGACCCAAGGCTAATAAGTTTATTTAAAAGGTCATATCATGCTGATAAAAATTTTGTTCCATTTTTATCAATTTCTAACAATGAAAATAATTTTTCTAAATTTGATAAAATTATATTTGCTGGTAGTTTAGGAAAATTTTATAGAAAGAAAAAAAGTGATTTTTTAGATAAAAATAAATTAAATCCTGAGAAACAAAATTTGCAATTTGTTAATTCATTATTAAAAAAAATTAAAGGAAAAAAAATTGGTTTCTCGTGGAAAAGTAAGCGTGAATTTTATGGTGAAGGAAAATCAATTAATTTAATTGATTGTAAGGAGCTTTTTGATTTGCAAAATACTACTTTTATAAATTTACAATATGGCGATATTGAAAGTGATTTGATTGATGCAAAAAATAATTTTAATCAAAAAATTATTACCTTGAAAGAAATAGATCTAATGAATGATTTTGAAAAAATTTCTGCATTGTTGTGTAATTTAGACTTATTTATAACTGTAAGTAATAGTACTGCTCATTTAGCTGGAGCATTAAACGTACCTACTATTCTTATTAAGCCCAAAACTTTTGCAATTTTTCATTATTGGAATCAACCTGATAATTTAACTCCATGGTATCCTTCAATTCAATTATTAGAACAACCTGAAAATATTTTAGATTTAATGAATAAGTTAAAAAATTTAATCACTAAATTGTAAATAAGAATTAATATTTTCTTTTTATATATTCGTCTCTGGTTGCAATCCATTCATTTGAAAACTCGACATCCTGCCATTCTTCAAACCATGGCCCTCCTCTAGTATAGTGGACTGCAAAGGGTTTGTTTGAATTGTGATTCGATGTCCAGCCTTCAAGCCAATTCCATCTTTCATCCAATGATCCTATTTCTTCATCTTTTAACCACTTAAACTGATGGAGATAAGATCCAGTTTCTTGATTTACTAAATCAATAGTTAACTTTTTATTACTTGGATGAGAGCAATTAAATACTATAAAGCTAGACCAATTTTTTCTTGGATAAATTGTTTGTTTTTGCCCATCCATTTTATGTTTTTCTTTTGGAGTATAGTCATGCTGAACACAATATATTGCTTTATTAGGGTCTAATTCTAATGATAATTTAGAAATATCTTCAAAAAACAAAAAGTCACAATCACAAAATACAGCCCAGCCTTTAAAGTTCATTAATGCAGGCACCAAAAATCTTGAATATGTAAACTCAGTTGATGCTAATGGATCAACTAATCTAGTATACATTCCCTTTGATATTAATTCGTATAATTTTAAAGAATTTATTGAAATTTTTGATTTTGTATTTTTTAAAATTGAAAACTTACATACTCTATAAGCAATATCTTCTTTCGAATCATAACCAATAAAAAATTTTGAAATGCTATTTTCCAATTTGTAATCTTTCTAAACCTTGATTGTATAACATTGGAATTTGTTTCCATTCAAGAGAATTAAAGTAGCCGCCTTGAGAAACTGAGGACCATTCTGTTTGAGGTTGCCGAGTTACCGCACATATCCAGCAATTTTCAAGCTCAGAATTATCCCCTCTCATTCTCCAAGAGTTACTTTTTGCCACATCATTATTTTCACCAAGTTCAATATTAGCCATAAATTCACAAATAATTTTGGATGGATTCTGTGTCATAATTTCTTTTATATATTTCCTTGCTTCTGACCAATTTTTAGAAACTATACAGCCTTGAGTAAGTAATAATTTATTTTGTTCGTTTGAAGAATTAATATTTTTAAAAGTGGATAAAAACTTAAGTATATCTAATTCTAATTTTACAGAAACCTCAATTATATATTCCCTAAGCTCACTATTTGGATTTTCTGACCAACTTTTAACAATTAATTTTTTTGCCTCAATTAAATTTTTATCTTTTATTAATAATTCAACTAAAAACTTTACATAAGGAGTAAAGTACTTTCTTAATTTAATTGCCTCTTTCATTGAAACTATTGAATCATTTAAATTACTTAAATATTTAATTTTGGATATTTCAAATAATGCAACTGACCTATGTTCATTAAGTTTGTATTTAGTGATAATTTTATTATCATAAGCTTTTTGTGAAATATTGATTAATTGGCTCCAATTATTCGTTTTGGCAATGATTTGCAGTATATTTGAATATAAGTTTTCAATATTAGGATTTTTTATGAACAATCTTTCTGCATATAAAAAAGCATGATGAAAATCCTGAAGGCTTAAATAATACTCCATCAAACCTATTTCTCCCAATTCCTTAGTTGTGTCATAAGTAAGCATTTTGTTATATGTATCTTCTAGCTGGTTAAATTTCTTAGTCTTTTTTAAAACCTCAGAATGAAGTAACATAAATAAACTTTTATCATTCACTAAAAACTTATCTAATTTTTTAGATAATATAGAAGCTTTTTTATAATCTTTGTTAGCTATTGCTACCATTCCACGAGTAAAAAAATTGTAGCCTTTTTTTTCTTTGTTTTGCAATCTTTTAAGTTGATATTTATTAAATCT
>CACPNW010000002.1 GCA_902635455.1 uncultured Alphaproteobacteria bacterium | reverse complement strand
GGCAATAATTACTATAAACTAGTAATCTATTTTTTTTAAATACAAGCCATGTGCTGGTGCAGTAGTCCCAGCAAAGCTTCTTTTTTTTGATTCAATAATTTCTAATAATGGTCTCTTAATTATACCTTTACCTATATCAATCAATGTGCCAACCATTATTCTTACTTGAGAATGAAGAAATGATTTAGCACATACATTAAAGGTTATATTATCATCTTGGAGATTAACTAAAAAAAAATTAATTGTTTTTACTGATTTTGCTGATTGGCAATCAATTGAACGAAAAGATTCAAAATCATGTTTTCCTTCAAAATAAGTTGACTCCTTTAATATTTTTTTTATATCCAATTTTTTATGAACACACCAAGCCCGGTTATTTTCTAAAGTTAAATGAGGCCTCCTATTAATTACTCTATACTGATAGTATCTTAGTTTAGCAGAAAATCTTGCATGAAAATCTTCATTAACTTTTTCTGCTTTCAAAACAGCTATAGTTTCTGATCTCAAATATTGATTTAATCCATCTCTTATTTTGTCTGTTTCAAAAATTTTATTTATCTCAAAATGAGCAACTTGTTCTTTAGCATGTACTCCAGAATCAGTCCTTCCTGCTCCGTGAACAATAGTTTTTTCTCCGATAAGTTTTTGAATAGCTATTTCAATACTTTCTTGAATTGATTTACCATTTTCTTGCTTTTGCCAACCAACATAATTCGAACCATCGTATTCAAGAACAATTTTATATTTATTCATTTAACTTATCGCCTATTTTAAATCTAAAGCCCCTTAATAATTCATCAATATGCATAATCTTTTTTCCTTCTCTTTGAAGATAAACAGGCGTTATTGAACCATCATTGCAGCCAATTGCAAACTTTTCATTAAGTATGACTCCTGGCCTTCCTTTTGTTTTAGTTTTTAAAGATTGAATTATTTTTATGCGTTCTTTTTTGTAAACAAACCAAGCGCCTGGTTTTTTTGCAAAAGCACGAATTTGGTTAAAGATATTTTTAGATGAATTATTAAAATTAATCTTTCTCATTGTTGTATTAATTTTGTGTGAATATGTGGCTTCATTGTCATTTTGATTTTTAATATTTTTTAATTTTCTTAAAAATAAATCAGGCAGTGTATCAACTAATAATTTTGAACCAATTTTATTTAATTTTTCCATTAATTCATCTTTATTGCTATTCTCATTTATTTGAGTTTTGATACTATCTATTATTGGTCCAGCATCTAATTTTTCAATGAGTTTTATGATTGAAACTCCAGTTTCATTATCATCATTAATTAGTGCATATTCTATTGGAGAAGCACCTCTCCATCTAGGCAAAAGAGATAAATGGATATTAATGCAACCAAATGTAGGAATGTTGAGTATATTTTTCGGAATTATTAGTCCATATGCCATCACAATTATTAGATCAGGTTTATATGACTCTATTAAATGAAAAGAATTGTCATCTAGCTTATCTGGGGAATGAACTTTTATATTATTTTTCTTAGCTAATTTTTCAATAGCAGAAACATCTAATTGCATACCACGATTTTTTTTTCTCGGTGGTTGAGTAAATACTGAAATAACATTATATTTAAATTCTAATAATGATTCTAGATAAACTTCAGCTACAGACGGAGTACCCATAAAAATTATTTTTTTACTCATATTAAATTTCTTTGTTCTTTACTAATTTTTTTACTTTTTTAATTAAAATATTTCTTTTAAGCGAAGACAAATAATCAATAAATAATTTTCCTGAAAGATGATCAATCTCATGTTGTAAAACTCTAGCTTCAATACCTTTTACTTTTCTTTTAATTAATTTTTTTTTATAATTTATATACTCAACTTCAATCTCACTTGATCTTTCTATATCAGCATATTGCTGAGGAATTGAAAGGCATCCCTCTTCCATTTTAATTTTATCTTTTGAATAAGAGAGTATTTTAGGATTAAATAGAATATAATTTGTCTCAAAATTATTCTTTTTATCTTCAATATTAATAGTTATTATTTTTTTTAAATAGCCAATTTGGTTTGCAGCTAATCCTAGGCCGGAAGCATTTAGCATCACTTCTTTCATCTCCTCAGCAATTAAAATATCCTCTTTTTCAATACTTTTTAAATCTAATGCCTTTTGCCGCAAAATAGGATGAGGAACAAATAAAATTTTCTTCATCAATATTAAATAATTTTTTTCCTAGATTGAAATGCCGTATTTAATGTGTTTTCATCAAGATAATGAACTTCACCTCCAATTGGAATACCTTGTGCTAATTTTGAAACAGTTAAATTTTTTAAAGAATCAAGTTTATCAGCCAAAACGTGGCTTGTGGTTTGTCCTTCCATTGTTGTGCTTAGTGCCAATATCACTTCTTTAGTTTTCTCAGTTTTTATTCTATTTATAAGTTTATTAATTGTCAGATCTTCAGTTCCTATCCCATTAATTGCTGAAAGTGAGCCGCCAAGAACATGGTATAATCCTTTGTAAAATCCAATACGTTCAAAAGTCCATAAATCAGAAACATCCTCAACAATACAAATTGAATATACATCCCTTTTTTGATTTGAACATATGTTACAGGGATTGATCATATCAACATTCCCGCACTTCACACATTCGATTATTTTGTCATGAGATTCTTTTAATGTATTAATCAGAGGCATAAGAGATGAATCTTTATTTTTTAATAAATATAATGCTATTCTTTGAGCTGACCTTCTTCCTAAACCAGGCAACTTTGATATATCATTAATCAAATAATCAATTGTTGATCTATCCATAACTAAAAAGGCAATTTCATTCCTGGAGGAAGAGGCATACCACCTGTTAAAGATTTCATCTCTTCTTGAGCAGCTAACTCTCCTTTTTGCTTTGCATCATTAACAGCAGCAACAATTAAATCTTCAGTTATTTCTTTTTCATTAGAATTCAATAAACTTTCATCCAAAACAATTCTTTTAATATCTCCCTTAGCAGTTGCAGTAACTTTAACCATACCTCCGCCAGAAACACCTTGAACCTCTATGGAATTAAGTTTTTCTTGAGCTTCAGCCATTTTTTTTTGTAATTGCTGTGCTTGCTTCATCATATTGCCAATATTAACCATTAAAACTCCTTTTTATTTTTATTTATATTTTCAATTTTATTTTCATCATTTATTTCATTTATATCAGAAATAGAATGTATAGTTGTACCTGGAAAAACTTCTAATATTTGTCTTACCTCAGAATTATTTTGCATTTCTTTTATTTCTTCTTGTTGTTTTAATAAATCTTCTTCAAACAACGATTTACCAATATTACTATTTGAAGAGTGAATTTGCCAAATTCTTCCAGTCCATTTTGAAATATTTTTCCCTACAGTTCTATTAAAATGTTTATCTATTATTGAATCTGTATTTAAGATTACCTCACCTTCTTTAAAAGATATTAGTTTTACTTTATTATAAAGGTTAGAATGAATCATACCCTCTTTTTTAATATAAAATAAGTCAACAAATTCTCTATAAGAGCTAATATTTATTATCGATTTATCTGAAGTTTCCGGCAAATTTTTACTTAGCTTTTCATTGTCTAGCTCGATACTTTTAGTAGAATTATTTTTAATATTAGTTGTTGCATCTTTTTCTATTACTGCTTTATCAGTGTCATTATTTTTTTTATTCTCTATTTTACTTAATAACTCCTCAGGAGATGGTCCATCATGGATGTAAATTAACCTTAAAATAATCATTTCTCCGTGTTGAAATAAATGAAAGCCTTCTTGAAGTTCTTGATATCCTTTGAACAAAACTTGCCAAATCAAACCTAATGAATTCATATTAATTTTTTTAGATATTTCTAAACCTCTTGTTCTTTCAATTTCTGGAATATAAATATTTTTTACTAAATCAGGATAAATTTTAATTTGTGTAATGAAATGAACTGAATTAAGCATTTCATCAAATATCATAACTATATCTGCACCTGAGTTATATAAATCTTTATAACCATTAAGTGCATTTGTTGCATTGCCTTGAAATATAAATTCTAACAAGTCAAAAATTTTATTTCTGTCAGCTAAACCGAGCATGCTATTGATAGTTTTTGTATCAATTTTATTATTTTGATTAGACATTGCTTGGTCAAGCAAACTTAATCCATCTCTTACTGATCCATCAGCAGCTCTAACAATTAATCCCATTGCCTCCTTATCAATATCAATGTTTTCTAACTTTGAAATTTTAAATAGATGATTAGTAAGAGCCTCTCTTTCGATTCTTAATAAATCAAAACGCTGGCATCTAGATAAAATTGTAATTGGAATTTTTTTTACTTCAGTAGTTGCAAAAATAAATTTAACATGATTAGGAGGTTCTTCAAGAGTTTTTAAAAGAGCATTAAAGGCATTGGTCGATAACATATGTACTTCATCAATTATAAAAATTTTATATGAATTATTTACTGGCTTGTATTTAATATTATCAATAATTTCTCTAACATCATCTACCCCGGTTTTACTAGCAGCATCCATTTCTATAACGTCAATATTACTATCTTTTTTTATTGATAAACATGAATCACATTCTCCACATGGTTCAGGGTTATTTTTTTGTCTTTCATTACAATTTAAGCTCATTGCAATTAAGCGAGCTGTGGTTGTTTTTCCAACACCCCTGACACCAGTCAAAACATAAGAATGGGCAGTTCTTTTAGCAACAATTGAGTTACTTAAAATACTAACTAAAATTTCTTGACCTATAAGATCTTCAAATTTTTGAGGTCTGTATTTTCTCGCTAAAACTTTATATTCTTTATTATCCATTTTAAATAAAAGGAAGGTTCAAGACCCAAACAAGATTGTTACAGCTGCTTCTTTTCAGACCTGACTGAATTAGCAATTTATTTGCCCTTAAACCTCCCTGCTCTAATATAACACTAATGTCCAAAAAACCTATACTTTATTAAAAGGATTACTTTTTTCTAAATTCAGATTTTTTGTAAACACCTAAGATATTCATATGTTTACAAAAAAATTTCATCTCTTCTAAAGCTAATTTTACAAAAGGTTGTTCCGGATGTCCTTCAAAATCTATATAAAATTGAGCTACATCGAACCCCTGTGGATGCACATAACTCTCCAATTTGGTAATATTAATCCCATTGCTTGCGAATCCACCTAAGCACTTATAAAGAGCTGCTGGAATGCTCCTGACATTAAAAACTAGTGTTGTGATAAGATTATCTTCATCTTTATCTAAATTATTTAAATTAGGAGCCATAACCAAGAATCTGGTGACATTATTTGATACGTCTTGAAAATTAGTTTCTAAAATTTCTAAATTATAAATTTTGGCTGCTAATTCAGAAGCTATAGCAGCATCCTCTTTACTTTGAAGATCTGAGATATATTTAGCGGCACCAGCTGTATCTGCAACTACTACCATTTCTTTATTAAGGTTAATAATTTTTTTCCTACATTGGGCTATACCTTGTTCATGACTATGAATTCTTTTTATAGATGACAACTTGGTTCCAGGGGCAGCTAAAAGATTATGATTAACTTCTAAAAAATATTCTTTAATTATTTTTAATTCTGAGTCTGGAATCAATCTTTGAGTATCGGCTACTCTTCCAGCTTGAGAATTTTCAATTGGAACTATTGCAGCTTCAGCTTTTTTATCTATTACATTTTGAAACATTTCTTCAAATGTAGAACATGGAACACTAATTGCAGAAGGAAACAAGTTTTTTCCAGCCATTTCACTATATGCACCTGGTATTCCTTGAAAAGAAAATTTATCAATTTTTATCATTAATTGCTCTTTATAATATTTTCTATCTGAATTAAATCTTCTTTTGTATCTACACTAATTGGGACATTATTAACATAACTTACACCTATGGACATATTCGCATCTAAAGCGCGCCATTGCTCTAATTTATAGTCTATTTCATTTGAAGAAGGTTTCATTGAAACAAATTTAGATAATGAATCAATTGTATATGAATAAATACCAACATGATGGTAAATATTTTCTAAATAACCTTTTGGTTTTTTATAAAAATCTGTTGCATTGCCTATATACATTCTTTTTATCCAATCAATTTTTACTTTTGTTATATTAATATTTGATTCTTCTTTTGATGATAAATTTGTTCCTAAAGTTCCTATATCAAAACCATTTATTATAGGGTCATTAACTTTTAATATATCTTTAGAATCAATTAAGGGCATATCTCCTTGCAAATTTATTATACTTTCAAATTTATTATAATTCTGAATTTCTTTTAAAGCAGAATATATTCTATCTGTTCCAGATGGTAAGTTAGGATCGGTCATAATAGCTTTTCCACCCAAATTTATAATAGTATCAAAAACAATTTTTTCTGAACAGGCCACATAAACATCCTCACAACTAGTATTTTGCGCTTTCTCCCATACCATTTGAATCATTGGAATGCCGTTTATTAAAGCCATAGGTTTATTAGGGAATCGTTTTGAGGCCATTCGTGCTGGTATAATAATTGCTGTTTTCATATTTTTTGCGACAATTAAGCAGATTTGTATAATTACTTTATATTTTCACTTCTATTCATTTTATAAAAAATATATATATGTTTTCTACACATGTCTTGGCTTGAAGTTAACAAAATTTTAGCATCAATTATAGTTGCTGTAATTATAGTATCTTTGATTAGTATATTTGGCGATATTTTAATAAACCAAAATATGACTCAAAAAGCTAAAAATGCTTATTTGATTGAAATTGATGAGGAAGACTCTGGTGATGTTGCAGAAGAAACACAAAACCTTGAAATAGAAGAAATAGCAGTATTTTTAAGTTCTGCTTCTTCAGATAATGGTGAAAAATTATTCAAAAAATGTACCGCATGCCATACATATGAAAAAGATGGTGCCAACAAAGTTGGTCCTAACTTATGGGGTTTAATTAATAATCAAAAAGCAAATGTTGAAGGCTTTGCATATTCTCAAGCTTTGGCTGAAACAGGCGGAAAATGGGGTTATGAAGAATTAAATAATTTTTTATATAAACCTAAAGAATACATAAAAGGAACTAAAATGAATTTTTCTGGTCTTAAAAAAATTGAGGAAAGGGCAGACTTAATTTTGTTTTTAAGAGACCAGGCTGAAACTTTAGCTCCTCTACCTTAGTAACGATGGCTAGTCCATATGATGAGTATTTAAATTTTGCTAACCTTTTAGCTGATGAATCAGAAAACATTATCTTTAATTATTTTAGAAAAAAAATAGATATAAAAAATAAGGAAGATAATAGTCCAGTCACTATAGCAGATCAAAAAGTTGAATTAAGAATTAGAGAATTGATTAATTCCAAATTTCCATCTCACGGCATTTTAGGTGAAGAATATGAAAGTTTTAAAATAGATTCAGAATTTGTATGGGTGATTGATCCAATTGATGGAACAAGAAGTTTTATAGCAGGTCATAAAGATTTTGGAACATTAATTGCTCTATTATACAAAAACAAACCTGTAATTGGCATTATAAACTGTCCTGCTCATAAAGAAAGATGGATAGGAATTGAAAACCAACAAACAACATTAAATAATAAATTAATTTCAACTTCATCAATTAAAAATATTGAAGAAAGTTACATGTTTACTTCAGGAATATATTTTGATGAACCAATTTTAAGAAATGGTTTTGAAAAAATAAAAAATAAAAGTAGATATTATCGATTAGGTGGAGACTGCTATATGTATGGAATGTTAGCTTCTGGTTTGATTGATGTGGTTATTGAAGATACATTAAAACCTCATGATTATATGGCTCTAATTAATGTCATTGAGGGCGCTGGTGGTAAAGTTTCTGATAAATTTGGTAACGATATTAACATAAATTCTGATGGTAGCCTTGTAGCTTCTTGTAATAAAAGCATTCATAAAGACTTAATTTCTATAATTAATTCTTAAATAAATTTATTTTTTGTCTAAAACAAATTATAAATAATTCATGTTAAGATTTTTAAAATATATTTTATTAACTTTTTTGGTTTTAATTATTTCCAATGCAAATGCAAAAACCTATTCTTCTCATGCGATTGCCATGCATGGAATACCAAAATATGAAGAAGGCTTTTTACATGTAGACTATATAAATCCTTTAGCCTTGAAGGGTGGTTCAATAGTAAGAAGCTCAATAGGGACTTTTGATACTTTTAATCCGTTTATCTTAAAAGGAACAAGTCCATCAGGTATTTATGGGTTATTTGAATCTTTAACTTCGGGCTCAAGTGATGAAGCTTTTACAGAATATGGATTATTAGCTAAAACGATTGAATGGTCTGAGGATAGGTCTTGGGTATCTTATATTCTTAGAGAAGAAGCTAGATGGCACGATGGAAAAAAAGTAACTGCTGATGATGTTGTTTGGACCTTTAATACGTTAATGGAAAAAGGACATCCGTTTTATCAATATTATTATGGAGATGTTAAAGAAGTAATTAAAGAGAGTGATTTAAAGGTAAAATTTAATTTTAAATCTAACACAAATAAAGAATTAGTTTTAATTGTTGGTCAATTACCCATACTTCCAAAACACTACTGGGAAAATAAAAATTTTGACGAAACCTCACTTGACATACCAATAGGTAGCGGTCCTTATAAAATTAAATCATTTGATGCTGGTCGTTCTATTACATATGAATTAGATAAAAATTATTGGGGTTTTAAATATAACAAAACTCCAATTAATATTGGAAAAAATAACTTTGGAACAATACGCTATGATTATTACAAAGATCGGGGAATAGAGAGAGAGGCCTTTAAATCAGGAGATATAGATTTTTTCTCTGAAAATTCATCTAAAGAATGGGCAACTGCATATGAAATTGATTCTGTTAAAAATGGCTATATTAAAAAACAATTAATTCCGCATGAAAACCCTCAGGGAATGCAAGGTTTTGTATTTAATATTAGAAAAAATATTTTTAAGGACAAAAGAGTTAGAGAAGCTTTGACATATGCTTTTGACTTCGAGTGGTCAAATAAGAATCTTTTTTATGAAGCTTATACAAGAACAGATAGTTATTTTGAAAATTCTGAATTAGCTTCAAGTGGCTTGCCGTCAAAAGATGAACTTTATTATCTTGAACCATACACTGATATACTTCCTAAGGAAATTTTTACCTTAGAATTCACTAATCCAGTTAATGATGGATCTGGTTATATAAGAACGCAACTTCAGGCTGCTACTAAGTTGCTAAAAGAAGCTGGATGGAAGTTAAATAATGGAAAATTGCAAAATATTTCTTCTAAAGAGTATTTCAAATTTGAAATACTTCTTTATTCACCCGCTTTTGAAAGAATTGTTTTTCCTTTTAAGGACAATTTGGAAAAACTAGGTATAGAAGTAAGTGTTAGAACTATAGATAGTGCTCAATATCAAAAACGAATAGAAACTTTTGATTTTGATATGGTTGTTCAAACTTTTTCTCAATCACTTTCCCCTGGAAACGAACAACGAAATTTTTGGGGATCAGATGCGGCAAAAACAAATGGATCAAGAAATATAATTGGTATCAATAACTATGTTGTTGATAGCCTGATAGAAAAATTAATTAATGCTAAAGACAGAAATGAATTAATAACTATTACTAAAGCCTTAGATAGAGTGTTACTTTGGAATTATTACTTAATTCCAAATTGGCACATTTCTTCATATCGAGTTTTATATTGGGATTTTTTTGACCAACCAAATATTAAGCCTAAATATTCCTTAGGTTTTGATACTTGGTGGATTAATCAAAAAAAATATGACTTAATTCAGTCAAAAAGATCTACTAACTAATACGTTAGAAGTTTTCTGATATATAATATAATATTATAATATGAGTTCTTATTTATTAAGGCGCCTCCTTTTAATAATACCAACATTGTTTGGCATAATGTTAATCAACTTTGCTGTTGTTCAAATTGTTCCAGGAGGACCAGTAGAGCAAATGATTGCTCAAATGACTGGTACTGCAATAGAATCTACTGCCCGTTTTTCAGGAAATGCCGAGGGTGAATCTCTAGAAAATTTTAACATAGAGGATTTGTCTAAAAGTGAGTCAAAGTATAGAGGCTCACAAGGTTTGGATCCTGATATTATTAAAGAAATTGAGATAATGTATGGCATGGACAAACCTGCTCATCAAAGATTTTTTAAAATGATTAAAGATTATATTGTATTTGATTTTGGTGAAAGTTTTTTTAGAGATCAAAAAGTAATCTCACTGGTTATAGATAAATTACCAGTTTCAATTTCTCTTGGTTTATGGACAACCATACTAGTATATTTAATTTCAATTCCTCTAGGCATAAGAAAAGCAATAAAAGATGGTTCAAAATTTGATATAGTTACAAGCACTATTGTGACAATTGGCTATGCCATTCCTAATTTTTTATTCGCTGTAATTTTAATTGTTTTTTTTGCCGGTGGACGTTTTTATGATATTTTTCCTCTTAGAGGTTTAGTATCTGAAAATTTTGAAGAATTAAATTTTTTATCTCAAATAAAAGATTATTTTTGGCACTTAACATTGCCTTTAATAGCTATGCTAGTAAGCGGCTTTGCAGGATTAACATTTTTAACTAAAAATTCTTTTTTAGATCAAATCAATCAACAATATGTAATGACAGCGAGAGCAAAGGGGTTAACCGAACGAAAAGTATTATATGGTCATGTTTTTAGAAATGCCATGTTAATTGTTATAGCCGGCTTTCCTTCTGCTTTTATAGGTATTTTATTTTCGAGCTCCCTTTTTATTGAAGTAATTTTTTCTTTAGATGGTCTCGGACTATTAGGATATGAAGCAGCACTAACTAGAGATTATCCTGTTATATTTGCTACTTTATATTTTTTTTCATTACTGGGTTTGGTTATGGGAATAATTGGGGATTTTATGTATTCAGTAATCGATCCAAGAATTGATTTTGAATCAAGAAATTAATGATTAATTCAACATTAAATAAAAGAAGATTAAAAAATTTTAAAAATAATAAAAGAGGATATTATTCATTTTGGATTTTTACAATCTTATTTATTATATCTCTTTTTGCTAATTTTATTGCAAATGAAAAACCTCTTTTAGTAAAATATGATTCTGAGTATTATTTGCCTATACTCAAATCTTATCCAGAAACTATTTATGGAGGAGATTTTGATACAGAGGCAGATTATAGAGATCCATTTGTTATAGATTTAATCAATTCAAATGGATGGATGATTATGCCCATTATACCCTATTCGTATAATACTATTATTAGAGATATGGACTCTCCTGCACCTTCACCTCCCTCTATAAAAAACTGGCTTGGAACTGATGACCAAGCAAGGGATGTGCTATCTAGATTAATTTATGGATTTAGAATTTCGATACTTTTTGGATTTGCTTTGACTTTTTTATCAATGATTATTGGTGTTACAGCTGGAGCAATTCAAGGTTACTTTGGTGGAAAAATAGATTTATTTTTTCAGCGTTTTATGGAAATTTGGTCTGCTATACCTACACTCTATGTATTAATAATACTCGCAAGTGTTATTCAGCCAAATTTTTGGTGGCTATTAATTATACTTTTGCTTTTTAGTTGGATGGGATATGTCGGTGTTGTTAGAGCAGAATTTTTAAGAGCCAGAAATTTTGATTATGTAAGAGCTGCAAAAGCATTAGGTGTGTCAAATATAGTAATAATTTTTAGACATTTGTTGCCTAATGCAACTGTAGCTACTATAACTTTTTTACCTTTTAGTTTGAGCGCCTCAGTAACAGTTTTATCTGGTCTTGATTTTTTAGGATTTGGACTTCCTCCAGGATCAGCCTCATTAGGAGAAATGGTTAATCAAGGAAGAAATAATCTACAAGCGCCATGGTTAGGAATCACTAGTTTTTTTACTCTTGGATTAATGTTGGGTCTTTTAGTTTTTGTAGGTGAAGCAATTCGTGATGCTCTTGATCCAAGAAAGACTTTTTTATAAATGGATAATCTAGTAACAATAAGCAATTTAAGTGTTGTTTTTAATAAAGATAAAAAAATTATAGATAATATCTCTTTTGATATTCCAAAAGGTAAAACAGTTGCGCTAGTAGGAGAATCAGGTTCAGGAAAAACAATAACTGCATTAAGCATATTAAAACTTTTACCTAGTGCAGCAACTAATGCTGATGGTGAGATAATATATAATAATAAAAATCTATTAGCTAATACTGACCAACAAATGCAAAAGATACGTGGTAAAAATTTTACTACAATTTTTCAAGAACCCATGTTAAGCTTAAACCCACTTCATACAATCGATAGGCAAATAGAAGAAATAATAACAACTCACTCAAATAGCTCTACAAAAAGTGCAAGGCTGAAAACTTTAGAACTTTTAAAAGAAGTTGGTTTAGAAGAAATTGCAAAAAGACCAAATATTTATTCATATGAACTTTCAGGAGGTCAAAGGCAGAGAGTTATGATTGCTATGAGTATTGCAAATAATCCAGATTTATTAATTGCTGATGAACCTACAACTGCTCTTGATGTTTCGGTACAAATTCAAATCCTTGAGTTGCTTAAAAAGCTTCAAAAAAAATTAAACATGTCTATTTTATTTATTAGTCATGATCTTTCTGTTGTTAAACATATGGCTGATTTCATATGTGTAATGAAAGAAGGTAAAATAATTGAAAAAAATACAAAAGATGAAGTTTTTAATAACCCAATTCATAATTACACCAAAGAATTAATTAATTCTCAAAACAAAAAAAGAGAAAATGAATTTATAAAAAATAGTATTTTAAACGTTGAAAATTTAAAAGTATGGTATCCAATTAAAAAAGGAATACTTAAAAAAACTGTTGATCATGTAAAGGCAATCAACAATCTTAGTTTTAATTTAAATAAAAAAGAAACTATAGGCATAGTCGGAGAATCAGGATCAGGAAAAACATCATTGGTGCTAGCAATATTAAAACTAATAAATTCTGAAGGTAAAATTAAGATAAATAATTTAGAGCTATCTAATTTAAAACAAAAAGAATTCAAAAAATTAAGAAAAGACATACAAATAGTTTTTCAAGATCCATTTTCCTCATTAAGTCCAAGAATGACTGTAGAGCAAATTGTTTCTGAGGGGCTCTATGTCCATTATCCAGATATTTCAGTTGATGAAAAAAATTTAAAAGTTGAATCGATTTTAAATGAAGTAGGTTTAAAATATTCAGAAACTTATAATAGATTTCCTCATGAATTTTCTGGAGGTCAAAGACAGCGAATAGCAATTGCTAGGGCTCTAATATTAAATCCTAAAATTTTAATTCTTGATGAACCAACTTCAGCACTTGATATAACAATTCAAAAACAAATAATTGATTTACTAAATAATCTCCAAAAAAAATATTTAATAAGTTATTTATTTATTAGTCATGATATGAAAGTAATAAAATCAGTTGCGGACAACATTCTAGTATTAAAAAATGGAAATTTAATTGAATCAGGAAACACAGATGAAATTTTTAATAATCCAAAAAATGATTATACAAAAACATTATTAAGCGCTGTTATCTAATAATTAAAAAAAGAGCTCACTTAAAAAGTGAGCTCTAAATTTAAAATTTTTTAAAATAAAGTATAAATTAAATATTTAAAATTATAATTACTAAGCAAATACGAAATAAAGTATAACAACAACTACTATTATTCCAATAATCCAAGTCCATTTATTCATAATTTCTCCTACTTTAGATTTTTATATACAACATTTACTTATATGTAAAAAAAAAAATATATTAGATAAAAAATATTAAGAAAAAGTTTGATAATTTGGCATAAAATTCTTTTACATAAATATAATTATCAACAAGAAATTCGTTTTCTAAAAATTTTATGATTGATAGATATTTGTTCTAAATTTAGCAATTTGAATAATAGAAAATATTTATGAAAAAAA
This sequence comes from uncultured Alphaproteobacteria bacterium, assembly GCA_902635455.1. GTDB lineage: Bacteria > Pseudomonadota > Alphaproteobacteria > HIMB59 > CACPNW01. The sequence continues at coordinate 98,922 of CACPNW010000002.1, read as the reverse complement.
ATAATTTATCATATTTTATAAATTTAGAAAAATTTCCAATTCATGATAGGAAAAATTCAAAATACAAAAAAATTATTCAAGAAGCAAAAAAAGCTTTAGTAACAGATGGTTGTTATGTTTTTAAATCAATTATAAATACTGAAGCTATTTATGAAATGCAAAAAGAAGCATCAACTATTGAAGATCAAGCTCACTACACTACAAATAAAGTTAATGTTTACTTTTCAAAAGATGACCTAAAATACCCTAAGGATCATCCTCGACGTTTTTTTATGGAACGAAGTAATGGTTTTGTGTCTGGTGATAAATTTGCTAAAAAATCATTAATAAAAGAATTATATTATTCTGAAAATCTTAAAAATTTTATTTCTGAGTGTTTAGATATCAAGATATATCATTATGCCGATCCTCTTGCTTCCTTGACTATTAATGTCAACAAACCCGGTGATAGATTTTCTTGGCATTATGATACCAATGAATTTACTGTTACTTTACTTGTTCAGGACAGTGATAAAGGTGGTATATTTCAATACGTGCCAAATATTCGTAATAAAGAAGATGAATGTTATGATGAAGTCTTAAAATTACTTAAAGGCGACAAGTCTCGAATTAAAGAAATTAAATTAAATGAAGGAGATCTTCAATTATTTAAAGGACGATATGCTTTACACCGCGCGACAAGGGCAGAGGGATCTAAAACCCGAAATCTTGTTGTCTTCACTTATACTGAAAAAGAAAATGTTATTGGTTCTAGCTACCGATCAGAAGAATTATATGGAAAAACTCTTGATGTTCATAAGGAAAAAAGAGTTAGAAGTGATTCATTAAAGGATTAGTATGAATAAAATAGGTTTAGTAGGACTAGGAAATATGGGTAGTGCTATTGCACGTAATATCTTACGTTCAAATTTTAAACTTTATATTTACGATATAAGAAGAGAAGTTGGCGATAAACTTATTCAAGAAGGTGCTATATGGAAAAATTCCCCAAAAGAATTGATGAATGAAGTTGATACCATTGTTTCAATGGTTTTTGGACCAAAAGAAATTGAGTCAGTAATGAAAGATGAAGATGGTATTTTAAAAGCTAATTGCAATAAAAAAAAATGGATAGACTTAACAACAAGTAGTCCTTCTTTGATGCGTAAATTAGCAAAAAAATTTGAATCATTAGGAGGGCTTGCTGTTGATGCTCCTGTAACCGGATCATTAGATGCTGCTATTAGAGGAGATATGATAATGTTTGTTGGTGGATCTGATGAAGCTTTTGAAAGTGTTAAAAATATCCTTGATGCTATTGGAGAAATAAGAAGGGTAGGAAAATATGGTAATGGCTATGTTGCAAAGTTAGTAAATAATCAATTATGGAAAATTCATGCTGCAGCTATAGGGGAAGCTATGGTGTTGGCTAAAAAAGCTGGACTTGAACCTGATCTCTGGTGGCAAATAATGAAAGGTGGAGCTGCAGATAGTTTTGTTTTGCAACATGATGTACCATCTATTTTTGCAGGTCATTATGATCCATCTTTTCGCGTTGAACTAGCTTTAAAAGATTTAGACTTAATACAAGATTTAATTAAAGAATATGGGACACGTTCTGAATTAACTCAAGCATGTCATGATCGTTTTAATGAAGCAGCAAATCGTTATGGTAAAAATGCTGGTGAAATGACGGTATGTAAGCTCATAGAAGAAGATGCTAATGTTAAGCTTCAAGTTGAGGGTAATTGGACTGCTCCTTGGGAAGCTAAACATAAAAATTAATTGTGATAAAAAAAAATTTTTAATTTAGTTTTTTAGTATTTAAAAAAATTTTGATTCTAATTTATCCCAGTAAACCTTTTCTAAATTAATTTTATTAAGTTCATTTATTTGTTTTAATCCAGTTGGAGAAGTAACATTAATCTCAGTTAAATAATTACCTATTATATCTATACCAACTAAAAAAAGGTTTTTTTCTTTGAGATCATTTTTTAATACATTACATATTTCTTGGTCTCTATATATTAAATCAGTTTTTTTTGGCTTTCCTCCTGCATGAAAATTAGCTTTTAGTTTATTATTTTGAGGAATACGAGCAACTGAACCGAAATACTCACCATCAATTAAAATTATTCTTCGATCTCCATCAATTATTTCTGGAATATATCTTTGTGCCATTATTGGTTCCTCTAAAAAATTTTTACTTTCATCTATGCCATTTAAATTTGAATCATTAAATTTTGATCTATAAATTCCTTCTCCACCATTTCCATAAAGTGGCTTTGTTACTATATCCTTATGTTCTTTTAAAAAATTTTTAATCATTTGAATATTTTGTGTAACTATTGTTGGTGGTATATATTTTTCAAATTTAAAAGGATAGAATTTTTCAGCTGCATTTCTAATTGAAGTAGGATTATTTAAAACAATAGTTGAGGATGGTAATTTTTCTAAAATATAAGTTGAAGAAATATAATTCATATCAAAAGGTGGATCTTGTCTAATTAAAACAACATTAAAATCTGCAAGATTAAGCAGTTCTTTTTTTTTACTAATATATTTAAAGTGATTATTACTATCGTTTATAACCTCAATAAAAAATCCCCAAGCTTGAATTATACCCTGGTTGAATTGAAGATCTATAGGATTAAAATAAAAAATTTCATAACCTCTTTTTTGAGCTTCCATGATTAAAAGATAAGATGTATCAAATTCTAAATCAATTTTTTCAATTGAGTCCATTTGAATAGCTATTTTATTTATAGGCATTAGAAAATATTTTCTTTATAAATGTTCTTGGTTGATTTTCCCCAATCTTGATTATACTTATTAATTAATTTATCAGCAGGAGAAAGATTATTCTCAAGATTTATTTCTATATTTTTTAGGTAATGTCTTTCATCATAGCCACCTTTAGATACAAAATTTCTATTTTTTAAGCCAGTTTGAGAAATTTTTAATAAAAGTCTAGCTATGTCAATCAATTTGCCTTTTTTAAATGGAGTGTCTAAACCATATATTGGAGCGTTTTTATAAAGAAAAAACTTATCTTCTAATGTCCAGTCTTTAATAATATTATTAACTTCATCTAAACAATCATTATCATATAAAATACCTGTCCAAAACGCGGGCTGACCACAGATTTCATTCCAAGAACATGCATCCATAGATCTTAACTCAAGATACTGCTTAAGTCTTACTTGTGGAAATAAAGTGGTTAAATGATTTTGCCAATCATCTAATGTGGCCTTATCATTTGGAACCTTTTCAAGTTTTCCTTCCATAAATTTACGAAAACTACAGCCCGTCATATCAATGTAGTTTTGATTTCTTTTTATAAAATACATTGGTACATCAAGTGCATAATCAACATATGTTTCAAAATTAAAATTATCATTAAACACAAAGGGCAAAATTCCGGTCCTTTGATTATCAGTATTCATCCAATATAAAGAACGTAAACTTTTATAACTTTGCAAAGTTTCGTTATCAAATGGTGAATTAGCAAATATTGATGTTCCGAGAGATTCCAAAGACAATAACACTCTGAATTTTTTAATCATGTCCTTTTCAGATGAAAAATCAAGATTAACCTGAGTTGAACAGGTTCTTTTCATCATATCTAAACCATTCATACCAACTTTGGGCATATAGTTACTCATAATATTGTAACGTTCTTTAGGCATCAAAGAAAAATCTTTAAGATTTTTACTAGGCTCTACACCCATGCCTAATAAAATAAAATTGTGCTTTAAAGAAATCTTTTTCATTTGATTTAGATGACTGGTAATTTCATCACAAGTTTGATGAATATTATCTAGTGGTTGTCCAGATAACTCAAACTGACCAGCTGGCTCAAGACTGATATTTTGTTGCCCATATTTTAATCCTACTATTTTTTCTCCCTCTTCGTAAATAGGCTTCCAACCTAAATCTATTAAACTTTTAAAGACATCAAGTATTCCATCTTTTTCATCATAAATTAGAGGTTTTAGGGAAGTTTTGTTTAAAATAAATTTTTCGTGCTCTGTTCCAATTTTTAGTTTTGAGGTATTTTTGATTCCTTTTTCAAAATATTCAATTAATTTTTTTTTATTTAACATTACTTTTGACAATATTATCAAAATTAAATTGAAAATATACTAATTTATGTTGGAAAGAGATGGGATTCGAAACCTCATTAGCATTACCACTATACACGTTTGCCAAGCGTGCTGATTAAAAACAAAGTGTAGGGTTTGTAAGGAAAAATTAAACGTGAAAAAATAAATAACGTGTGCGTAAGTGCAACCTATGTAAAACCAAAATTATTTACATTTCATCTAAAATTTCTTTACGTTTTTCATCATATTCTTCTTTTGTTATTAGTTTTTGATCATATAAATTTTTTAATTTCTCTAATTTCTCAACAATAGTATCTTGATCACTATTTGTCGTTGAACTTTCTATACCTTCTGAATTATTCTCATCATTATTGATTGTTTTGTTTTCAACTTTTGCATCTTTCTTTTGTTTAATGCACTTATCATCAATATCTTTACCAATGTAATTAGTTCCTTCACCTTTTAATTCAACACAATGCATAAAATTAATAGCATCATCGATTGTAAACTCACCTGAATTTACACAAACAAACCCAGCTATACTAGACCTTAATCTATTATTAGCATCTCTACTACTCCCGAATTTTGAGATAATTACTGCACATTTTTGATTGTCAATTTCCACTAACTGAACTAAAGATCTATTTCCTGAACTTTTAAACCCTTTCTTTTTACCAAATTTATAATTTTCAACACCCCAATTCTTTAATACTTTTTTTGCTATCATTCCCTTTTCATGCAATATCCATTCTGGTCCCATTTGATCAAAACCTATATTTGCAAAACCATCATTGCTTCCCCAATTTCCATAACCCCATTTTGCTGTTTTTTTACTTGAATCAAGTAAGAATCTATTTGGTAAACCATCTTCAAACATACCATCATGTAAAATAATATTTGATTGATTATTTGGAATTTCTTTAGGTTCAGCAGCATATAAATTTAGCGAAAAAATAAAAGAAATTAAAGAAAAAATAATTTTTATCAAATACATATATTTAAATAATCAATAATAATTAAAAAAGTAAACTATAAATTGGGAAAATTAAAATAATAGTGGTGCGTAAGTGAAACTTAAGTACGACAAAACGCTTTTTGTTGAAAAATAGTTAAAGGAAAATCTTAATTTATGGCGGAGAGAGAGGGATTCGAACCCTCGATAGTGTTGCCACTATACACGCTTTCCAAGCGTGCTGATTAAATATATTTTAGCATAAAAAGGATTTTAAGGATTATTTTATAATTTTTACCATAGGAAGTGAGACAAATATGAGACCAAATTTTTAACATATTTTAACTTTTAAATAATCTTATATTGTGGCAAATTTTAATTATTTAATTACTAAATTCTCAATAATAAAAATAATATTGAATAAATATCAATTAAATATAAACTAATCTAATGAGAAATTTCTTACTTTTATTAGTTCTAGGATTTTTTTTAAGTAGTTGTAGTTCAACTGGAGTAAAAGATTTTTCGTCCCTATCTGTTGATAGATCTGACTTAGCAAATATATATTTTAAAAGACAATCAGGTTTTATGTATATGGGTGTAAGAGCAAATGTATTTGCAAATGGAATAAAACAAGGTTCACTTTATCCAAAAGAATATATAAAATTTAATCTTTCAGAGGGAACTCATACTCTTACTATTAAAGCAGATCCTATATCAGGCGTTATTGGTCAAACAATTATTACTGCAAACTTTGAAAATGGACAAAGTTATTATTTCATAACTGGGGTAAACAAAGATAACGTAGCAGGAGCAGTATTAGGTGGAATTATAGGTTCTGCAATTGTTGGAGGACCTTTTCCTAGTCAACAAGTTACTAAAGAAACCTTTAATTTAATTAATTAATCTTTTTTTTTAATTATCGGATTAGCAAGTGAGGCCTATTTGAGTCCAAATAGATTTTTTGTAACAAATAGCTCATCAAAATTTATAAATTTATGGCGGAGAGAGAGGGATTCGAACCCTCGATAGTGTTGCCACTATACACGCTTTCCAAGCGTGCTGATTAAACCGCTCTCACATCTCTCCTTCTTATGTACTGTTTTACTTTTAAAAACATAATAAGTATAGTTTGATTTTTTTAACTTATGAAAAAATATTTTGATTATATAATTGCAGGTGGAGGCTCTGCAGGATGTACTTTAGCTTCCAGATTATGTGAAAACAAACATATCAATGTCTTATTAGTAGAAGCTGGTGGCTCAGGTAAAAGTTTATTTACAAAAATGCCTGGAGGAAATGGATACATATTTGGAAATCCAAAATTTGATTGGGGTTTTGAGTCAGTTCCTCAACCACGTCTTAATAATAGGAAAATTTTATACCCCAGAGGAAAAGGATTGGGTGGATCATCATTGTTAAATGGAATGATATATATGAGAGGAGCTTCAGGTGATTTTAATCGATGGAGACAAAAAGGTTTGAATGGGTGGTCATATGAAGATGTATTGCCATATTTTAAAAAATCAGCATCTGCTTACCATAGAAAAGAAGACAAATATCATTCACATTCAGGTCCGTTAAAGCTTACACCAGCTGGTAATTATAATCTAGTTGATGAAGCATTTATTAATGCATGTGTTGAAGCAGGTTCAGAAATAAATAATGATTTTTATAATGAAAATTTAAACGGTGTAGGAAGATATGATGTTAAGGTTTGGAATGGAAAAAGACAATCTTCAGCAGAAGCATATTTAAAATATAAACCAAAAAATTTAACAATTTATAAAAATACATCAGTAATTAAAATTTTATTTGAAAAATCTAAAGCTATAGGTTTACTTTTATCGAAAGGTGAAGTTTATGCCTCATCAGAAATTATATTATCTCTTGGTGCTTTTGGTAGTCCAAAATGCTTAATGTTATCTGGAGTTGGTCCTTACGAACATTTAAAGGAATTTAGAATTGATGTAGTTAATGATTTACCAGGTGTTGGTGAAAATCTTCATGATCATCCTATTATGCCAATGAATTGGGGATTTAAAAACAATAATATGAGTTTTTCAAAATATCAAAGAATTGACAAAGCAATAATAGTAGGTCTCCAATATATTTTTTTTAAAAAAGGAGTAACATCTGCACCATTTTGGTCTACTAATCTTTTTCATTCTATTAGAGAAAAAGAAATGCCTGAGTTGCAAATATTTATGACTCCAATGTGTTTTAAAGAGGAAAAATATACTTCTTCATTTAATATAGATAATTTATTAAATTTTGGTTCTATATTTTTTGCAAGAGGGAAAAAAGCTTTTCCAGGTTTGCATTTTCAAATTAACTTGTTAAGACCTAAAAGTACTGGAACTATAAGATTAAAAAGTTCAAATCCAGATGAAGACTTACAAATAAATCCTAATTGGTTTTCAGATTTATCAGATATGGATGATTTACTTGAAGGTATGAAACACACTAGAGAAGTATTATCAAAACCAAGTTTAAGTAAAATTGTATCAGATGAATTATTACCTGGAAAAAATATAAGAAATGACGAAGATATGAAAGAGTCAATTCGTAATCATGTGCAAACAGGCCATCATCCTGCATCTACATGTGCAATGGGGTCTGATAATAATAAATTAGCAGTTTTAGATGAAAAACTGAGAGTTAAAGGAATAAAAAATTTAAGAGTAGTTGACGCCTCATCCTTTCCCGATATGATTAGCGGAAATATAAATGCTTCTGTTATTATGTTAGCAGAAAAAGCTGCAGATATGATATTAGAAAACATAAATTAATTATGACAGAAATAAAAACCTATAAATATTATGCTGATAACAAATGGCATGATCCTTCATCTGGTCAATACTTTGAAAGTGAAGATCCTTCAATTGGCAAGGTTTGGGCAAAACTTCCTGATTGTAATGCAGTAGATATTAATATTGCGGTTAAAAGTGCTAAAAAGGCTTATTATGATGGACCTTGGGGAAAAATACATCCAGCTGAAAGAGGAAGGATTTTAAACAGAATTGGTGATATTATTGCTAAAAATGCTGAAAGAATTGGACAAATTGAAACAAAAGATAATGGAAAGTTGCCAAAAAATATAACACCCTCTTTAACGAGTTGGCAAACTGAGAGCTTTTATTACTACGCGGGCATGTGTGACAAATTTGAAGGGCGATTGATCCCATCAGAAGTTCCAAATATGCACAACTATTTGAAGTGGGAACCTTTTGGAGTAGTAGCATTAATACTTCCGTGGAATTCTCCTATTGGAACTCTTATTTGGAAACTTGCTCCAGCACTTGCTGCAGGCAATACTGTGGTAATTAAACCTTCAGAAAGAGCATCTTGCTCGTCATTAGAATTAATGAAGGTGCTTGAAGAAGCAGACTTACCAGAAGGATTAATTAATGTTATTACTGGATTTGGAACAACTACTGGAGTCCCTCTAATAGAACATGACGATGTTAGAATGATTAGTTTTACTGGAGGCACTAAAGGTGGAAGTGCAGCAAGTTTAGCCGCCTCTAAAAAAGTTAAACCAATTATAATGGAATTAGGTGGAAAATCTCCTCAAATAGTTTTTGAGGATGCCGACTTAAATTTATCTGTTAATGGAGTAGTTTCTGGTATTTTTCCTGTAACTGGACATAGTTGTATTTCAGGGTCCAGGATATTAGTACACAAAAAAATTAAAGATCAATTTATTAAGAAATTATTGGATGTAGTAAAAAAAGCCAAAGTTGGTAATCCGAATGATCCCAATACACAGATAGGACCTATCGCAAATAAAGAACAATATGAATTCATTCTATCAAAAATAGATAATGCGGAAAAAAGAGGTTTAAAATTATTATTAGATGGAAGAAAAGAATGTAAATCTCAGGGATATTACATTGGGCCAACTATATTTGATGATGTTCCAAATAATGATGATTTAGCTCAAAATGAAGTTTTTGGCCCCGTGGTATCAATTCATTCTTGGGAAAATGAAAAAGATGTTATTAAAATAGCCAATGATACTGTTTATGGTTTGGCCGCAGGTATTTGGACTAATGATGTTAATAAAGCAATTCGATTTGCAGCAAAAATAGAAGCAGGTACTGTTTATATAAATAATTATTTTAATGCAGCTACCCAATCTCCAGTGGGAGGTTTTAAGCAATCAGGATATGGAAGAGAAAATGGTTGGGAAGGTATGCAATGTTATATGCAAACTAAATCTACATGGTTAGCAACTGAACCTCACCAACCTGATCCGTTTAAATCATGACTTTAAAAAATCACCATGGGATAAATTTTTTGGGACATTTAATGATGGAAGTAAGAAATAAATCATTTTTATAAAAATTAATAATCAAAGTATTCTATCCATGTATCAAGTTTATTTTTAATTTTTTTAACTTCATCATAATTTTTCCATCTTCCAATTGAGTCTTGGCTTAGAGGTTTTATTACTTGATTATAGCTAGGTGTATTAATTCTATTCCTTTTTAAAGCTATCTTATTAAAGTTTTTGATATTATCCTCCCATTCAATATTAAGAAATATTAATAATTTTTTAATAGTTTTTTCAAAATCAGTAATTATATTTTCATATTTTATTACATGAAAATCTAAATCTAAATTTTTTTTATATTGCTTCCATAAATTAAAAACTTCTTTATACAACTTTGCTGCATCATCAAGTTCAAGAAAATGTATCATAGCCTCATTAACAGCAAAGTTAGTAACAAAACAACTTAATATTGAGTCAACAGGATGCCTCATCATAAGAATAAATTTACTTTTTGGAAATATTCTTTTTATAAAACCTATCTCAATAATATTTAAAGGTAATTTATCTACAATTATTTTAGAAAAATTTATTTCATCAAAATTTTTTATATTTTCAAAATAATTTTTTCTAACATCTTTTATTTTATCCAAATCTATTTTTTCTAAAGAACTAATTTTATTATTATTAAATTTGAAAAACTCATCTCTTACATTAGAAATATAAGGCTTTTCCTCCAAAACAATAGTGTGAGAATGAGTTCTTAAAATAGTGTCTAAAAGAGTAGTGCCAGATCTAGGAAAACCAACCAAAAAAACTGGGTCTGGATAATTGTCAATCTTATTAAATAAATTATATTTATTGATATTTTCTTTTACAAAAAAATTAGAATAACTTTCAATTAAATTGTACAATATTTTCTTATCAAATTTTTTATTTTCTTTTAAATTTAATATTTTAACATTTCTTTTATTAAAGGCATCAAAAGCTAAATCATATTTTTTTAACTTATCATAATTTTTACCTAACAAATCATAAAAAAATTGATAATACTTTGCATCTTTTTTATCAAATTTATTTTCAATTTCTTTTAGAATGCTTAAAGATTTCGAAAATTCATTATTTCTAAATAGTAATAATGATTCGAAATACTTGAGTCTAAAAATATTTTTTTTATCTTTAAATATTTCATTACACTTAATTAATAATTTATTAAATTCTTTAATATTGTTTACTTGTTCATAAATTGTAAGCAAATTATCATATGCAGGCCAAAAGAATTTATTGAATTTTATTGAAAGTTTAAAATTTATTATACTTTCATCAATTTCACCTTCTTTTGAATAAATTTGACCAAATATATTATAAATAAAAAAATTTTTAAAATCTAAATTTATTGCCAATTTAGCAAATTTTTTTGACTCATAGAAATTATTTAATTGATAATATAAAAAACATAAATTTTCTAAAATTTTAACATTTTTATTATTTATTTTATAAGCATTTAATAGACATACAATTGCTTCTTCAAATTTATTTTGAGAAATCAAAATATTTGAAAAATTTTGGTATGACTCTACCCTATTAGGGTAGACTGCGATTAATTTTTTAAATAAGTTAGTTGAATCAGAAACTTTGTTTTCTAGAAAATATATTATTGCCAAACCAATATTTGCTTCAAAATTATTTTTATCTTTATTAATTATTTGATTGTATATAGATTTAGCTTCAGTAAATAATCTTTTATTTTGAAGATTCCGGGCTTTCTTTAATTCCTCAATAAAATTCATAAATTAAATAGTTTTTATAGATATTATCGTTTAATATAACAAAAATTAATGACTAATAGAATATCTGAGATTAACTTATTCTTTTCTACTCCAGTTTGGACTTGTATAGTTCCAAATTTTCAAAATATTAATGATTCGATTCTGGAATATATATACGAATTGAAGTCAAAAGATTCAGAAGGTTTAAAAAGGAGCAACTTTAAAGGCTGGCACTCTAATAATTTTGATCTTAATGAGCCTAAACCAAAAGAATTTGTTAATTCTATTCAAACCCCTCTTAAAGAACTTTTTAATGATATGGAGTGGGATTTGTTTAAACAAAAAGTTAAGATTACAAGTATGTGGTCAATTATAAATACTAAGGAAGCTTTTAATGGAAGGCATATACATGGAAATAACCACATAAGTGCAGCCTACTATGTAAAAGCACCTGAAAAATGTGGCAATATTGTTTTTTATGATCCTAGATCTGCACCTGTGTTTAACCACCCTATTATAAAAAAACCTAATAAATTAAATAGCGACTCCCATTCAATAAAACCCAAAGAAGGACTACTGGTTCTATTTCCAAGTTATTTGCATCATTCTGTAGAAGTAAATCAATCTAATGACGAGAGAATAGTAATTAGTTTTAATATAAATCTAAATTAATTATCTGACATTTTTAGAGCATTTAAAAATGCATTTTGAGGTATATCTACTTTACCAAATTGCTTCATTCTCTTTTTCCCTTTTTTTTGTTTATCTAACAATTTATTTTTTCTTGTAACATCACCACCATATAATTTCTGAGTTACATCTTTTCTAAAAGAAGCAACTGTTTCACGTGCAATAATTTTACCTCCTATCGCAGCTTGAATAGCTACTTTAAATTGTTGTCTTGGAATTAGATCTTTTAAGCGTTGGCATAAAGATCTTCCTCTTTCCTGAGACCTATCCTTATGAACAATTAAAGACAATGCATCAACAGGGTCTCCATTAATTAAAATACTTACTTTAACTAAATTGTTGATTTCATAACCAATCACCTCATAATCAAAACTTGCATAACCTTTTGTAATAGATTTCAGTCTATCATAAAAATCAAAAACAACTTCATTTAGTGGTAATTTATATTCAACCATTGCTCTTGTTCCTGCATAGCTAAGATGCGTTTGTAAACCTCTTTTTGATGTACATAACTCTAATACAGCTCCTAAATATTCATCTGGAACTATAATTGTAGATTTAATCCATGGTTCTTCTATTGAATCTATTTTAACTGGATCAGGCATATCAGTAGGATTGTGTAAGTCTTTTACAGAACCATCTTTCATATTAATTTTGTAAACAACTGAAGGAGCAGTTGTTACAAGTTCTAAATTAAATTCTAACTCAAACCTATCTCTTATAATTTCAAGATGAAGCAGACCTAAAAAACCACAACGGAATCCATAACCTAAAGCTGGACTAACTTCAGGTTCAAAAGAAAAACTTGAGTCATTCAATGCAAGTTTGACCATGCTATCTCTCATGTGTTCATAATCATCTGAGTCAACTGGAAACATTCCACAAAAAACAACAGGTTGAGAAGGTTTGAAACCAGGTAAGGGATCTTGCGTTGGATTTCTTTCATCAGTTATAGTATCTCCAACCTTACAGTCAGATACACTTTTTATTCCTGCATTAATAAAACCTATTTCACCAGGGCCTAAACTGTCAACTTCTATAATTTTAGGAGTAAAAATTCCTACTCTATCAATTGTGTGAACAGCTTCAGCTGCCATAAATCTAATTTTTTGATTTTTTTTTAATCTACCGTTTATTACTCTTACTAAAATTACAACACCTAAATAACTATCATACCAACTGTCAACTAACATGCATTTTAGAGGCTGGTTGTCTTGGTGTTTTGGACAAGGAAGATTATTTACAATTTTTTCTAATAAAATATCAATTCCTACACCAGTTTTAGCTGATATTAATGCTGAATCATCAGTGCCAATTCCTAACACTTCCTCAATTTGTTCTTTAATTTTTTCAGGTTCAGAAGACGGTAGATCTATTTTATTTAAAACAGGTAAAATTTCATGATCGTTATTTATCGCCTGATATGCATTTGCTAATGTTTGAGCCTCAACACCTTGTGTAGAATCAACTATTAGTAGTGAAGATTCACAAGCTGCTAAAGACCTTGAAACTTCATACGAAAAATCCACATGCCCTGGTGTGTCCATTATATTTAATATAAAATTATTTCCATCTTTAGCTTTATAATTTAATCTTACAGTTTGAGCTTTTATCGTAATGCCTCTTTCCCTTTCTAATTCCATAGTATCCAAAACTTGCTCTTTCATTTCTCTATCTGTTAAACCACCACAATATTGAATAAGTCTATCTGCTAGTGTAGATTTACCATGATCAATGTGCGCAACTATTGAAAAATTTCTAATATTTTTTAGTTCCAACATTATTGTCTTAAAGTTGCATCAAATCCAGTTTTAATTGAATCTATAATTTTACTAGAAATGTTTTCAATTTCCTGATCAGTAAATGTTTTTTCTTGTGGCTGTAAAAGAACTCTTAATGCAATACTTTTTTTATCTTTTGGCAATTTATCACCTTCATACAAATCAAAAATAGTAACTTTATTAATAATTTTTTTATCTATTTTTTTAATTTTATTAATAATTTCATTAGCTTTGATATCTTTGTTAAATAAAAATGCAAAATCTCTTTCAACCATTTGGTAGGGATTGTTATCAAAAGATTTTTTTGTTGAAGGTTTTTTGTTTTGAAATTGTGATAAATTATCTAAAAAAATCTCAAAACCGAAAACTTCATTTTCAACATCCATTGTTTTTAATAATATTGGATGTAATTCTCCAAAATTTGCTATGGGATTATTTCCTAGTTTTATTAAAGAAGATTTGCCTGGATGAAAAATGTTATTATTAATATCTTCATAAATCAAATTTTCTATTGGAACATTTAATTCTTTTAAAACTTGAAACAAGTCAGTTTTTAACGAGTAAAAATCAACATTTTTTTTAGAAGATAGCCAATTATCCTCATCTACTAAACCGTAAGCTATAGCAGTCGCTACATTTTTTTGATAATTTTCAAATGATTTTGAGAAATTAGGCCCTATTTCAAAAATTTTTCCACTTAAACACATTCTGGCTTTGTTTTGGTTTATTGACTCTAAGAGGTTTGGAAAATTTGAAGGTCTCATAATACTTAAATCTTCGCTAATTGGATTTTCGATATTTATTAAGTCACTTGCTATTATACTTGCTTTAAGCTTATCCATAAAAGACCAAGTTACTACTTCTGAATACCCATGCTTAGCTATGAAACGTCTTGATTTATAATAGGGTTTTAAATTTGAATTAAGTATATCTTTTTTTTCTTCATCTAAATTTAAACGATGAACTGGAATCTTGTCAAAACTATATATTCTTAAAATTTCCTCTACAATATCTGCTTCACCTACTATATCTGGTCGATAAGTTGGTACAGTTAATTTTAGTTTATTTTCATTTTTTAAACATTTAAATCCTAGTGATTCTAAAATTTTTATTTGCTCGTCAATACTAATTTTAATACCACCGTATGATAGTATTTTATCAGTATCAAAATAAAAATCTTCGAAATTTTCTTTATAAATTTCTGTAGAAACTATTTCACTACACTCTCCACCACAAAGTTCAGTTATCATTTGAGAAGCTGCTTCAACCCCCCAATAAATAGATTCAGAATCAATTCCTCTTTCAAAACGATATCTTGCATCACTTTGAAGGTTTAATTTTCTACCTGTCTTAGTTACCGAAATAGGATCAAACAAAGCTACTTCTAAAAAAACATTTTTTGTTTCTAAGCTACAGCCACTATTTAAGCCACCCATGACCCCACCAATTCCATGTAATTCTTTATCATCAGATATTACAACCATTTGATCAGAGCAATCATACTCTACTTCGTTCAATGCAAGACATCTTTCACCATTTTCTGCATATCGCATCTTTAAGTTTCCAGAAATTTTATCAGCATCATAAACATGAAGGGGTCTTCCTAAATCATGGGTAATATAATTGGTTATATCGACTAGTTTTGAAATAGGTCTTAATCCGATTGCAGTTAACCTTTGTTGGAGCCATTTTGGGCTTAAATCATTTTTTACATTCTTAAAATATCTACCTGATACCCCAGGACATATATTTAACTGATCTTTTTTGAAATTTTTTTCCCACTTTAATGGACTTTTAAAAGTGTTTTTTATGTTTTTAAATCCTAATTTTTTAAGTTTACCTAAACCTGCAGCAGCTAAATCTCTAGCAATGCCTCTAACAGATAAGCAATCTGATCTATTAGGAGTTATATTAATATCTATAATAGGATCGTCTAAATTAAATATTTCAGCAAATTTATCACCAATTTTGAATTTTTGATCAATTTCTATAATACCATCATGTTCATCAGAAATACCCATTTCTCTCTCCGATACAAGCATACCACAAGATTCAATTCCTCTAATTTTTGATTTTTTGAGATGTAATTCTGTTCCTGGAATAAAACTATTTTCAGGTGCAAAAATACCGAGCATTCCGGCTCTTGCATTTGGCGCACCACAAACAACTTGGAATTTACCCAGAATTGTTTCAACCTCACAAACTTTTAGTTTGTCTGCATCAGGATGTTTTTCTGCTTTAAGAACTTTGCCTACTGTAAAATTTTTATATGCTTCTGATTTATCTTCAACACTTTCCACCTCTAAACCAATTTTTGTTAAAGTTTCTGCAATAGAATTTAGATCACTTTTAGTTTCTAAATGATCATTTAACCAGCTCAAAGTAAATTTCATATTAAATATCTGATTTAGAATTTATATCAAAAACACTAAAACCATAATGTTCTAACCATTTATAATTAAGCTCAAAGAAACTTCTTAGATCAGGAATGCCATATTTAAGCATAGATAAGCGTTCAATACCCATGCCAAAAGCAAAACCCTGGTATTTTGTTGAGTCAATTTTACAATTTTCTAAAACTTTTGGATTAACCATACCACAACCTAAAATCTCTAACCATTCATCACCTTCACCTATTTTTATTACATTGTCTTTTTTAGTATAAGCAACATCCATTTCAGCACTAGGTTCAGTAAAAGGAAAATAACTAGGTCGAAAACGATATTTTAAATTTTCAATCTCAAAATATGTTTTTAAAAACTCTACTAATGTTGATTTTAAATCAACCATTGTAGATTTTTCATCAACTACCAACCCTTCGACTTGATGAAACATTGGGGTATGAGTGATATCAGAGTCACTCCTGTAAGTTCGTCCTGGAACAATAATCCTAATAGGTGGTTTTTTTTCTATCATCGTTCTAACCTGAACAGGGCTTGTATGTGTTCTTAGCACATGCTTTTCACCCTCTTTATTTTCTATATAAAAGGTATCTTGCATTTCTCTTGCTGGATGATGAGCAGGAATATTGAGTGCTGTGAAATTGTTAAAATCGGTTTCTATATCAGGACCTGATTCGACTGAAAAATTTAGATTTCCAAATATATTTATTATATTAAAAATTGATTGAGTAATAGGATGTATACTGCCTTGATTAGATAAGTTAGGTGAGAGAGTTACATCAATCTTTTCGTTTTGAATTCTTTTGTTAATTTCAGTATTTTCAATATGAGACTTTTGATTTTTTACAGCATTTTCTATACTTTGTTTAAGTAAATTAAGCTCTTGACCTTTAATTTTTTTTTCATCAATTGAAAGAGTACTGAGTAATTTCATTTCCTGAGGTATTAAACCTTTTTTTCCTAAATACTCTAATCTCAACTTCTCCAACTCTTGATGAGATGAAATTTTATTTATTTTTTTTAAAATAATATCTTGATCAACCGTTAATGTCATACTTGGTTAGTATAAGTTAATTAAAACCTAAATACTACCTGGCAGATTGAGCTTTTTCAACTAAAGCTTTAAAGGCATCAGGTTGATTTACAGCTAATTCAGCTAAAATCTTTCTATCAATTTCAATTGATGATTTTTTTAACCCCGAAATGAACTGAGAATATGTCATACCATGCAATCTTACTCCTGCGTTTATTCTTTGAATCCACAGACCTCTAAAATCACTTTTTCTCTTTCTTCTATCTCTGTAAGAATATTGCATACCTCGTTCAACTGCTTGAACCGCAACTCTAAAAACATTTTTTCTTCGCCCGTAATAACCTTTTGCTTTTTTAATTACTTTTTTGTGTCGAGCTCTCGCTGTTACACCTCTTGAAACTCTAGCCATAAAAATCTCCTATTTATTATAAGGCAGCATGTGATCAATTAATGCTGCATCTCCAGGTGCCATAATCGCAGATCTTTTTGTATTTCTAACAAACTTGTTTGAGCGTTTGCTCATTCCATGACGTTTACCTGATGGTTTAAATTTGATTTTTCCAGTTCCAGTTCTAGAGAATCTTTTTTTTATACTACTCTTCGTTTTTAACTTGGGCATTAAATACTCCTTGTTTTTTTAATTTACTGTCAGGCTGCCCTACTGGCCATAACTAGTGTGGATGGCCTTATAGTCAAAAAATATTAATTTAGCAATAATTTAGAAGTTATTTTAAATTCTGGGGCACTAAAATCATCATAATCTGTTTGCCTTCTGATTTAGGTGGGACCTCAACTTTGGCATATTCAGCAACTTCTGTTGTTAACTTTTTAAGAACATCCATTCCTATATGTTGGTGTTCAATTTCTCTACCTCTAAATCTTAAGGAAACCTTTACTTTATTTCCATCACCAATAAATTTTGATAAAGATTTTAATTTTACCTGATAATCGTGTTTATTAATACCTGGACGCAATTTAATTTCTTTTACTTCAATAGTTTTCTGTTTTTTCTTTGATTCTTTTTTGCTTTTTTGTTCCCTATATTTTAATTTTCCATAATCTATTATTTTACAAACTGGTGGATTAGCATCAGGAGAAACTTCAACAAGGTCAAAGCCTTCATCTTCAGCATGGTTTAAGGCCTCTCTTATACTTATAATACCTAGTTGTTTTCCTGAAGAAGATATAACGCGAACCTCACTTGCAGTTATTTGCTCATTAGTTCTAAGACCAGAGTCCTTCTTTACTCGGTTATTAATTATCAAAGCTAAACAGTAGTTATTAAATTTGCAGAAAATTGCATTTTAAGAATTTATTACCATATTGCTAAATCATATATGATGTTTTAATTTTTTTTTCAAGGTATGAATTGTTTTATTTTTCAACTAAATATTTATTTATGATTTCTTGCCTTATAACATCTTGTTTTTTTGAAATAATTTTTTGTTCATATTTAAAGTTTTTCCAAGCTATATTTTGGTAATATAATAATTTTTTTCTATTTTTAATTAAATCATATAACTTCTTCTCCAATTTTTTTGAGTCAATATTTTTAATTAGAATACCAGAATTATTCAACATTTCTACTAGTCCACCTCTAGAAGAGGCGATCACAGCCTGAGAAGTTGCCAGCCCTTCTAAAGCTACTAAAGGAAAGGGATCATCCCAAATAGACGGCACAACTAAAATTGAGGATTTGCTCATAATTTGTTTAACCTTTGAATTAGGTAAAAAACCATAATATTTAACTCGTTTGCCTAATCTTAAAAAAGTATCAACAGTTTTCTTTTCATAACTTGTTATTAATTTTTTTTGCCCTGCTTTTGAGGTTCCAATAATTATAAATTTCCAATCAGGAAATTTTTTTACTATATTCACTAAAGAATTAACATATATATGTGCCCCTTTTTCCTCTACCAATCTTCCTACAAACAAAACTTTTTTTTCTTTGACAGGTTTTTTTTTACTTATTCTCTTTATACCATTTGGAAGAACATAAATATTTTTTGGTCTAGACTTAATGCCTTTTAAAAATTGTTTTTTTATAAACTCACTAACAAAAACAATACCAGCAGCATTTTTTATAATTTCTTTTCTTTCATTTACTGTTTTGGATCCCTTCATTGTTGTTGCATCATTATGATAATAGATAACAATGGGTATGTTGCTTATTTTATTAATTAAATAATTAAATAAATATGGACGATTATGTATTTCAATTATTTTTTTATTATCATTATTTTTTGTTAACTTTATATATTGCTTTACTATAGATAAATTATTTCCAAAATGAATTATTCTTCTAGGCTTTATTCCTATAAAATTTTTTTTGTAAAATGGTTCATTTGTATGTTGACCATATATAATTATTTTTTTTTTAAATTTAGAAAATTCAAATGAGTTTTTAACTGTTAACGATACTGCAGAAGCTTTATTTTCTGAAAAAATTTCTTTGTAAGGTAAAATTATATCAATTTTCATTTTTATAAAAATAATTTTATTTTTTTTATTATACTATCTGAAGTAATTTCATTAATTAGTTTTGATTGTGTAAAAGTAACATTATTAGATTGTGGTATAACAGATTTTGTATTTGAAAACGAAGATAAAACAAGATGAAGTTTGCAATTTGTAGCAGCAATTAAATGAGCAGGCCCAGTGTCATTGGATAATGCACCTTCTGCATTTAAAGCTAAATTATAAATAACTTCAATGGGAGACTTATCATATAAATTTAAAATTCTGCTTTCTAATTCTTGAATCTCATTTATAGTTTTTTTATCTTCCCCTGCACCTATAACAACAGGTAGAATGTTTTTATTTAAAAGGAAAGTACATACCTCTGCAAAGTTTTTTGAAGACCATCTTTTAATAAAATTCTTAGCTGAACAACCAGGGTTAATTATAAAATATTTTTTATTTTTAAGTTCATTAATTGAAAAATTTTCATTTAAAAGCCATGATATAAATGGCTTTTCAATAGTTTTAATACCTAAAAGATTTATCTGTTTCCCCAAACCATCAATTACATGTGGTGGATTTTTTTTATCATATTTATAACGATAATGAGAAAAAACATGAGTTCCATTAATTTTAGCCTTTGAGAAAATCCTTAAAAACATGCAATAAAATGAAGATCTATTAGAATTTTGCAGATCTATTATGATATCAAAATTTGTAATTAATAATTTAAAAATTACTATTACAAAATTTAAAAAACCTCTTCTATTATCCTGTATTAATGATTCACAAAAATTAGATTTTTTAAAAAAATATATATAATTATTTGCAGTTAAAATAGTTATTGAAGAATTATTATAATAGTTATTGATTGATTTGATTGCAGCAGTTGAAGATATTATATCTCCTAAAGAACCATGCTTAATTATCAGTATTTTTTGCATTTATAAATTTAAATAAAGATCTAAATATTTACTTAACATATTTTGTTTTGAAAAATATTTAATTATATGCAATCTTGATTCATTAGATAAATTCTCATGCTCTTCAAAATTATAATTTAAAGCTATATTTATTTTTTTTATTAACATTTTTATATTTTTAGGTTCAACTTTATAAAGATCATTTAATTTGTTTAATTGATCCTTTGCTCCACCAAAATTATATGCTAAAATTATTTTTTTCATTAATAGAGATTCGCTTATTATTCTTCCAAAACCTTCTGGTTTTAAAGGAGCAGAAATAACAATTTTAGACATAAAATACATAGTTCTTAAATCATCATGACTCACATTATCAATGACTTTACAAATATTGCTTAAATTGTAATCTTTTATTTTTTTCAAAAATTTATTTGCAAAAGAATAGTTCTTAGTATCCCCAACAAATATAAAAAACAAATCTTTTTCTTTAAAAAATTTAACAACTTCTAAAAATTTAATTTGGCCTTTCCATTCTGTTATTCTTCCTGGAAATAATATTATTTTTTTATTAAATGGTATCTTATTTTCTAATATAATTTTATTTATTTTATTATTAGTTACCTGATTAGGGTCAAAAAATTCAATATCACAACCCCTATTAATGACTGTAATTTTTTTTTCAGGAAAACCATATTGTTTTATAATTTCATTTTTAACATATTCAGAAATTGCTACTATAGAATTAACATTACCAAGTTGTTTGTTATAAAATGATTTTATAATATTTTCATTACCATAAACGTTGTGAAATGTAGAAACAGATAAAACATTTTTTTTTGATAAAAATGGCAATAACCAAGCCGGGGCTCTAGATCTAAAATGAATCACATTTATACCGAATTGATCAATTTTTGTTTGTAATTTATTTGCTAAAAATGGGTATTTGAAAAAAAATTTAGAATTTAATGGCAAATCTATGTGTTGCGTATTTTTATGCTTTAAGTTGTTTAATAATCTTCCCCCACTTGAAGCTATATAATTCAAAAAATTTTTTTCTGATAAGAAATTAGCAAGATCTATGGTTCCTTGTTCGACACCACCTGAATGCATAGATGGCACTAACTGTAATAATTTAAAATTTTCCATTTATTTTTATAATGTTATAAACTAATTATTTATAAAAATAACATGAGTTACATTCTTAACAATAATAATCAAAAAATTCATTACAAACAAATCAGCGGTAAAAAACCTGGAATAATATTTATTCATGGTCTAAATTCAGACATGACTGGCCAAAAAGCTATATCTATTGAGAAATATGCAAAAAAAAATAAACTAAACTTCATTAAATTCGACTGCAGAGGACATGGAAAATCTTATGGAAAATTTGAAGATTTTACAATATCCGACTGGAAAAAAGATTTGTTAAACATAATCGATAAAATTGCAAAGGGCCCTCAGATACTAGTTGGAAGTAGTATGGGTGGGTGGCTAATGCTTTTAGCAGCAAAAGCAAGATCAGCTAGAATTTGTGGAATGATAGGTTTGGCTGCAGCACCAGATTATATTGATGATTTTTATGCGAGTCTTTCCAAAACAAACAAATCTAAACTGAAGAAAAATGGAATTATAAAGTATTCATCTTATGGGTTTACTTATTTAATAAGAAAAAAATATATTGATGATGGATTTAAAAACAAAATTTTAAAAAAAACTTTTAAGTGGAACAAGCCTTTAATACTAATACATGGTCTTAAAGATAAGGTTGTATCAGAAAAAGTACCATTAAAAATTTTAAAAAAAATAAAAGGAAATTTTGCAAGAGTTATATATTTAAAAAACAGTGATCATAGTTTATCTAATAAAATTGATTTGAAAATAATAAATGATTCAATACTATCAATAATTAAAGAGAAATTTTAAGCTCTTTTTCTTCTTCAATAATAATTGGTTGATCAAACTTAGTTACCATTTCTTTAGGAACAACCTGCCAAAATAAATACTTTTCATTTTTCCAATTATCTAAAATATTTTTAGCATATTTTGATTGAGTTTCTAAAATATGAAGTTTAATTTTTTCCAAAAGAAAATTTTCCCAATGTGAGGTCATCTGTTGCTGGTAAATAACATCTTCAAGATTAATTCTTAGGGGAAGAGTCCCTTCTTTATCATAAACAAATGCCATTCCTCCAGTCATTCCTGCACCAAAATTATTTCCAACTTCTCCTATTATTACAGCGTTTCCTCCAGTCATGTATTCACATCCATTATCTCCACATCCTTCAATTACAGCATCAGCGCCAGAATTCCTTACTGCAAATCTATCACCAACTGTTCCAGCTGCATAAAGTTTACCACTTGTAGCACCATATAAAACAGTATTACCAATGATTACATTTTTGTTTGTTTGTAATAATGACGAAGAATTTGGTTGGATTATAATTTTACCTCCTGATAGTCCTTTTGCTACATAATCATTTGCATCTCCATATACCCTTAGTGTTGTTCCTTTAACACTAAATGCACCAAAAGATTGACCTGCTGATCCATGAAAATTAACAGTAAAGAAATCATCCTTAAGTTTATTCATTCCTTTCGTCGTTGTGATTTCAGAAGCTAAACGAGTTCCAATAGCCCTATCAGTATTTTTAATATTATAATTTAGTTGAATTTTTTGATCATTTTCAAAAAAAGATTTTGCATCCCCAATGATTTTAATATCTAAACTTTCAGATACTTGATTAATTCTATTTTTCTTTTCTTTGAACTCACCAACTGATGAGTCGATTGTTTGAATAACTGGATTTAAATCCAAATCATCTAAATCTGAACTCCCTCTACTAACTTGATATAAAAGATCTGATCTACCCACAATTTGATCAAGTTTTGAAAATCCCAGAGATCCTAATATTTCTTTTACTTCTTCAGCTACAAAACTAAATAAATTAATCACTTTTTCAGGAGTTCCAGTAAATCTATCTCTTAATTTTTCATCTTGAGAGCACACACCAACAGGACATGTATTAGAGTGGCATTGTCTTACCATAATACATCCCATTGCAACCAAACTAGCTGTTCCAATTCCATATTCCTCCGCGCCTAGCATTGCTGCTATAACTATATCTCTACCAGTTTTTAATCCTCCATCAGTTCTAAGGACAACTTTATCTCTCAAATTATTTAAAGATAAAACTTGATGAACTTCATTTAATCCAAGCTCCCATGGGAGTCCTGCATATTTTATACTAGTTTGTGGACTTGCCCCAGTGCCACCATTATGACCAGAAATTAAAATCGTATCAGCTTTTGCTTTGGCAACACCAGCAGCTACTGTTCCTATGCCAGATTGTGCTACAAGTTTTACACAAACTTTAGCTCTTGGATTAATTTGTTTAAGATCATAAATAAGTTGAGCTAAGTCTTCTATTGAATAAATATCATGATGAGGTGGCGGACTAATAAGGGTTACACCTTCGGTTGAGTGTCTTAATTTTGCAATTAAACCTGTAACTTTTCCACCTGGTAGTTGACCTCCTTCTCCTGGTTTAGCACCTTGGGCAACTTTAATTTCGATTTCTTCACAGTTGTTTAAATACTCTGCTGTTACACCAAAACGACCACTTGCAATTTGTTTAATTTTTGAAGAAGCATTATCTCCATTCGCTTTGAGTTTAAATCTAACTGGATCTTCTCCACCTTCACCAGAATCTGATTTAGCTCCAATTCTATTCATTGCTATAGATAGTGTTTCATGAGCCTCAGGACTTAGAGCTCCAAGAGATATTCCAGGGGCAACTAGTCTTTTTCTAATTTCTTGAGATGGTTCTACATCTATTGAGAGATTTTGATTTTTTTTATTTTTTTTAAAATTTAAAAGATCACGGATGTTTATAGGATCCATTTCATCTATCATCAAAGAATATTTTTTAAACAAAGAATAATTGTTTGTAGATACGGCAGTCTGTAACATATGAATTGAGCGAGCTTCAAAAGCATGTTTCTCTCCTCCAAACCTATACTTATAATTTCCACCTATAGGCAAAGTAATAATATTTTCTTCAAATGCTTTATTATGTGCTAATCTTGATCTACTCTCAATACCGCTGATACCAATTCCAGAAATTTTAGAACTCATTGAAGGAAAAAACTTACTCATTAAATTTCTACTAAGACCAATTGCTTCAAAATTACATCCACCGCGATAAGAATTTATAACTGAAATTCCCATTTTGCTCATAGTCTTAAGAAGGCCATTATTAATTGAATTAATGTATCTATCTACACAATCCTCATACGAAAGATTTTTAAATAGTCCTTTTTTATGTCTTTCTGCAATAGCTTGTTGAGCCATATAAGCATTAACACTAGTTGCTCCTACACCAATTAAAACTGCAAAATAATGAACATCTAAACATTCTGCTGACTGTACATTTAATGATATAAAAGTTCTTAAATTTTTCTTAATTAAATGATGATGAACTGAGCTAGTGACTAAAATCATAGGCAAAGCTATTTTTTCTTTAGACATTTCTTTATCACTAAGTATTATATGTATATATCCTTCTCTTACAGCTTGCTCTGACTCTTTATTAATTCTAATAATCTGATTTTCAAAAGTATTTTGATCATTATCTTTATCCATCGTTGTATCTATAATCTTTACAGAGTCTTTCATATATTTTCGCATAGCTTTAAATTGATCAATGGATAAAACTGGTGAATTTAATTGAAGATGATCACACTGGTTTTCATTTTCATCAAGAATGTTACTTAAATTTCCAATCCTAGTTCGCAAACTCATGACAACTCTTTCTCTTAAAGAATCGATTGGAGGATTCGTTACCTGGCTAAAATTTTGTCTAAAAAAATGATGTAAACCTCTATATTTTGTTGAAAGTACTGCTAGTGGGGTATCATCACCCATTGAGCCTACTGCCTCTTTCTTTTCTGCTATCATTGGATGAAGAATTAACTCAATATCTTCCATTGACCATGCGAAACAGGCCATTCTTTTTCTTAAATCACTTTGATCTAGGTCTCTGAATTCTTCATCAGTAGATTGTACAAGTTTATCTATATAAGTAATTTTTTTTGTCCAATTTCCAAAAGGTTTGGTTTCTGATAAATATTTTTTTATTTCATTGTTTGTGTAAAATTTTTTTTCCTTAAAATTAACAGCAATTAATTGTCCTGGTCCAACTCTTCCTTTTTGTAAAATATCTTTTTCATCAACATTAACCATACCTGTTTCAGATCCTGCAATTAAAAGATTTTTAGTAAGTGTATACCTAATTGGTCTCAATCCATTTCTATCCATACCTGCTATTGCCCATTCATTATGCACTCCACATATCGCTGCTGGTCCATCCCATGGTTCCATAACTGCTCCACCATAAGCATAAAGATCTTTTAATTTTTTTGGAAAGTCTCTTCTATGGGCCCATGCCTCAGGAATAGTTAAAATTTTAGCCATAGGCAGCGATCTGTTTGTTTTAACTAATAATTCAATTGTTGAATCTAAAGCAGCAGAATCAGAAGCATTAGAATCAATAATTGGCTTTAAATCATCAATTGTATTTTCAAAATTTTGGTGACTCATGCGTGGTTCATGAGCATTCATCCAATTTTTATTTCCTTTTAGTGTATTAATTTCACCATTATGTGCAATTACCCTAAATGGCTGAGCTAATGACCAAGTAGGAAATGTGTTCGTAGAGTACCTTTGGTGATAAACAGCATATTTTGAAATAAAACTTTCTTTTTGTATATCAGGATAAAAATTAGACAGTTGTTCGGCCAAAAACATTCCTTTGTACACAATTGATTGACAAGAAAGTGAACAAATATAAAAGTCAGCGATATTTTGATTTCTGATTTCTTTTTCAATTCTTTTTCTTACTAAAAAAAGTTTTATATCAAATTCATTTTCATCCTTAATTTTATCATTACAAATAAGTATTTGCTCAATCTCTGGACGAGTTGCTTTTGCTTTATCACCAATAATAGATGAGTTGATAGGAACGTGTCTCCATCCATAAATTTTAAGACCTTCTTTCAAAATTTCAGATTCAACAATTGTTCTTGCTTGTTCTTGAGCAGCAAAATCAGTTCTTGGAAGAAAAACCATGCCAACACCAAAAGGATAATCGTTTGGTTTGTGCCCCGTTCGTTCAATTTTTTCTATAAAAAAATCTTTCGGAATAGATAATTGAATCCCTGCTCCATCACCCGTCTTACCATCTGCATCTACTGCTCCTCTATGATATAAAACTTTTAAAGCTTGGACTCCAAACTGAACAATTTCCCTCGTTGAAGATCCATCTAAAGAAGCTATTAAACCAACTCCACATGAAGAATGTTCATCACTTTCTTTATAAACATGATTTTCTTCGAGAAATCTCTTGTTTCTTTGATAATTATTTACAAAATCTTTATTCATTAATTGCTCTTTGATAATTATTAGTTTCTGTTTTTGAATTATTCTCAATAAAATCATGAATATTTTTTGCAGCATCTCTTCCATCTTTTATGCCCCAAACAACCAAACTTGCTCCTCTTACAATATCGCCAGCTGCAAAAACACCATCAATAGATGTCATCATATTTTTATAATTAATTTTAAGTGTTCCCCACCTTGTAACTTTTAAGTTTTCATCATCAAAAAGCTTAGGAAGATTTTCAGGTTCAAAACCTAAAGCTTCAATAACAAGATCAGCATCTAACTTTTGTTCAGTTCCTTCTTTAGGTTCTGGTCTTCTTCTACCAGATTCATCGGGTTCTCCAAGTTGCATAAGAACAGTCGTGATATTTTTAAGTGAACCATTCCCCAAATACGCTGTTGGTAAGGTTAACCATTTAAAATCAACTCCTTCCTCAATAGCGTTTTCAACTTCACGTTGCGATCCAGGCATGTTAGTTTTGTCTCTTCTGTACAAACATTTAACAGAATTAGCACCTTGTCTTATAGCTGTTCTAACACAATCCATTGCAGTATCACCACCTCCAATTACAATAATATTTTTACCATTTGCATTTAATCTTCCATTACTAAAATCATCAACTT
Organism: uncultured Alphaproteobacteria bacterium; assembly: GCA_902635455.1. GTDB lineage: Bacteria > Pseudomonadota > Alphaproteobacteria > HIMB59 > CACPNW01. The sequence goes on along the minus strand of CACPNW010000002.1, from coordinate 71,485 downwards.
TATCATTTAGTCCAAACTTATTACTAGTAATTAAATAATCTAACGCGGGCACAACATTATTAAAATTTAATTTATTAAGATTAATTTCTCTAGATTTATAAACTCCTGTAGCTATTAAAACAGCACTGTGTTTGCTTCTAATATCATCAAAAAGAATATCAGATCCAATATTGCAATTTAATTCAAAATTTATGCCACTTTCTTTTAGACGATTTGTTCTTCTTTCAACTATTTCTTTTTCTAATTTAAAATTTGGTATTCCATAAATTAATAGTCCACCCGGTCTGTCATATCGATCATATATTGTAACTTTGTATCCATTTTTTCTTAACTCTTCAGCTGCAGCTAAACCTGCTGGACCAGAACCAATTATACCAACACTTTGTTTTTTTTCAGCAGATGGAATAACTGGTTTGATCCAACCTTTTTCCCATGCAGTATCGTTAATATATTTTTCTATTGATCCTATTGTAACTGTTCCGTGACCAGATTGTTCAATTACACAATTGCCTTCACACAATCTATCCTGAGGACATATTCTGCCACAAATTTCAGGCATATTATTTGTTAATGATGAAATTTGAAAAGCTTCTTCTAATCTTTCTTCAGCTGCTAATTTAAGCCAATCTGGAATGTGGTTATGTAATGGACAGTGAACCTGGCAAAAAGGTATGCCGCACTGGGAACATCTTGATGCTTGTTCTTTAGCTATATTATTTTCATATTTTGAATATATTTCCTTAAAAGATTTTATTCGCTCTTTAGAAGAAGTTTTTTTTGGGTTTTCCTGATTAATTGATGTAAATTTCAGCATATAGTCAATTTTGTTTACTAATTTATTAAGGCGAAAAGCAATACATAAGTATTTTTATAAAATATACAAAAAAATGCTTAATTTAGTACAGCTTCGGTACTAATATTTAAAAAAACCTTATTTTCTGCAGATTTTTTTTATAATTCCTAGAGTATCTTGTGGACTAATATTATAAAAACTAAAATCTTTATCTATCCCTGTTTTAATATTATCTTTAGTAAAAAGAGATAACTGCTCAAGATTTATAGGAGAAAAAGGTGTTTTTTCTGCGATACCAATTATAACTTTTGAAACTAGCAAAGGAATTGGCACAAAAACCTTTTTTTTCCCAATGAAACGGGAAATTTCCTTGTAAAGTTCAGCATAAGTCAATACATTTGGTCCAGCTAGCTCAAAAATATGCGAGCCAAAAAGCCTGTCTAAAACTATTCTCTTAATTACTATTGAGATATCATCAACAAACACTGGTTGAAATTTTGATTTTCCATCTCCAAATAAAGGGATTAAATAGAATAATTTAAAGATTGGTATTAATTTTTTTATAAAATGATCTTCATCACCTATTATTACTCCTGGCCTAATAATTATAACATTAGCTAATTTTTCTTTTAAATAATTTTCAGTCTTAAGAATAGCCTGAATTCTTAAAGATTTATCATTTTTATCAATACCTAGGCCTGAAAAAAATATATATTTTTCAAGCGCATTATTTTTCTTTAAAATTGTTATAAGATCAGAATTAAACTCAAAAATATTTTTATTAAAAGACCCTTTTTTTTTATCCCAAGTAGTTTTTAAGTTAATACATATGGTGCATTCTTGTAAAACTAATCTTATCCTCCTGTCTTTTAATGATGAAAAATAAATTGGTATAACTTGTCCTAAAGCACCCAAAAGCCTAAGCTTTGGTTCATTTGTTGGAGTTTGGTAAGGGACAATAATCTTAAAGCCATTTTTAGCCAATATTCTAACAAGATTTTTCCCTACAAATCCTGAGCCCCCAAAAATAACTATTGATTTCATGACGTTTTAAAAAATAAATGATATAGCACTAATTGATTGAAATTAAAGATATATAATATTTGTTTTTATGAAAATTAAACTTTACCAAAATGATATTCCCTCAAATCTTAAACTTGGATTAGAAGTGGCAATTGACACTGAAACAATGGGTCTAAATCCTCTAAGAGATAAATTATGTTTAGTTCAGCTTTCAAATGGGGATGGCACATGCCACCTATTGAAGATTAGCAATCAATCTAAGCCAAAAAATTTATTAAGTATTTTAAAAAACAAAAAAATATTAAAAATTTTTCATTTTGCTCGATTTGATGTAGCCGTATTTAAGCACAATTACAAAATAAGTATTAATAATATATATTGCACTAAAATAGCTTCAAAATTAGCTCGAACTTATACTGACAAACATGGTTATAAAGATTTATGTAAAGAGCTTCTTAATAAAACTATATCAAAAGTAGAACAAAGTTCGGATTGGGGCAGTGATTTAACCAAACAACAGAAAGAATATGCAGCAACAGATGTGTTACATTTAAATAAAATTAAAGATAAATTAGAAAAAATACTTAAAAGAGAAGGTAGAACTAAATTGGCAAAATCTTGTTTTGACTTTATAGAACAAAGAACCAATCTTGATCTTCAAGGGTGGGCTGATCAAGATATATTTAAACATTAAAATGAATTCGAACAAAATTATTAATTCTGCAAAAAAAACTTTAACAACAGAAATTAAAGGTATTAAAACATTATCTAAGATATTTAATAAAAATTTTTACAATGCTGTAAAAACTTTATTCAATGCCAAAGGCAAAGTTATCGTTACAGGGATAGGTAAAAGTGCCCATATTGGAAACAAAATCGCTTCAACTTTATCATCAACAGGAACACCTTCTTATTTTATACATGCCACCGAAGCTAGTCATGGTGATCTTGGTACCATCAAAAAAAACGATTGTATTTTAGCTATTTCAAATTCAGGAGAAACATCAGAATTAATTAATATAATTAATTATTCAAAAAGATTTAATATTCCGCTTATTAGCATTTCTGGTAACGCAAAAAGCGTGCTTTATAAAAAATCAACTTTTGGAATTTTATATCAAAAACCTGTTGAGGCATGCCCTCTAAATCTTGCACCTACAACGTCTACAACAATGACTTTGATTATTGGTGATTGTATTGCAATTTCATTGTTAGAATTAAGAGGCTTTAAATCTAATCAATTCAAAAATTTACATCCGGGTGGTAATCTTGGTAAAGATTTAACAAGCATATCAGATATTATGCATAAAAAACCGGAACTTCCATTAGCAAAAGCTAATGAGTCTGTATCATCAGCTCTTTTGAAAATGACCAAAAAAAGTTTTGGTTGTGTAGGAGTTATTAATAAAAATAATAAGTTAGTTGGCATAATTACAGATGGTGATTTGAGAAGAAATATTGGGGATAATTTTTTTAATAAAAAATCTGAAGAAATTATGACAAAAAATCCAACTACTATAAATAAAAACTCACTAGTCGGTGAAACCTTAAACATAATGAATACAAAAAAAATTACTAGCATTTTTGTTTGTGAACAAAATAAACCCATAGGAATAATTCATATTCACGATTTATTAAGACTAAGTAGCTAAATTGAATTATTTACTTTCACTTCAAAGAAAATATGTAATATCAATAATCTTAGTTATTGTAATTATATCTTTGTTTGTATTTGGTTATAAATCAATGAATGCATCAATAAATTTAGATGAAGATATAAGTATAAATATTAATAATTCAGACATAACTAAGCCTAAGTTTACAATCAACAGTGAAAATCAAAAAATTTCTATATCTGCAAATGAAGGAAATTTTTTAAACAAAAATGAAATCTTACTTAAAAACGACGTCGTTTTCAAATCAAAAAAATTTACAATCTTTTCTGATGATGTAATTTTTAATAAAAACCAACAAACTGCATCAAGCACTAAAAAGTCAAGATTTATATCCTCTAATACGTCTATTTTGGCTAACGGGTTTGAAATATTAGATGAAGGAAATAAAATTAATTTTTATGGAAAAACTGTTATAAAATTAAAATGAAAAAAACTATCTATACCTTAATTATATTTTTAGTTTCAATTCAAGCCAAGGGAGAATTAGGTGAAACACAAATTACAGCTGAAGAAGGTATAGAAGTATTTCAGAAAGAAAAATATTATTTATTAAAAAAAAATGTTGAAATAGTTTCCGACAATTTTAATCTTAATGCAGATGTCGTTAAAGCCTATTTTGAAAAAGATTTATATGATATCATAAATATATATGCAGAAGGTAATGTTAGTTTAGATTCTAAAGAAAAAGGCATAAACGCTACAGGAAATGTTTTAGAATTCTCTTTCAATGAAGAAACTATTAAAATAACTGGTGCTAATTCTGTTTTAAATTTAACTAATTGCTCTATGTTTTCAAATGGTATTATTCATGTCAATAATTCTATTGGAACATTTTATTTAAATGGTAATGATTCTACTTTAAAAAATGAAGATATATTTGTAAGTGGTAAAATAATTGATGGTAAATTTTTGTCAAATAATAACATAAATGAAATTGTTGAATTAAATGTTGAAGATGAAAATATATCTAACATTAAAACAGAAAAAATTGACATGTATTCTTTAAAAGCTAAATATAATAAAAATAATAATCTTATTGAGCTTAATGAAAAAGTTAAAGTAATAAGGGGGGATGAAATTATTACTGGTGATTATGGATATGTTGATTTAGAAAAAAACTCTTATAAAGTAACATCAAACAACTCTAAAAAAGTTAAAGTATTAATAAAACAAAGTAATGAATAAATTTAATATATTAAACGACGGTCTGGTTGTAAACAAGGTATCAAAATCCTATGGCAATAAACAAGTAATAAGAGATATAAGCCTCAATATAAATAGTGGTCAAGTTGTTGGTTTGTTAGGCCCAAATGGTGCAGGAAAGACTACGACCTTTTACACTATTGTTGGTTTAATCAAGCCTGACAACGGTTCAATTTATTTAGATAAAATGAATATTTCTAAATTTCCCATTTATGCAAGAGGTAAAATGGGAATAAGCTATTTACCTCAAGAACCTTCTATTTTTAGAGGAATGAATGTTGAAGATAACTTGCTAGCAGTGATAGAAATAATAGAAAAAGAGAAATTAAAACAAGAAATAATTTTAAATAACTTGCTTAACGAATTTGATATTAATCATGTCAGAAAATCAAAATCTATAGTGCTTTCAGGAGGCGAAAGAAGAAGATTAGAAATAGCAAGAACTTTAGCGTCTAAGCCAAAATATCTATTATTAGACGAGCCACTTACAGGTATTGATCCTGTATCAATAGAGGAGATTAAAACAATTATTAAAAAATTAAAAAATAAAAATATTGGAGTTTTAATTACTGATCATAATGTTAGAGAAACACTCAAAATTGTTGATAAAGTTTATATTGTAAATGAGGGGGCAATTTTTTTCGAAGGAAATCCTAAAGACGCGATTCATAATGATAAAATTAAAAAATTTTATCTAGGTAATGAATTTACTCTTTAATTAAATGTTAAGTAAAAAAACAACTTTTGGTATTAATGGTGAAATAATTATTCCTGGCGATAAGTCTATTTCACATAGATCTGTAATTATTCCTTCTCTTGCAAACGGAGTCTCTGAAATCTCTAATTTATTGATGTCTGATGATGTAATTCATACCATTAATGCATTTAAGCTAATGGGTGTAAAAATAGAAGAAGTCAAAAATAAACTAATTATTCATGGGCTTGGTCTCAACTCATTAAAAAAACCAAATAAGGAAATATATTTAGGAAACTCAGGAACTGGTGCAAGATTATTAACAGGATTACTTTCATCACAAAACTTTAGCAGTTTATTAACAGGAGATAAATCTCTCAGCTCAAGACCTATGAAAAGAATTATTGATCCGTTAACAAATATGAATGCTAAATTTGATACTACTAATAATAAACTTCCTTTAAAAATTATAGGTTCTGAACTGAAGAAGTATAATCACATAATAAAGATACCATCTGCGCAAATAAAATCTGGACTAATATTAGCTTGTCTAAATACAAAAGGTAAATCAACAATTTTAGAAAACCATATTACTAGGGATCATACAGAGATTATGTTAGGTTATTTTGGTGCTGATATTGAAATAGAAAAAAATAGCTCAACAAAAAAAATATTAATAAATGGAAAAAAAGAATTAATTGGAAAAAATATTGAAGTCCCCTCTGATTTATCAAGTGCTGCTTTTCTAATTGTAGCCGCACTTATAAATTCTAATTCAGAAATTAAATTAAAAAATATTAATATCAATCCAACAAGAAATGGTATTTTAACTGCTCTAGAATTAATGGGAGCAAATATTAAATTAGAAAATACAAGAAAATTAAATAATGAAAATATAGCTGATATAATTGTAAAATCTTCTATACTTAGTGGTTGTGAACTCAGTGAAAGCATGGCGGAACTAATGATTGATGAATATCCAATATTAGCAATAGCTGCCTCATTTGCTAAATCACCAAGTATATTTAGAGGCTTGGGTGAATTAAAAGTAAAAGAAAGTAATAGGCTAGAATTAATTCAGCTGAATCTTGAAAGAAGCGGTGTGGATTGTAAAATAAATGGTGATGACTTGTATATAGATCCGACAAAAGTTTCAGATATTAAAAATAATAAAATAAAAACTAATTTTGATCATCGTATTGCCATGGCCTTTTCAATTTTAGCTTCCAAAAAAGGAGATTTATTAATTGAAGACTCCAATTCAATCAGTACTAGCTTTCCTAAATTTAAAGAAATATTTAATAATGCTGGTGGAAATTTAATTGAAACATAAAATCATCACCATTGATGGTCCTGCGGGATCTGGGAAGGCAAGGATAGCTAGCTATATTGCAAAAAAGTGGAAATATTATCATTTAGATTCAGGAATTTTATATAGAAGATTGGCATATTTAATTTTAAAAAATAAGATAAAGTTAAGTGATAAAAAACAGATTGAAAACTTTTTAGCTAAAACTAATACTATTTCTCCTCGAAATAGCATTAAATTAAGAACTGAAAAAATAAGTAAGGCTGCATCAAAAATTGCAATTTATAAAAAAATTAGAAATTATATTAATATACAACAAAAAAATATCATACAAAAAGAGCTAAAAAACAGGGGCTGCGTAATAGATGGAAGAGATATAGGCTCTGTAGTCTTTAAAGAAGCGAATATAAAAATATTTGTAATTGTGAATGCTAAAATAAGGGCAAAAAGAAGATATAAACAGTTGATTGATATAGGCGAAAAGTCTATATACGCAAAAATTTTAGAGGAAATAAAGTTGCGAGATAATAAAGATAAAAAAAGAAAAAACTCACCAATGAAAGTGCCTTATAAGGCTCATATTATTGATAATTCTGAGTCATTTTCAAATACTATATTTCAGATCAATAAAATAATTCAAAAAAATAGTTAAATGCAAAATAAAGTAGAATCAAAAATTAGTAATGAACAATATGAAGAGCTCATTTCTAAAACTATTGATAATAAGAATATTAAAGAAAAGTCTATAGTAACTGGAAAAGTTGTTTCTGTAGAAAAAGATATTATTATTATTGATGTTGGTTTAAAAAGTGAAGGCAGGGTTCCTACCTCTGAATTTTCTAGGCCTGGTAAAGAACTAGAAATAAATATTGGGGACAAACTAGAAGTATATGTTGAAAATGTTGATAGTGTGAATGGTGAAACAATATTATCAAGAGAAAAAGCTGTAAAACAAAATTCTTGGAATCATTTACAAGACGCTTTTTCCAAAAATAATGTTGTAAAAGGAATACCGTTTAATAAGGTTAAAGGTGGATTAAGTGTAGATTTAAATGGAGTTACGGCCTTTTTGCCTGGTAGTCAAATTGATACCCGACAAATAACTAAAGATACAAAAGAACTCCTAAATAAACCTTTAGAGCTAATGATTTTAAAAATGGATAAGTTTAGAGGTAATATAGTTGTTTCAAGAAAAGCTATATCTGATGCAGAATTTGAAGTTCAGAAAAAAGAACTCTTAAGTAATATAAAAGAAGGATCAATAATTGAAGGAAAGGTAAAAAACATTACAGATTATGGAGCATTTATAGACCTAGGTGGTTTGGATGGTCTTGTTCATGTTACTGATATATCTTGGACAAAAATTAGCTCACCAAATGAAATATTAGAATTAGGACAAAAAATTAAAGTTAAAATTTTGAAATTTGACCAAGAGCAAGAAAGATTAAGTTTAGGAATAAAACAATTAACAGATGACCCATGGGATAAAATAAATGATTTTGTTAAAATAAATGAAATTCAAAAGGCAAAAGTAGTATCAGTTGGAGATCAAAATGTTAACTTGATAATAGAAAATCAATTTGATGCTGTTATTACTTTAGGGGAACTAACTTGGCTAAAAAAACCTCCTCATCCTTCAAAAATTATTGATAATAATGATGAGATTGAAGTTAAAATTTTGGAAATTGATGATGAAAAAAGAAAACTAATTTGTAGTTTAAAACAATTGAAAGACAATCCTTGGTCTAAACTAACAAATAGTTTTGCAATTAATGACTCATTTGAAACAGAGATAGTAAATGTTGTAGATTTCGGAATCTTTGTAAAAGTTCATGATGAAATTGATGGCATGGTTCATATTTCAGATCTAAGCTGGGATGAATCAGAGTGCACAAAAATGCTACAAGATTATAAAAAAGGAGATAAGCTAACTGTTAAAATTTTAGATATTAACATTGAAAAAGAAAGGATCAGTCTTGGAATTAAGCAATTAAACAAGGATCCAGTTCAAGAATATTTAGAAAAGCATCCAATTAAATCAAAGGTAAGTGGTAAAATTATAAACATAGATGATAAAGGTTTGACTATAAAATTAGAAGAAAATTTAAATGGATTTATAAAAAAATCAAACCTTTCAAAAGAAAAAACTGAGCAAAAAATTGATAGATATGCAATTGATGAAAACATAGATTCTATGGTTGTTTCAATAGATTCAAAAACAAGATCAATTAATTTATCTATTAAAGATCTAGAGATTAAAGATGAAAAAGAAGCTTTAAATAAATATGGTTCAAGCGACTCTGGAGCTTCATTAGGCGATATTTTAGGTTCAGTTTTAGATAAAAATAAAGACAACTGATGTTAAAATCAGAACTGATTTCAAATATTCAAAAAAAACACAAAAACCTTAGTCAAAATGATATTGAATTAATTACTAACCTTTTTTTTAAAAAAATTACAAAAAGCTTAAACGAAGATAACAACATAGAAATTAGAGGTTTTGGTACATTTAAAAAAAAGGTGAATAAATCTAAGCTAGTCAGAAACCCCAAAACAAATGAAAAGATTTTAAAAAAGGAAACTTTTAAAATTCATTTCAAAATTGGAAAAATTTTACACAATCTAATTAATAACCAGATAAGTAATGAGTAATAAAATAATTGTTGCTTTAGATAGCAACAATTTAAAAAAAATTAAATCCCTAGTTTCAGAATTACGAAGTGAAGTATATGCTTTTAAAATTGGTTATGAATTTTTTTTAAATTTTGGAATTAATGGATATTTTGAAATTAAAAAGATTTGTCCAAATATTTTTCTTGATCTAAAATTGCATGATATCCCTAATACAGTTGAAAAAGGAATTAAAGCAATTGAAAAATTATCTCCTAAATTTACAACAATACATATTTCTGGAGGTGATGAAATGCAAAAATCAACACATTCAAAAAAAAACAGAAAGCTTAAAATACTTGGGGTTTCAATATTAACAAGCTTAAACTCACTACAAACAAAAAAATATTATAATGAGGCTAATATTGAAAAATTAGTAACTAAATTTGTAAAAAATGCTTATAAAAATAAATTAGATGGAATAGTTTGTAGTCCTTTAGAGATTAAAACAGCTAGAAAAATTGGGGGTAAAAAGCTGATAATTGTAGTGCCTGGAATTAGGCCGGATAATTATACTAAAAAAAATGATGATCAAAAAAGAACTATAGGTGCCAAAGAAGCAATTAGGTTAGGAGCAGATTACTTAGTAATTGGTAGGCCAATAACAAAATCTAAGAATCCTCTTAAAACTATTAAACAATTAAATAAGTCTATTATCTAAAGTGTTAATTAAAATTTGTGGATTGAAAGATACAAATACTATTTTATGTTGTGATAATAATGGCGCCGATTATTTTGGATTAATTTTTTATAATAAAAGTTCTAGATATATTGATTTAAGCCAAGCATTTAAACTTATAGAATTTAGTAAAAGTAAAAAAATCAAACCGGTGGGCGTGTTTGTTAATGAAAAAATTGATAAGGTTAAATCGTTTATAGATAAACTAGAATTAAAGTATATTCAGCTTCATGGCTCAGAAAATAATGATTATATTAATGAAGTAAAAAAAACTACAAAAGTAACTATAATAAAAGCGATATCAATAAAGAATAATCAGGATTTTAATATTTTAAATAATTACAAATCTAATGATTTGTTTTTATTTGATTATAAACCTGAAGAAGGTGATCAGCCTGGTGGAAATGCTAAAAAATTTAATTGGTCCCTTTTATCTGAAAAAAAGATTGAAAAACCATGGTTTTTGTCTGGGGGAATTAATGCTTCTAATATTAATAAAATTAAAAATTTTACAAATCCTGATGGAATTGACTTATCTTCAGGTGTAGAAGATGCACCTGGAATTAAAAATAATGAAATGATTAACAATTTATTTAAAAAATATAATGCAAAATAAAAATAGCTATAAGCACTTACCTGATGAAAAAGGATATTTTGGAGATTTTGGGGGTAGATATGTTTCTGAAACTTTAATGCCTTTAATTTTAGAAGTGGATAAAGAATATAATAAAATTAAATATGATGATAATTTTAAAAAAGAATTAAATTATTATCTTGAAACATATGTTGGGAGGCCAAGTCCTTTATTTTTTGCTAAAAGAATAACAAATGATCTAGGTGGCCCTAAAATATATTTTAAAAGAGATGAACTTAATCACACAGGAGCTCATAAAATAAATAATTGCATGGGACAAATTCTCTTAGCAAAAAAAATGGGTAAAAAAAGAATTATTGCTGAAACAGGGGCCGGACAGCATGGTGTAGCTACTGCAACTGTTTGTGCATTATTTGGATTGGATTGTATTATTTATATGGGAGAAAAAGATATTAAAAGGCAATCTCCAAATGTTTTTAGAATGAAATTGTTGGGAGCTGAAATTCGTAGCGTTTCTAATGGCTCTAAATCTTTAAAGGATGCTATGAATGAAGCTTTAAGAGATTGGGTTACAAATGTAAAAGATACTTTTTATATAATTGGAACAGCTGCTGGCCCTCACCCTTACCCATCTATGGTAAGAGATTTTCAGTCTATAATAGGAAAAGAAGTGAGAGATCAACTATCTAAGATAGAAAATCGTGAGCCTGATGTCTTATTAGCTTGTATAGGAGGAGGATCTAATGCTTTAGGTTTGTTTCATGAGTTTCTAGATGATAAAAATGTTGAAATGATTGCAGTTGAGGCTGCTGGTTTAGGTTTAGATACAAATAAACATGCTGCAAGTTTAAGTGGGGGCAAACCAGGAGTTCTTCATGGAAATAAAACTTATTTACTACAATCTAAAAGTGGTCAAATTGAAGAGGCTCACTCTATTTCTGCAGGTTTAGACTATCCTGGTATTGGACCTGAACATTCTTATTTATTTGAAGAAAAAAGAGTTAAGTATATGTCAGCAACAGATGATGAAGCTTTAGATGCTTTTAAATATTGTTGCAAACTAGAAGGTATAATCCCAGCTCTTGAGCCTTCACATGCTTTAGCTGTATTAAGAAAAATAGCTAAAAACTATAATAAAAATAATATTATTGTAATGAATATGTGTGGAAGAGGAGATAAAGATATTTTTACAGTAGCTGAAAAACTAAATATCAACTTATAATGTCTTTACGTTTTAAAAAAATTTTTGAAAGACAAAGTAAAAAACTTGTAACTTTTACAACAGGCGGAGATCCAGATCTAGAAACAAGCAAAAAAATATTAGAAATAATAGCTGATAATAATATAGATATAGTTGAAATAGGTATGCCTTTCTCAGATCCTATGGCTGATGGACCAACAATACAATTATCTAGCAGTAGAGCTATAAATAACGGAATAACCCTTGATGATATATTTAATATAGCGAATTATTTAAGAAACAAAAAACCAGACATACCTATAATTTTAATGGGTTATTATAATGTAATTCATAGTTATGGTATTAATAGTTTTGTTAACAAGTGCAAAAACAATCAAATTGATGGACTAATTATTGTTGACCTCCAACCTGAAGAAGATACTGAATTAAACGAGTTATTAAAAAAAAATAATATTGATCTTATTCGGCTTATTACACCTACAACAAATGAGGATAGGCTTAAAACAATCTTAAATAATGCAAGTGGTTTTTTATACTACGTCACAATAACAGGAATTACTGGACAACATTCTGCTAACTTAGAGGAGTTGAAAAACTCAATAAAAATAATTAAAAATCACACTAATTTACCGGTTATAGCTGGGTTTGGAATTAAAGATGCTAATGATGTAAAAGAAATTTGTCAAATAGCTGATGGAGCTGTTGTGGGTTCAAGTATAGTAAAAATTATTGAAGAAAATTATAAAAATAAATCTATTATGTTAAATAAAATTTTTAATTTTACTAAAGAATTAAAAAAAGGTTCTGTGTAATGAATTGGCTTACTAATTTTGTAAAACCTAGATTATCTGCTCTAGTTAAAAGAAAAGAGGTTCCTGATAATCTTTGGCAAAACTGCCCGAAATGCGCAAATATGATTCATCATAAAGATCTAAAAGAAAATATATATGTATGTTTGTCATGTAATTATCATTTTAGAATGTCTGTAGATGATAGAATTAAAAATTTATTTGGAAATAAAAATATAAATGAGGTAGAACTAGAAAATATATCTGATGATCCCTTAAGTTTTAGCGATAAGAAGAAGTATAAAGATAGACTTAAAGAATATAGAAAAAAAACAAATCGTAAGGATGCTTTATTATTACTAGAGGGTGATCTTGGAGGGATTAATGTGCTCTGTGCTATAATGAATTTTGAATTTATGGGAGGCTCAATGGGAAGATCTGTTGGAGCTGGAATAGTAAAAGGAGCTAAGATCGCAGTTCAAAAAAAATTACCTATGATAATCATAACCTCTTCTGGTGGTGCCAGAATGCAAGAAGGTATAATTAGTTTGATGCAAATGCCAAGAACAGTAGCTGCAGTAGAATTATTAAATCAAAATAAAATTCCTTATATTGTGGTGTTAACAGAGCCAACAACTGGTGGTGTAACTGCTTCATTTGCTATGTTAGGAGATATTACAATAGCAGAGCAAGGATCAACAATTGGATTTGCAGGCAAAAGAGTGATACAAGATACAATAAGAGAAGAATTACCAATTGATTTTCAAAAAGCAGAATATCTAAAAGATCACGGTATGGTAGATATAGTTTGTCATAGAAAAGATCTAAAAAATATACTTGTAAATATTTTAAATCATATAAATTGATAGAGTGAACTCAAAAATAGACAGGTTGTTAATTCAATTAATGAATTTGCACCCAAAGTATATAGACTTGTCATTAAAAAGATTGGAGGTTCTATTAAAAAAACTTGAAAATCCTCATTACAACCTTCCTAAGACAGTTCATATAGCTGGAACTAATGGAAAAGGATCAACACTAAGTTATCTTAGAAATATATTAACTCTAAATGGATATTCTTGCCATGCATATATTTCTCCTCATTTAAATAAATTTAATGAAAGAATTATTATTAACAACTGTGAAATAAGTTCAAAAAAATTATATGATACTTTAAAATATGTTAAGAAAATTAACAATGGTAATCCAATAACATTTTTTGAAATTACAACTGCAGCAGCTTTTGTTTTATTTGCAAAGAAAAAGGCAGATTTTTTAATTCTTGAAACAGGATTAGGAGGAAGATTAGATGCAACAAATATTATACCAAATAAATTATTAAGCATCATAACTAATATTAGTATGGATCATGAAGAATTCTTGGGCAAAACTATTAAAAAAATTACAAAAGAAAAACTTGGGATAACAAAATACAGCAAAAAAATATTAATATCTAAACAAAGCAGTGATGTCGAAACAATAATAAAATTAAACCTAAAAAATAAAAAAAACGTATATTACTATGATAAAGATTATAACTTTAAAAACAAAAGTAAATCCAAATTTATATTCAAATTTAACAATAAAAATTATTTAATTAAAAAACCACAGTTGTTGGGTGATCATCAATTAGAAAACGCAACTTCTGCATTAGCTGGTGCAATGATAATTAAAAGTTTAGGATTTAAAATAAAATGCAATCTATTTAATGCAAGTATATATAAAACTAAATGGCCTGGTAGATTAGAAATGATAAACTATAAAAACAAAATAATAATTTTTGATGGCTCACATAATATAAGTGGATCAGAAAAACTAAATATTTTTTTGAAGCAAAAAAAAATTAAACCTATAGTATTGTTTGGTATGCTGAATAATAAAAAAATGTTTGATTTCTTAAAAACAATTAAAGACAGTGTTGAAAAAATTATTGCAATCAAAATTCCTAATGAAAAAAATTCTTTCACTCCATCCGAAATAGAAAAGAATTGTAAAAAACTATTTATTAGTTGTCAGAAAAAAACAAGTATAATAGAAGCAAAAAAATTTATTTCAAAAACAAAAACAAAGTATATTTTAATTACTGGATCTTTATATTTAGTTGGAAAATTAAGAAAAAAATACTTATAAATTAGTTGTTAACCAAGCTTCTAGCGCAGACTTGGGTAAACTACCTACTTTTGAATCAGCTAAATTACCATTCTTGAATAGCATAAGTGTAGGTATTCCTCTTACGCCATATTTTTGTGGAGTTTGAGGATTTTCATCTATATTAATTTTTAAAATTTTAATCTTAGTTTCGTATTCATTTGCTATTTCTTCAAGAATTGGTCCAACTTGTTTGCATGGACCACACCATTCTGCCCAGAAATCAACCAGAACTAGAAAATTAGGTTCCGATATGTCTTTTTCAAAATTTTCATCAGTAGTGGAATATGTTGTCATATATAAAGAAATAAGTATTCTTATTATTTAGTCAAGAGGTAAGTTTTTAGTTATATCAAGATAAGTATTGATATCCCCTATATGAAATAGATCTGATTGCATAATAACACCTGACAATTCTTTTTTTTTTATTAAATTATCCCAAATTTCATTAATCGAAAATTTAGACTTGTATATATTATTAAAAACTGAAGGATTCAAAACTTGGAGGCCTGAATAAAAATTAATTTGATCATTTTTTTTCCATCTTCGTAAAGAATTATTCTCTAAAACAAAATCTCCAGAATTTTTATTTACACCATATGTTTTGCTTTTTCTTGCCAATAGCAATTGGCAATTTTTCACTTTTTGTAAATCAAAAAGAAAATCTTTAATATCTAAAATGTTATTTTTTCTCCAAAATATATCACAATTAGTAACCAAAAAATTCTTATTGTTAAAAAATTTGAGTGCATTTTTAATCCCCCCACCAGTATCTAAAATTTCAGGTTCATGTATTAATATAATATCTTTATCTGAATGCATTGAATTTATATAATTGTTTAATTCTTTGTATAAGTAGTGAGTATTCAAAATAAATCTATTACACCCAATGTTTTCAAAAAAATTTATAGTATTGCTGAGAAGGGTTGTATTTTTTATTTTTAATAAGGGTTTTGGTATTTTCTCAGTTAAATCTTTCATGCGACTTCCAAAACCTGCTGCTAGAATCATTGTTGTAAAGTTTTTCATCATTTTAATTCAAAATACGCTCATAAATGCCATTTAATTCTCTAATTTCTAAAATCTCTAAACTATTTTTAAGCCTTTTAATTGTAGTATCAATAAATTTTAAATAGGATTTATTTTTATCAACTTTAGCAAATTTTACCCATCTACCTAAAAGACGCGTCTGTCTTGAAGTATTTAAAAAATAATACTGTTTTTTAAATGAATCAAAATCAATTTTTGGATATGTTTGATTATAATATTTTCTAAGAAAATGTTCATTTTTTTCAGTAGAAAAGTATATTCTTGAATTTTCAAGAAGTGAAAAGAGGTCCCATCCCTTAAATCCAATAAATGCACTTTGAAAATCTAAAATTCCACACCTTAAATGACTATTTTTTTTAGGAAGGTAAATTAAATTAGTTAATTCAAAATCTTTATGTACAAAAGTATTAAATTCAAAATCTAATTTTTTGTAATACTTTTTCCAAATTTCAAAAAAAGATTTATTTATTGAGCTATTAATTTTTTTATAAGGACAAAAATAATCAACCAATTCACTTATTTCATTTTTAAAAATTTGATAATTGTATTTTGGTAGAGATTCAAACCCATATTGATTTATTGATGAATTATTTATTATAATTAATGATTCTATTGCGCACTCTAAAAGAAAATTAATTTGATACTTGTCGATTATTTTGTCATATCTTTGATTGCCAAAATCTTCAGTTACAATTGTATAATTTTTAAAATCAATTTCATAAATACTTGGTATCGATATATTAATATTTTTTAAAATATTATAAATAATTAAATGATTATTAAATTCAGCTTTATTTTGAGAAAAATCTAAAATTATAAAATTTTTATTTTTTTTATTACATCGATAAATTTTTTTTTCAGATGCACCACCTTTAAGCAAGATTAAATTTTCAAAATTTTTATACATTAATATTATTTTTAAACTTTATTTTAAGGATTCTTTTATTTTCACTAACCATTTCTAATTCAATTAAATAAAAATTATAACTAAATTTGCTTTTCAACAATATTTCTGGCCATTCAATTAAAGTTACTGACTCTTTTATATTTTCTTCAATATTTAATTCATTTAATTCAGAATTATTCGAAATTCTATATAAGTCATAGTGAAATATATCAAAATCTAGCAAGTCGTATGTTAATAATATTGGGAACGTAGGACTTTTAATTGAATTTGGTTTATCTATTTTTTTTAAATCATACAAACTGTTAATTAAAAATCTTGCAAGTGTTGTTTTACCAGCACCTAATTCTCCTTTTAAAAAAATGATAGTTCCTTTAGTAAAATCTTTACTAATATTTTTTGCAAAAATTTCTAAATCTTTTAAATCATAATATTTCTGTTTTTTTTTGATCAAATTATTTAAATTGCACTTTTTAATTTATCTACCAAATCAGTTTTCTCCCAACTAAATTGACCATTATCACTAGGATTACGTCCAAAGTGTCCGTAAGCAGCGGTTGGAACATATATTGGGTTTCTTAATTTTAAATGTTCGATTATCCCTCTGGGACTGAGATCAAATAAATCAGGAATCATTTTTTCTATCTTTGCTTCATCAATTTTGTTTGTGCTATTTGTATTAACATAGATAGACAGTGGTTTAGATACACCAATAGCATATGAAAGTTGTATTACACATTGATCAGCTAAGTCAGCAGCAACAATATTTTTTGCTAAATACCTTGCTGCATAAGCTGCAGATCTATCAACTTTTGATGGGTCTTTTCCTGAAAAAGCACCACCACCATGTGGTGCGGCCCCACCATACGTGTCAACTATAATTTTTCTTCCTGTTAATCCAGAGTCTCCGTCTGGTCCACCAATTACAAAATTTCCAGTTGGATTAACGTAAAAATCTTCATCTTTTAAATCTTCCAATAGATGATTGGGTATACACTCATAGACATAAGGTTTAACAATTTCTCTAACATCAGAAGGGGATAATCCCTCCTTGTGCTGTGAAGAAATAACTAATGATGTTACTTTGCTAGGTTTGTCATTTTCATAAAGCATAGTTACTTGACTTTTAGAATCAGGCTCTAGTCCATTAGCAGTTCCATCTTTTCTTGCTTTTGCCATTTTGTATAATATTTGATGCGAATAGTGAATTGGGGCTGGCATTAGACTATCTGTATCCTTACAAGCATAGCCAAACATTATACCTTGATCACCTGCACCTTCATCTTTGTTATCTCCAGCATCAACTCCCATTGCAATGTCAGAAGATTGTGGATGTAAATGATAATCAACTTCACAATTTTGCCAATGGAATCCATCTTGTTCATATCCTATATCTTTTATGCATTCTCTTACGTTAGAAATTATCTCATCTTTTGAAATAGACGGTCCTCTAACTTCACCAGCTAGAACAACTTTATTTGTTGTAGTTAGAGTTTCACAGGCAACTCTTGAATTTGGATCCTGAGATAAATAACTATCAACAACCATATCTGATATTCTGTCACATACTTTATCAGGATGTCCTTCTGAAACTGATTCACTTGTAAATAAATAAGATCTTTTCATTTATCCTCCTAAATTAATAACGATAAGAGTCATCTTTAAATGGCCCTTCTTTTTTAACTCCAATATACTCTGCTTGTTTATCAGATAAAGTGGTTAATTTAGCTCCAACTTTTTTAAGATGTAACAAAGCAACTTTTTCATCTAAGTGTTTTGGTAAAACATATACTTTATTCTCATAATTTTTGTAATTATGCCATAATTCCAATTGTGCCATCACTTGATTTGTAAAAGATGCGCTCATAACAAAACTTGGATGACCAGTAGCATTGCCTAAGTTTACAAGCCTTCCTTGTGATAAAAGTAACAATTTTTTACCATCTGGAAACTCAATTTCATCAACTTGAGGCTTTATTTCATCAGTTTTGTAATTCCTTAGAGCTTCTGTTTGAATTTCATTATCAAAATGTCCAATATTGCAAACTATAGCTCTATCTCTCATTTTTCTCATATGGTCCAATGTTATTACATCAAGATTCCCTGTTGCAGTAACAAATATATCACCATATTCACATGCATCATCCATGGTTACAACTTCATATCCTTCCATAGCTGCCTGTAATGCATTGATTGGATCTACTTCAGTTACGCAAACTCTTGCTCCAGCTCCTCTTAAGCTTGCTGCCGAACCTTTGCCTACATCTCCATAACCTGCAACAACAGCTATCTTCCCTGCCATCATAACATCTGTACCTCTTCTAATGCCATCAACTAAACTCTCCTTGCACCCATAAAGATTATCAAATTTTGATTTTGTTACAGAGTCATTTACATTAATTGCCGGGACCTTGAGCAAACCTTTCTTTTCCATTTCCTTTAATCGATGCACCCCTGTAGTTGTTTCTTCTGATAAACCTTTAATATCATTTAATAATTCAGGATACTTTTCATGAATAATTTGTGTTGCATCTCCACCATCATCAAGAATCATGTTTGGTTTCCAGTTATTAGGTCCAGTTAAAGTTTGTTCAATACACCACCAAAACTCCTCATCATTCATGCCTTTCCATGCAAATACTGGTATTCCTTCTGCAGCAATAGCTGATGCAGCCTGATCTTGTGTTGAAAAGATATTGCATGAGCTCCATCTTACTGATGCGCCTAACTCAACAAGGGTTTCTATTAATACTGCTGTTTGAATTGTCATGTGTAAACAACCAACAATTCTTGCACCTTCAAGAGGTTTTTTTCCTTTGTTTTCTTCACGAATAGCCATTAGACCAGGCATCTCTGTTTCTGCTATTGCAATTTCTTTTCTACCCCAATCTGCTAAACTAATATCTTTTACTTTAAAATCAGAAGTCATATTATTCCCTATTTTTATTAAGATTGTTATTTTATAATTTCAGACTTTTAAAGGTAAATTAATAATAAAACAAGCTCCAGGATACAGTCGCCTGTCAGATTTTACTAATTTTATAACACCGCCAAAAGAATTCACAATTTCCCTAGAAATTGACAACCCTAGCCCACTATGATCCCCCTTATCAGCATCCCTATCTGTATAAAATCTATAAAATATCTTTTCTGCATCTTTTAGGGGTATTCCCTTACCTTGGTCATATACTTTAATTTCAATATTTTTTTGGTCTAGCGACCTTGACTGGATAAACACATTTTGATTTTTAGATAAAATCGAAATACTGTTATCAATTAAATTGTAAAAAACTTGAGATAATTTATCTTTATTTGCCGCTACATATAATTTTTGATCATTAGTTTCTATTTCAATTTTTATATTTTTCTTATTTTCATTATAGCTATTTGCAACATCAATTAAAAATTCATTTATATTTATATACTCAAAACTTTCAGTTTCAATTTCTGCCTTAATTTGAGTAAAATTTGAAATATCAGAAATTAACTTGTTCATTCTTTTAATATCTTTTGTAATATTTTTATTTAGTATATCTTTATCTTTCTCAGCAATATTATCATTCAAGATAAGTTCATTTGCAGATTGTAAGCTAGTCAAAGGATTTTTTAATTCATGAGAAACGTCCGCTGCAAATTTTTCCAATTGATTTATTTGTGTCTTTAGATCTAAAGACATTTTTTGAATTTCATTTGATAAAGTTCCTATTTCATCACCCCTAACTGGATATGAAAAAGTTATTTTAGGCTTGATTTTTGTTCTTTCAATTAAAGTTAATTTGGATAGTGTTTTAATTGGACTCACTAAACTCTTAGAAAAAAAGAAAGATATAAATAGTATTATCAAAACTAAAAAAATATAAAAATTAAATAAATTATATGAATTCAATCCTAAATTATAATTATTGTGAACAAGTGGATATGAAACTATAACTACGCCATAAATTTTATCATTATATAAAACTGGGGATGAGATGATTTGGATGATATCTTTTTCATTATTATAAAATTTATTTATAATTATTTTTTTATTCTTAATAGTCTCTGAAACTAAATTAATTTCACTTCTAAATTTTTGAGCTACTTTGATATATTTATTTTTTATAAAATTTTTTCTGAATTTGTTAAAAAAATCTATATAAAATTGGCGATAATTATCAATAAAATTATCAGATGTGCCAATTTTAGCATCAATAGCAATTTCTGAAACTTCGTTAGAAATGTACATATCTTCAGTATCGGCAAACTTAACCCATCCGTCATTATAAACAATAACATCGAAATTGGTTTGTAGATAATTTTGCATTATATATTGCTGAGTAGTTGTTGGGTCTAAAGTTGGTTCAGAAATGTTAATAACACAGTCTTGATCTTCAGTATTGTTATCACAATTTTCATTAAACAAAGGTACTCTTGAAATAGCATTATTGCTTAAAAAATTACTTATTTTATTTACTTTCAATAAAGTGCTATCATATTCTATTAAAATATTTCTATCATCCTGAATTAAATAAAAATTAAAAACCAATAAAGAAATAAAACCTATAAATGCTGTAATTAAATTAATAATTAGAAGTTGATAAGTTAGTGAATAATTAGAGAGTCTAAATTTATAAAATTTACTCACGCCATGAATACCCGGACCCATAGCGAGTGCGTATTTGATCAAATTCAGGATCATATGATTTAAATTTTTTTCTTAATCTTTTAATATGACTATCAATTGTACGATCATCAACATAAATGGTGTCACCATACATGGCGTCCATCAATTGGTTTCTATCTTTTACTACACCAGGATATTGAGCCAGAGATTTGATTAAATTAAACTCAGCAACTGTCAGCTCGATAACCTTATCTTTCCAGAAACACAATTGCTTCATCTCATTTAACTCAAGATTTCCTTTTTTTATATTTTTAAAGTTTAAATTATCTTCATTGTTGTTTAGCTCTTCATTCTTTCTATAAGAATATGCCCTAAGAACAGTTCTAATTCTTTCGTTTAAAAGTTTTTGTGAGAATGGTTTTTTAATATAATCAGCAGCTCCCATTCTTAATCCAATTATTTCATCTTGCTCTTGATCTTTTGAAGTTAAAAAAATGATAGGCATTTCTCTTAAAGAAGTTTTTTTATTTGATCTTACTTTTGTTAATAATTCGTTACCATCCATTTTTGGCATTTTAATATCAAAAAGACCTAAATCGTAATCCTTCGATTCTAGTCCTGCAAGTGCTTCTACTCCATTTTTATATGTGTCAACGGCATACCCCTCAGATTCGAGGGCTATGGAAACCGAAGTTAATATAGATTCTTCATCATCTACAAGGGCAATTTGTTTCATAGATTTTTTTATTAATTATTTATGGCATATTTAAGTTCAAAAATTTATAAAAATTTAATTTTAATCTAAAAGTATGTAAAATGGGGTGAATAAGTAAATTTAAAAATATCAACAACTTGGGTATAAATATTTTAAAAAGTTTAAAAATATTTTGACTTAAAGTAAAAAATTTTATATGTTCTCTTTTTGTTCTTATTGCGATATTAGGCAAATGTTGTATTGTCAATTTTCGGCGACACTACATATTGTGTTATTCGACAATAAATTTTAAAAAATTAGATAAGGATTAAATGGCAGACAACTCACTCGTATCAGCAAATGTAAATAAGCCTGAGATTAATTTACTTAGCTTAAGTGTGGTCAGAAGAGATGGGAAAATCACTCCATTTAAATCTGATAAAATTTCTAATGCAATTAAGAAAGCTTTTTTAGCTCAGACAAAAATAAGAAACAATAAAAGCAAAGAAAAAGAACAGCAAGATAGTATTCATAAAACAGTAGAAGTATTAACTCAAAAAGTGGTTTTAGCATTAACAAGAAGAATTGCTGATGGAGATATGATTCATATTGAAGATATTCAAGATCAAGTTGAGCTAGCGCTTATGAGGGATGAACATCATAAAGTTGCTAGAGCATATGTCTTATACAGAGAGCAAAGAGCAGCATCAAGATATCATACAAACAAGTTAAAAGAACAAGTAGGAGTAAAAGTTTCTTCCTTAATGGTCTTAAAAAGAGATGGAACTAAAGAACCGGTCTCTTTAGATAAAATAACAAATCGTGTTTCTGTTCTATCAACAGGGCTTCATATAGATCCAATAGTAGTTGCTCAAAAAGCAATCCCTGGTCTTTATCCTGATATTACTAGTACAGAAATAGATAACTATCTTTCAGAAACTGCTGCTGCATTAACAGTTGAGCATCCTGATTATTCATATCTTGCTGCTCGAATAAAAGCAAACTCCCTTCATAAAGAAACTCCTGGTTTTGTAATTGCAACAAAAAATTTATATGATGATGGCTTGCTTAAAGATGATTATTATAACAAAGTAATGGCAAATGCTGAATCTATAGAAGCAATTATTGATTATGATAAAGATTATAACTTTGATTATTTTGCTTTTACAACACTAATTAGGGCATATTTGCTTAAATTTGAAAACAAAACAATAGAAAGACCTCAAGATTTATGGATGAGAGTGGCGCTAACTGTTTCTTGTGATAATTTTGATTATAATAAAGTAAAAGAAACATACGAAAGTCTCTCCAATGGCCTATATACACATGCAACGCCTACACTTTTTAATAGTGGACTTAAAATGCAACAACTTTCTTCTTGTTTTTTAATAGCGATGGAAGAAGATTCTATTGAAGGTATATTTAATACAATAAAGGATTGTGCTTTAATTTCAAAAACAGCTGGTGGTATTGGTATGCATGCACATAATATCAGAGGTAGTGGTAGTAGAATTAAGTCTACAAATGGAAAATCTAATGGCTTGATACCTTTCCTTAAAATATTTAATGAAACAGCAAAGTCTGTTGATCAAGGAGGTGGAAAGAGGAAGGGATCTTTTGCAGTTTATCTTGAACCATGGCATGCAGATATAGAAAAGTTTTTAGAATTAAGAAAGAATACTGGGGCAGAAGAATTTAGAGCTAGAGATTTGTTTTATGCACTGTGGATACCAGACCTGTTTATGAAAAGAGTTGAAGAAGATAAAGACTGGACTTTGATGAGTGAACATGAGTGTCCTGGACTTTCTGATAAATATGGAAAAGAATTTGAAACATTATATGAAAAATATGAAAAAGAGTTTCCACATTTAGAAAAAATTAAAGCAAGGAGCTTAATGTCAAAAATTATTGAAGCCCAGATAGAAACTGGTCAGCCTTACATGCTTTATAAAGACTCAATTAATAAAAAATCAAATCAAAAAAATATCGGTGTAATAAAATCATCAAATCTTTGTGCAGAAATTGTTGAATATTCAGATGGCAAAGAAACTTCGGTTTGTAATTTAGCTTCAATAGCACTTCCTCAGTTCATTAAGAAAATAAATAATAAAAAAGAATATGATTATCAAAAGTTATATGAAACTGCAAAACTTGCTACTAAAAATTTAGACCAAGTTATCGACATTAATTTTTATCCAACTAATAAAACAGAAACGTCAAACAACAAACATAGACCTATAGGACTTGGCATTCAAGGTTTAGCCGATGTATATTTTAAAATGAACTTACCGTATGATAGTAAAAAAGCTAAAGAAATTAACAAGCTTATTTTTGAAACTATTTACTTTGGAGCTCTTGAGGCTTCTTGTGAATTGGCGAAAGAAAAAGGTGTATATTCCACATTTAAAGGATCGCCGATTTCTGAAGGCAACTTTCAGTTTGATCTTTGGAATACTGAGCCATCAAATATGTGGGATTGGGAGACTTTAAGAGAAAAAATAAAAAAACATGGTGTTAGAAATTCCTTAACAACAGCTTGCATGCCAACAGCTTCTACTGGAATTATCCTAGGAAATACTGAGACATTTCAAATTCAAACTTCTAATATTTATAAAAGACAAACTTTATCTGGTGAATTTTTGCTTGTTAATAGATTTTTAGTTAAAGCACTTTCTAAAAGAAATCTATGGAATAAAGATATGAGGGATAAAATTATTGTCGAAAATGGATCTGTACAGAATATACAAGATTTTCCAGAAGATTTGAAAGATGTTTATAAAACAGTTTGGGAAACTTCTCAAAAAACTGTTATTGATATGGCCGCTGATAGAGCTCCTTTTATAGACCAAACTCAATCTATGAATTTATGGTTATCAACTCCTACTTTTGGAAAAGTTAATTCTATGCATATGTATGCTTGGAAAAAAGGTTTAAAAACAGGTATGTATTATTTAAGAAGCAGATCTGCTGTTGATGCAGTAAAAGTTACTGTATCTTCGGAAAAAATAGCTAAAGAAGAATTTATAAAAAATACTTCTATTGAACAAGAGTCTGAAGAATGTTTGACTTGTAGTGCGTAATAAAGAACAATGATATCAAAAGGTGTTAAATCAATATTTCCAATAAAAAATCAAGAGATTTGGGATAGATACAAATTGCATATTCAAGCATTTTGGACACCTGAAGAGGTTGCTCTACACGATGACTTAAGGGATTTACAAACCCTTAATGAAGGTGAAAAACATTTTATAAAACATGTATTAGCATTTTTTGCTAATTCAGAAGCTATGATTAATGAAAATTTAGCAAGTCGATTTTATAAAGAAATATTAATCCCTGAAGCAAGATGTTTTATATCAATGCAAATGCTAAATGAATCTATACATGCTGAAATGTACGCATTACAAATTGAAGCTTATGTAAAAGATCCTAAAGAAAAAGATATGCTTTTTGATGCTATATCTAATGTTACGTGTATTAATCACAAAGCTCAATGGGTTTCAAAATGGTTAAATGGGAATCAAAATTTACTTACCCGTTTAATAGGTTTTGGATTAGTAGAAGGCTTGTTTTTTGCTGGTTCGTTTTGTTCAATATATTATTTTAGAAAAAGAGGATTGTTACCTGGTCTATCATTGTCAAATGATTGGATTGCAAGAGATGAAGGTATGCATTTTAGTTTTTCAGCTCTTATGTTTAAAACACTAAGAGATAAATTTAATAATAAAACATTAACAGATGCAGACATTGTGGACGTTTCTTTGATACCAAACGATGTGCCGCAGTCAGAGTTTGAAGAAATTGTAAGAGAAGCAGTTTCTTTTGAAAAAGAATTTGTTAAAGATGCTTTGCCTGTAGATTTAATTGGTATGAATAAAGAGCTGATGTGCCAATATATTGAAGCAGTTGCAGATCGAATTGCTGATCTTTTTGAATTTGAAAGAGTTTTTAATACTGAAAATCCTTTTGATTTTATGCGCGCTTTAGATGTTCAAAATGTAACTAACTTTTTTGAAAAAAGAGTATCTGAATATCAAAGACCAACAGACAGGGCTTTAAGTTTTGATGAAGCTTTTTAATGAAAGCAGAAATATATTCTAAAACACATTGCGTTTTTTGTGATAAAGCAAAAATGCGCCTTGCAAAATATAAACCACAAATATTCATGCTTGATAAAGATTTCACAAGGGAGGAATTTTTCCAAAAATTTCCTAATGCAAGAACATTTCCTCAAATAATAATTAATAACGAACATATAGGAACATATAATGAACTTGAAAAATGGCTGGCTTTTAATAAACCCGATGAAGATTTTTAAGTAATATTTTTTTTCTTTCGATTGTAAATTTTTTTATTTTTCACTTTACGTTGTTTATATTTTGGACTGCGTAAATCTTTTGCCATAGGATTGGATTTTTTTTTATTTTTTATATTCATTGAATTAATATTGAAAAAATTAAAAAATACCTATCAATAATAATATTTTTTTCACTTAATGTGATTCTCCCCAAGTACTCCCCATGCCATAATCTACAGTTAAAGGTACGGTAAAATCTTTAAATTGCAAATGTGCTTTCTCCATAATTTCTTTAATTCTAATAGAAGACTGCTTTACATCCTTTTCATTTATTTCAAATATTAATTCATCATGAACTTGTAAAAGCATATTGGCATTGATTTTTTTTGACAATATATTTTTATGTATTTCAATCATTGCAAATTTTATAATATCTGCTGCAGTACCTTGAATAGGTGCATTAATAGATTGTCTTTCTGCAAATCCCCGAACAGCAAAGTTTTTATCATTAATGCCCCTAATATTACATCTTCTTCCAAAAATTGTTTCTACATAGTGATTTGTTTTTGCAAAACTAATTTGATCATCCATGTAATTCTTAATTTTTGGATAACGTTCAAAATATTGTTCAATATATTTTTTTGCATCACTGTTAGTTATATTTAATTGTTTAGCTAATCCATATGGACTTATTCCATAAAGAATACCAAAATTAATTGCCTTTGCTTTTCTGCGATGATCTGCTGTTAAAACCTCGTCTTTTAAATTAAAAATCTCTTTTGCAGTAGAAGAGTGTATATCTTCTCCCTCTACGAAGGCTTTTGTGAAAGCTTTGTCTTTTGAAATTTCTGCTGCCAATCTCAATTCAATTTGTGAATAATCAAAACTAACAAGTTTATTTTTATTTTCAGATATAAATGCATCCCTTATTTTTTTTCCTTTTTCAGTACGAATAGGAATGTTTTGCAGATTTGGATCATTCGAACTTAATCTTCCAGTAAGGGTATTTGCAATTCCAAATGAAGTATGAACTCTACTTGATGTTTCGTTAGTTTGGTCATTAAGAGCATCTGTATAAGTTGATTTTAGTTTAGTTAGCTCTCTCCACTCTAAAACTAGCCTTGCTATTTCATATCCTTTTAATTCTAAATCTTGAAGTGTAGAAGAGTCAGTAGAAAAAGTTCCTGACTTTGTTTTTTTAGCTCCAGTTATTTTTAAATCTAAAAAAAGAATTTCACCTAACTGTTTTGGAGAACCAATATTGAATTCTTTTTTTGAAATCTTAAAAATTTTATTAGAAATTTTTTTACTTTCTTTTTCAAAATCATTACTTAACTTTTTTAAATATCCCTTATCAATCTTAATTCCATTTTTTTCTATTAACGCCAATACATGAACTAAAGGCAAATCTATATCATAATATACAAAATTTCTTTTTTCTTTAATTATTCTTGGATATAAAAAATTGAAAAGTCTAAGAGTAATCAATGCATCTTCTGCTGCATAATCTAAAGCTTTATCAATTGGCACATAATCAAAGGTAATTTCTTTTTTTCCTGTTCCTACTAATTCTTTATACTTAATACAATTATGTTGAAAATGATAAAACGCCAAGTCATCCATACCATGTTTTGTAAGACCATTGTCTAATGCATATGACATTAGCATAGTATCGGCTATAGAATTTACATCAATTTTATATTTATTAAAAATTCTAATATCATATTTAATATTATGTCCAATTTTTAATATTGACTCATTTGCACAAATCTCTTTTATTTTTTTTAATACATATTCCTCATCTAATTGATTAGAAACTTTTTTAGAGGTTAATTTATCTAAATGATTCAAAGGTATATAAAATGATAAATCTTCACAGTAACATATAGAAATGCCTATTAATTTAGCACTTTCAATATTGAGTGAAGTTGTTTCTGTATCAATTGAACAAAAACCAGCCTTGATTAAATTATCAATTAAATTTTCCAAATCTTTTTTTGAATTAATTAATTTGTATTCACTTCCTTTATTTTGATCATTTTTATTCAGAGCAATATTATTTATTACAAATGCATTCTTTTGGAGTCTTTCTGAAATAGTTTTAAACCCTTGATTGTTTAAAAAATCAAAGATTGTTTGATTTTTTTCTTTTAATTCTGAATAAGTTTTGATGTCTTCTAACTTATAAGGTAACTTTATATCAGATTTTAATTTAACTAACTCTAAACTAACTCTAATATCTTTTTCTGAATTAATTATAGTTTTTTTTCTATTTTCTTGTTTAATTTTGTTTACATTTTTTAACAAGCCATCAATATCATTAAAATTATTTATTAATTCTAAGGCAGTTTTTGGGCCTATCCCAGGTGCTCCAGGAATATTATCTATCTTATCTCCAGTAAGAGCCTGAATATAAATTACTTTATTTGGTTCAACACCAAATTTTTCAACAACTTCCTTAGATCTAATTATTTTATTTTTCATCGGATCAAGCATTTCGACTCTATCATTAACTAATTGCATCAAATCTTTATCTGAGGATACTATTAATGAGTCAATATTTTTGGAAGAAGCTATTTTTGTATAAGAAGCTATAATATCATCTGCCTCATATCCTGAGATTTCTAATTGAGGGATTTTAAAAGCTTCTACACATTTTCTAATTAAATCAAACTGAGGAATAAGGTCTTCCGGCGTTTCTCCTCTGTTAGCCTTATAATCTTTATATATTTGATTTCTAAAATTTTCTCTTGCAGCATCAAAAACTACAATCATTTTTTCATTTTGATAATCTTCAATTAATTTAACAAGCATATTTGTAAAACCAAATACTGCGTTAATTGGTACTCCATCTTTTCTTGTCATTGGAGGTAAAGCGTAATATGCTCTAAAAATATATGCTGAACCATCAACTAAAATTAATCTACTTTTTTTATTCATTTAAAATTTTTATAAAACAAATCCTATGTTAGACTATAAATTTTCTATTGATGCAATTAAAGTTAATAAAACTTTTTTTAAAAAAAAATCTAGAATAAATGCTTTAGTGGATTTTAATATCCAAATACCAAAAGGATCAATTTATGGCTTATTAGGTCCTAATGGTGCAGGAAAATCTACATTTATTAATATTTTAGGAGGATTAGTTAATAAAAATGAAGGTAAAATTTCCATTTGTGGGATTGATATTGATACAAATTCAAAACTTAGTAAGAAAAAAATAGGTATAGTTCCACAAGAACTTAATATAGATCCTTTCTTTACTCCTTATGAGTTATTAGAACTTCAGGCTGGTTTATACGGCATTCCAAAAAAACAAAGAAATACTGAGGAAATACTACATAATGTTGGATTATTTGAACAAAGAGATGCTTATGCAAGAACACTTTCTGGAGGTATGAGAAGAAGATTATTGGTAGCTAAAGCTATTGTTCATAATCCTGAAATGCTAATTTTAGATGAACCTACTGCAGGTGTTGATGTCGAGTTAAGAGCAAATTTGTGGAATTATATTAGAGATTTAAATAAAAAAGGAACAACTATATGCCTAACAACTCATTATTTAGATGAGGCTGAAGAACTATGTGATTACATATCCATAATAGATAAGGGAAAGATTTTAAAAGATGATACTAAAAATAATTTATTAAATATTATTTCAAATAAAACTGTTAGTTTTGCAGTTCAAGAAAAAATTAGCATACCAAAAGAACTAGATAAATATAATCCTATATTAAAAGAAAATAACCTTATAATTAACTATGATAAACAAAAAACAACCTTAAAATCAATTATTAATATATTAAATAATAATAAAATTAATTTTAAAGAAATAAATACATATGAAAGCGATCTTGAAGACATATTTATGAAAATCATAAATGAAAATGATAAATAGGTTTAATAAATTATTTATTCTATTGTTTTCTTTACTGCCATTATTTTTAATTACTGGACCAGCCATACCTGATATAATTATTTCTATATCATGTTTGTATTTCATAATATTATATTTTTTTATACAAAAAAACAAATTATTGATTAATCATAAAATTTTTTTATTTTCTATAATATTTTGGATTAGTTTAATATTTATTAGTTTTTTTTCATATGAAAAATATCTATCTTTTCAAGACTCAATAATTTTTATAAGGTTACTTTTTATACCTATAGTTGGATATTTTTTTATTTTTAATTACCAAAAGAATTTAGAATTTTGTATTAAAATTATTTTTTTTGTGGTTTGTTTTGTCATAATAGATTCACTTTTTCAATTTTTTAACTACAGTGCTGAAGAAGGTTTTGGACCAGATTTACTTGGATTCAAATCCAACTGGTATGGAAGGTTAACTGGTCCTTTTAAAAACGAATTAATACCCGGCTCATTTTCAGTAAAACTAGGCTTTTTAGGTTTTATTTACTTTCTAATAACTAAACAAAATAAAGTAAATTTTTTAATAGCGATTTTTTATTTAAGTCTAATAGGTTTATTAAGCTTTGTATCTGGAGAACGTATGGCACTAGCCATGTATATGCTTTGTTTGGGTATACTTTTTTTATTTTTAAAAAATTTAAGAATCTTGATATTGCTTTCTCTTACTTTATTTATATTATTAAATTTATCTATTTATAAATTCCATCCATTTTACAATGATTTTAAAATCATAGAATCTACACAATATCATCAAGGTCTTAAAATAGAAAAAGAATTTAAATGCTCATCTGATAAGGATAAAAATTGTAAAAAAATTATAAATGTACAACCTAGTTTTATTGAAATTCTTAGGAATTTCAAAACATCCGCGTATGGAGAAATATATAGTTTAGGCATAAATATGTTCAAAAATAATCCCCTAACTGGAGTTGGGATTAATAATTTTAAATACGTATGCTTAAATTTTGAAAAATATAATAAACAAATGAAGAATTACAGCTGTGCCTCACATCCTCATAATTTATATATTCAGTGGTTAGCTGAGGGGGGAATAATAGTTTTTATGATTTTTATAGTGTATTTGTCATATTTATTTTTTTTTATTTTAAAAAATAATCAAAATCATACTTTAAAAATAATATCATTAACAAACTTGATTATTCTTTTTTGGCCAATTATGTCTACAGGTAGCTTAATTAAAAACTGGAATGGAATTTTGACTTTTTTTATAATTGCAGTTTCAGTTTCACTACATAAAATTAAAATAAATAATTTAAAATAAAATTATTAATTTTGTTTATTTGTTTTTTTACAAAATAAATAAAGTAAAAACTTATAATAAAGAAAAATATAACTGCTACTACTTGCCCTTGTCCCTTTCCAATTAATGATCCTAGATAGATAAAAAGCAATATAATCGAAGATGATAAAATTTTATTTTTTAATCCAATAAATAAACCTATAATTGCAAAAAGAATAATGAATAAAGTTGTTCCCATTCCTTTACCAAAAAATGAGCCAACATAGCTCATATAAAAAGAAGAGAAAATAATAGATATATTTGTGGCTATATCGTTATCTATAAATCTAACTTTAAATAAATAATAGTATGATTTTACACCATCAATCCAGGTAATTTTTTTTCCTTGTTGTTTAGTTCTAAAATAATAAGATACCCCATACTCATAAATAAAAAAATTATTTCTTACAATTTGTGAGGCTATATCAATCTCAAGGCCAAAATCATTTATATCTAATTTTAATTTCTTAATTACATCTCTGTGCAATATTTTAAGCCCACAATGAATATCACTTAAACTTTGAGAAAAAAATAAGTTAAATATAATAGAATTTAATTTAGCTACTAGCTGATTAAAGAAATAATTATTTTTCTTTAATTTTCCAGAAAGATATCTGCTTCCAAAAATACATTTGATATCGCTATTATTCCTTATTATATCATATAATTCTTTAGAGTCTTCTAAATCTAATTCTAAATCAGCATCTTGTAATAATACATATTTACCTTTTGAGAAATTTATACCTTCTCTTACAGCTTTGCCTTTACCTTTATTAAAATCAAAATTTATTAAATTACTTTTAAAATTTTTAGAATTATCTTTAATAAAATGTTCTATTAATTTCTTTGAATTATCAGTGGAACCATCATTTACAAAAATAATTTCAGCATCATTGAGATTAAAATGTTTTTTTAAATCATAAAATAGTCTTTCAAGAAAATTCTCTTCATTAAATACCGGAATTATAATAGATAAATTCATAAATGCTATTCTTTGGGTGCGTGTTTATTAAGAATTCTTTGAAGTGTTCTTCTATGCATTCTTAATCTTCTTGCTGTTTCAGATACATTTCTATTACATTGAAAAAAAACTCTCTGTATGTGTTCCCATCTAATTCTATTTGCTGTCATTGGATTTTTTGGAGGAAGTGGTAACAAATCTTCAGAAGAGGTTAAAGCATCATAAATTTGATCCACCTCAGCAGGTTTTGGCAAATAATCTATTGCCCCAGATTTAATTGCTGCAACTGCAGTCGCTATATTGCCGTATCCAGTCAAAAGAAGTGATTTGGTATTTGGGCTATGTTTTTTTATTTCTTGAATTAATTCAAGGCCAGAACCATCTTCTAAACGCATATCTACAATTGCATAATCAAATAATTTATTATTTATTCTTTCTTTTACTTGATGTGCACTTGAAAAGGTTTCAACAGTGAATCCCTTTTTAGCCATTGATTGTGATAATCTTTCTCTAAAAGGTAAATCATCGTCTACAATAAGCAATTCTTTATTCATCATTACAATTTATTTATGTTTAAATTAATTTCAACAACTGCTTTATTATTTTTTGAGTTATTAAAAAAAATTTCCCCATTTAGGCCTTCTATTAAATTTTTTGATATAAAAATACCTAAACCTAAACCTTTTTTATTTTTAGATACATAAGGCTGACCTAATTTTTCTATAATATCTTTTGGAAAACCAGGGCCATCATCAGAAATAATAATATTGTAAATATTAGTGTTAATTTTTATATCAACAAAAACAAATTTTTCTGAATAAATTATGGCATTTTGTATTAAATTACCTACAGCATACATTATTTCATCCTTAAAAATTATTTCTTTTTCAACATGATTGTTAGTATTTATTTTTAGTATTTTATTTGTATTAAATTTTTCAAAATTAATCTTTACAATATCACTTATCTTGACTTTTTTCAAAAAATTATCTTTTAAATTTTGTGGATTTTTTGATAGTTTTAGTAATATATTTTTGCATCTTTCCGCCTCTGATTTTAAAAGTTCAATATCCTCTAAAACATCTAAATTTTTTATTAGTTTTTTGTCTTTTAAAAAATCATTAAGAACCAAAAAAATAGTGTTTAAGGGCGTACTTAGCTCATGAACAGCTGCTGCACTTAGTGATCCTACTTCTGTTATTTTTTTTTGATTAGAAAGTTGTAGTTTTGTTTCAGATAATGCATCAGAAATTTTTCTAGCAGAAGTCGCAAATAAATAAACGTAAACTGCAATAAATATTATTGCGATCAAAAGTGATAGTAATAAACCAATTTGATAGGTTCTAGGTATTATAATGGCCTCATTCCACTCTAAAGGTATATAAAAGTAATTTAATGTAAATATTAATGTTATAGAAAGTAAAGATAGTAAGATTGTCCAAATTGCAACAAGGTAAGTTGCTGAAATTATAATTGGTGCAATAATTAAGATTATAAATGGATTAATAATACCACCAGTTAAATACAATAAAACACTTAGTTGAATAGTATCATATAATAAAAAGAAGAAAGCCTGCTTGTCCGATATATTATTTTTCTTTTTTTGAAGAAAATAAGAGTAGAAGTTTACACTCACAGATGTAATTAGAGCAAAAATACATGGGATTAAAAAAATATTAATTTTTAATATAAAATAAACAAATAATATAGCTATCAATTGTCCAAAAATAGCTATCCATCTAATTTTAATTAAATTGCTTAATAGTATATTGCTCATAAATATTAGTATTTAAGAAAATTAAATATCTAAATTAGCTACTCTTAATGAATTTTCCTGAATAAAATTCTTTCTTCCTTCAGTGATATCTCCCATTAATGTCTCAAATATAGAATTTGCCTCATTAACTTCATCTAATTTAACGGCAAGAAGAGATCTATAATTTTTATCTAGTGTGGTTTCCCATAACTGCTCAGGATTCATTTCTCCTAAACCCTTATATCTGTTTATTTGAGCCCCTAATTTACCTATTTCTAAAACTTTATCTATAAGATCTAATGGCCCATTAATTTTAAACTCTGAATCCTTAACTTTTAAAGTGCCTGCACTCCCATTCTTTAATATACCAAAATTATCCATTAAAGTTTTTCGCATTTCATTTAATAGCTTAGCTTCAGGAGTAATTAAAAATTCTTCATCTATTGTATATTTTTCACTGACGCCCTTATTTGTTTTAATTATAGTGAGTTTTTCCTCATTATATGCAACCTTCCATATTTTTCCTTCAATAGTGTTTAATCTTAATTCTAAATATTTTGCCAATTCAGTTGCTACTTTAGGATTTTTTAAAGATTCTGTTTTAAAAGCTGCTATTACAGCAGCTTGTTCAATAATCAATTTATTATCAATACGTCTTGTAAGTTGATTAATTAATTTTTGAACCTCCTTGGATAAATTAATTAATTTAATTAATTCTTGTTTATTAATCTGATTTATTTTATTTTCTGTTGTAGGTGCTTCAAATATTAGATTTTTAGATCCTTCATTGATTAAGTATTGTTCCATTTCTTCTTCATCTTTTATATATTGAATTGAACTACCTTTTTTTGAGCGATAAAGTGGTGGTTGAGCAATATAAAGATGTCCCGATTCAATTAAGGGTTTCATATGCCTATAAAAAAAAGTTAGAAGTAGAGTTCTTATATGACTTCCATCAACATCAGCATCTGTCATTATAATAATTTTGTGATACCTTAATTTGGACAAATCAAATTTTCCTTCACTTTTATCTTGCTCTTCATTTCCTGATGGATTGCCAACACCTGCCCCTATAGCTGTTATCAAAATACCTATCTCATTACTTGTTAATATTTGTCTAGGATTAGCTCTTTCAACATTTAATATCTTACCTCTTAAGGGTAAAATTGCCTGATTTTTTCTATCTCTTCCTTGTTTTGCTGAGCCTCCAGCTGAATCACCTTCAACAATAAACAGTTCAGAAAATTCAGGATTTTTTTCCTGACAATCAGCAAGTTTTCCAGGCAAAGATGAGTTTTCAAGCCCAGTTTTTCTTCTAGTTAGTTCTCTGGCTTTTCTAGCAGCCTCCCTTGCATTTGATGCTTCAATAACTTTTTCTATAACTTTTTTTATTTCATTAGGATTTTCTTCCATCCATTGTTCCAATTTCTCTAAACTTATAGATTCTACGACTGTTCTTACCTCTGAAGAAACAAGTTTATCCTTTGTTTGGCTTGAAAACTTAGGATCAGGAAGTTTAACTGAAATAACGCATGTTAAACCTTCTCTCGCATCATCCCCAACAACGTTACTGCCATTTTTTGTATTTTTATTAATATAGTTTACAATACTTCTAGTCAGGGCTCCTCTAAAACCAGCTAAATGTGTTCCACCATCTCTTTGTGATATATTGTTTGTAAAACATAAAGTATTTTCATGATAACTATCAGTCCATTGTAAAGAACATTCAACAGATATATTATTTTTATTTGATGTAAAAAATATTGGTTTACTGTTAATGATATTTTTACTGCCATTTAGATAGAGCACATATTCATTTATGCCCCCTTCATAATTAAAATTTAATACAATTTCTTTTGCAGGTCTTTTATCTTTTAAGATTATGTTAACTCCTGTGTTTAAAAAAGCAAGTTCTCTTAATCTCTTTTCAATAGTTTTGAAGTTAAAATCAATATTCGTGAATGTTTTCTCAGAAGGAAGAAAAGTAATTTTTGTTCCAGTATAAAATTCATCATTGATTTTTTTAGATGTTCCAATAGATTTTAAACTTTCTTTAACTAATCCATTTTCAAAAGTAATATGATAAATTTTACCATCTCTATTAATTTCCAACTCTAACCACTTAGATAAAGCATTTACTACAGAAACACCAACACCATGAAGTCCTCCTGAAACTTTATAACTATTTTGATCAAATTTACCCCCAGCGTGAAGTTCAGTCATAATTAATTCAGCAGCTGAAATTCCTTCAGATTTATGAATATCTACAGGTACGCCCCTACCATTATCATTGACTGTTATTGTTCCATCTGGATTTAATGAAACCTCAATTTCAGAACAAAAACCAGCTAAAGATTCATCAATAGAATTATCTACAACTTCATATATCATCTGATGAAGACCTGACCCATCATCAGTATCTCCAATATACATACCTGGTCTTTTTCTAACTGCCTCAAGACCTTTAAGAACTTTAATTGATTCTGAAGAATAACTTTGTTTATTCACTGATTACTTATATTATAATATTCTGCATTTGTAGATAAAAAAGAGAACAAACTCTTATCAGTACCAGTCATAAAAAATTGTAAATCAAATTCATTTGTTAATTTTAATAAAATGGATCGATTTATGTCATCTAAATGTGAACAAATTTCATCCATTAAGATAATTGGATAAATTTTACACTTATTTATTAAAAAACTGCACTGTGCTAAAATTAGAAGCA
This sequence comes from uncultured Alphaproteobacteria bacterium, assembly GCA_902635455.1. Classification (GTDB taxonomy): domain Bacteria; phylum Pseudomonadota; class Alphaproteobacteria; order HIMB59; genus CACPNW01. The sequence goes on along the minus strand of CACPNW010000002.1, from coordinate 34,479 downwards.
GTATAATTGTTTTTTGTTCTCCTGTTGATAACTGGTTTAAAGGAAAGTCGTTATTAATTAACCCTGAAAAATCAGATCTATGTGGTCCAAAATTGGTCATTCCAGAAAAAAAATCATTTTTTCTGTTATTTTTTAGATGTTTTTTATAATTATCTACGTCATTAATTATATCTATATTTTTGTTTAAAAAGTCATCATTTATTTGCATTTTAATTAAATATGGAGATTTTTTGTCAGAATAAAGATTTAGTAAATTACTATTTAAAATTTCAATTTGTTCCAATCTGCATTTATAAATTTCTATTCCTAACTTTGAAATATTTTCTTCAATATTTTTAATCCATTCTTCATCAGGAGTTTGTAATTTAAGTAATTTTGATCTTTCTAAAATATTTTTTTTATATTCAATTATTATTTTATTATAATTTTTATTATGACTATAAATAAATCTATCAATAAATTTTCTTTTATATGATGGAGTAGATAAAAAAAATCTTTCCATTTCAGGCTGAAAATAAATAAAGGATAATAATGACCTAAAATGATTTAAAGAATCTTTATTATTTTCATTATTGATTTGAATTTTTTTTGATATCTTCTCGTTGTTTCTCTGAGAAAATATTCTAATATTGTATTCTTGACCAACATAATTAAAATTTCCATAATTGAAAAAATTATCTTCACCAGATTTAATTATATTTACTAAGCGATCATTTCTGAAACCTGTTCCTTTATCAAATATAGAAATACTCTCTAAAATATTAGATTTGCCTGAGCCATTAATTCCATAAAAAACATTACAATTTTTTATAAAATTTTTTTCAAAAAATTGAAAATTTCTATAATTTTTCAGATTTATTTTTTTAAAAAAACTCAAATAAAATTATATCCTCATTGGCATCAGCACATAGATTAAGTCGGGGTTAGATTTTTCTGTTGCGATAATCGGTGACGAATTATCTTTAAAATTTAAAATAATATCTTCATCTTCTAAATTATTAAGCATATCTAAAACGTATTTAGAATTAAAACCTATTTCAATTTCCTCTCCAGCATAAATAGTTTGAACATCTTCAGTCGCTGTGCCATTTTCGTTATTAGAAGTAGATATGTTCATTATATTACTTAATAATTTAAATTTAATAATTGGAAGCTTATCACTAGTAATAGTACTAACTCTATCAACTGCTTTAAATAAATTTTCTCTTTTAACCTCTAGAGTATTTTTATTTTCTGTTGGTATGACTCTTTTGTAATCTGGGAAATTTCCATCAATAAGCTTAGAGATCAAAATTGATTCATTAATATAAAAAATAATCTTATTAGAGTTTAAATCTATATTAATATCTCCTGTAAATTCGCTTAAAAGCTTTGAGAGTTCGTTAATTGTTTTTTTGGGTATGATAACACCAATTGTCTCTTCAGATTCAGGCTGATATAGATAGTCAATCTTTGAAAGCCTATGTCCATCGGTTCCTACTATTGTAATGTAGTTATTTTTCTCATCTTTTCGAAGATTAAAATACAAGCCATTTAGAAAATAACGCGTTTCTTCATTAGAAATTGCGAATTTAGTTTTTTCGATAAGTTTGAAAAAAGTTTGAGAATCGACTTTTAATTTAATTCCAGCATCTTCTGTCTCAATTATTGGAAAATCTTCCCTAGGCAAACACGCAAGAGAAAATCTGGAACTACCCGATCTAATACTTAATATTTTACCATCATTTGCTATAAATTCGATTTCCTTATTATCAGGTAATTTTCGCACTATATCATAAAGCGTGGATGCATTAACTGTTGTTGAGCCATCCTCTATACTATTATGATTAATTTTTTCTGTTATAGATATATCCATATCTGTCGAAGATAAAATTATACAATTTTCTTTAGCTTCAATTAAAATATTAGAAAGTATAGGTAATGTGTTCTTTCTCTCAACAATGCTTTGTACATGAGATAGAGCTTTAATTAGAGCATTTTTTTCAACAACAAACTTCATTTAAGAAGATTATAAATAAAAATAGATTAAGAATCTATCAATCTTTTTAATAATTCTATATCTTCATTAAAATTATTATCTTGATGCTTTAATTCCTCAATTTTTTTAACAGCATGCATTACCGTTGTATGATCACGTCCACCAAATTTTCTACCAATTTCAGGTAAGGATCTAGATGTTATTGATTTAGCTAAATACATAGCTATTTGTCTTGGTCTTGCTACTGACCTAGATCTTCTTGGAGAATGCATATCAGTTAACCTTATATTAAAATGCTCGGCTACTTTTTTCTGTATTTCTTCGATTGTAATTTTTTTATTATTTGATTTTAATAAATCTTGAAGGACAACTTGAGCAGTTTCAACAGTAATAGAAGTTCCAACTAAAGTAGCGTGTGCCACAAGCCTATTAAGTGCGCCTTCCATTTCTCGCACATTAGAAACTATTCTATGAGACAAAAATTCTAAAACTTTAGGAGGTATTTCTACTCCTCTTTTATGTGCTTTTTCTATTAGTATTCCTAATCTTAATTCATAAGTTGTAGGATGAATGTCGGCTACTAAACCACACCCTAACCTTGATTTTAATCTTTCTTGCACGCCATCTAAATCAGATGGAGACTTATCAGCTGAAATGACTATTTGCTTATTTTGTTCAATTAATGCATTGAAAGTATGAAAAAACTCTTCTTGGGTATTATCTTTTCCACTAATAAACTGAACATCATCAATCATCAAAACATCTATTGATCTAAACTGCTCTTTAAATGCTGAAGTATCTTTATATCTTAAAGCTCTTACGAATTGATACATAAATTTTTCTGCTGAGAGATATATCACTTTGCGCTCTGGGTTGAGTTCTTTTATCTTCCATCCAATTGCATGCATCAAATGAGTTTTACCTAGACCTACTCCCCCATAGAGAAAAAGTGGGTTGAATGAAACTTTATCAGCCTCAGCTATTCTTTCAGCTGCAGCAAAAGCTAATTCATTTGGTTTTCCAACAACAAAATTATCAAAAGTAAACCTTGGATCTAAAGGGGCTCCGAATTCATTGGGATAAGCGGAAGGTTGAGTAGTTCTAATATCTAATGAAGATTTCCAATGATTATCATTATCCTTAATTGATCTAGCAGTTCCAGGTACTACTCTTCCGCCTACTGGTTTAACTAGAAATTTTATAGTTTCAATAGTCTTAAAATATTTAATTGCCTCAACCTTTACTTTATCTGCATAGTTATTCACTATCCAATCTCTTAAAAACTTAGTTGGAACAGAAAAAGATAAAGTCTTATTTTCAAATGAAATAAAGTTTAGATGTTTGATCCAATTATTATAAGCTGTTTCTCCTACAATTTTTTTAAGATCTTTTTTTAATGAGGGCCATTTTTTTTCACCAAAATCTTCGAAACCTTTTTCCATTAGCCCCCTAATATACGTCAGTTTTTTAAATTAAATTTTACGTAAAAAACCAAAAGCCGCAAAACCAAAAAACCATCCACCAATTATTTTTAGGATAGTCAATACCCTTTAAGGATTTTTAGCAAGAAGAAAAGTGAAAAAATTAAAAAAAAATTAATTATTTTTAATTTGACTTGATAAAGAGGATAACTTTCTTGATAAAGTTCTTTTGTTGATAATTCCCCTTTTTAGAGCCTTAGACATGCAAGAATTAACATCACTAAATGATTTTTGAAGATCATCACTATTTTTGGATTTAATAGCTTCTTGAAATCTGTTTAGACTTGTTCTAATCTTTGTCAAGTACTGAGAATTTACCACATGTCTAGAAGAAGACTGTCTGGATCTTTTTTTTGCAGATTTGTGATTTGCCATTATAAACCAGTGTCTAGTTCTAAAATTTGTAAAGTCAATGCTTTAATATATTTTTTTTTATTTTTGCAATTTTGGACAATAATATGTAGATCTTCCATATTGGATGGTTTTTTTTATTTTAAATTTAGATATAGTTTTTCCTTCCCTGTTGTAAACAGCAAATTTAGATTGAAAATTACCAAGGGTACCATCAGAAGAAACATAATCTCTTATGCTAGAGCCTCCAAACTTGATAGCTTTTTTTAGTATTTTTCTAATAGCAGCTATTAAAGCAGATAAATCTGAATTCTTTATATTTTTACCCTTTCTAAAAGGGGATATCTTTGATTCAAATAAAATTTCACTAGCATAGATATTGCCTATACCTGCAATTATAGTTTGATTTAATAAAATTTGCTTAATAGGGACATTAGATTGCTTAATTTTTTCAAATAAGTAACCTGAATTAAGCTTTTTACTCATAGCATCTATTCCAAGTATAGAAAAATATTTTTTATAAGCAATTTTTTCAGTTAAGTCACAATCAATAAAACCGAACCTTCTTGGATCATTGAAAATTAGCACTCTTTTTTTTTCAAAATATATAATAAAATGATCATGCTTTTGTCTTTTTCCGAGATTATTTAATATTTTTAATCTCCCTGACATTCCCAAATGAAATACAATACTGTACTTATTATCAAATTTAATTAAAATATATTTAGCTACCCTACTAATATCAGTGATAATTGAATTTTTTTGGATTTTGTATATTGATTTTGGTATTGTATATCTTAATTTAAATTTGTGTATATTAACTTTAATAATTTTTAGGCCTATCAAAATGTTTAAGCCCCTTATTGTAGTTTCAACTTCTGGAAGTTCTGGCATATTTTTATGATTAAATTAAATTCTTCTTTTGGTTATACTAAAGTAAAACCTACAGAAAAAACAAGATTAGTTCAAAACGTTTTTTCAGATGTGGCTAAAAATTATGATTTAATGAATGATTTGATGAGTTTTGGAGCTCACAGAGTTTGGAAAAAAAAATTTACAGAAATAATTAATCCAAAAAATAATGAAACAATAATTGACATAGGCTCTGGAACTGGAGATATTGCAATAAATATTCTAAAAAATAAATTTAATGGAAATCTTCATTTACTAGATTTAAACAAAGAAATGTTAAATATTGGTAAAAATAGAATTAATAAAAGAAATAATGTTTTTTTTCATCATGGTAACGCCGAAAAATTAAAGTTTAAAAATAATTATTTTGATAAATATACAATAGCTTTTTGTTTAAGAAATATAACTAATATAGAAAAATCAATTAAAGAAGCTTTAAGAGTTTTAAAACCTGGGGGTAGTTACTACTGTTTAGAGTTTAGCTCGCCTAATAGTTTTTTATCAACTTCAATATATAATAATTACAAATCAAGGTTATTACCTTTTTTAGGAAAAATAATTGCAAAAAATGAAAAAGCTTATGAATATTTGAGTGAAAGTATAGATCTCTTTCCAAATCAAGAAAAGCTAAAATTTTTACTAGAGTTAAATGGTTTTACTAATGTTTCTTACTTAGATTTATTTGATGGGATAGTTTCTGTTCATAAAGGTTACAAAATTTAATGAAATTATTGTTCATCATTACAAGTTCTATTGCTGCTATTAAAAGCAAAAAAATACTTGAAAAACTCAGTAACAAAAATGTTTATATTGATTGTGTAGTTACAGAAAATACTAAAAAAATAATAAATCATCATAAATTAAAAGCTGTCATAAATGGCAAAGTGTACACTGATAAATCTGAGAAAAATAACAAAATGTTGCACATAAAACTAACTCGTAAAGCAGATATAGTGGTTGTGTGTCCAGCTACTGCAAATACTATAGCAAAATATGCAAATGGCTATGGTGATAATTTAGCATCAACTACTCTTTTAGCATCTAATAAACAAATTATTTTTGTTCCAGCAATGAATACTCAAATGTGGAATAATAAAATTAATAAAAAAAATGTTAATTTTCTTATTAATAGTGGAGTAGAATTTATTGGGCCTAAATTTGGCAACCTATCATGTGGTGAAATAGGCATAGGACGTATGGAAAATACAAATAATATAATAAATACAATTTTATCAAAACTAAATAATTCAAAAATTTTTAAAGGAAAGAAATGTTTAGTTACAGCAGGACCAACCATAGAAAAAATAGATCCTGTTAGATATATTAGTAATTATTCTTCTGGAAAACAAGGTTATGAAATTGCAAATCAAATTGCCTTACTAGGAGGTTCTGTAACTTTAATTAGCGGTCCCACTACATTACAACCACCACATAATGTAAAATTAATAAAAATAAGAACTGCAAAAGAAATGTATAATGAAATAAAAAAAATTAAAAAAATTGATTTAGGAATATTTTCGGCTGCTGTAAGTGATTATAAGGTCGGTTCAGTCTATAAAAACAAATTAAAAAAAAATGATTTCAATAAAATTAAATTTAATCAAAATATCGATATATTAAAACAAATAGGAAATAGCAAAAAGTATAGACCTAAACTATTAGTTGGTTTTGCTGCTGAAACTAATAATATAATCGGTGCAAAGAAAAAATTGCTTGATAAAAATTGTGATGTAATAATTTACAATAAAATAAATAATTCTAATAAAGTATTTGGTTTAGATTATAATAAAATAAAAGTAATAACACAAAATAAAATAGTTTCATTCCCAAAAATGTCAAAAACTAACTGTGCAAAAAAAATAGTAGAGATAATCAAAAAAAATTATTATGACAAATTATGAGTTACTCAGATTATGAATTTGAAATGCTCAGTAGACAATTTATTTTAAAAGAATTTTCTCAAGACAAAATTAATAAACTTGAAAATTCAATAATAACTATTATTGGTGTTGGCGGAATAGGATGTCCCTTAGCAAATTATTTAATTTCATCTGGAATAAAAAATCTTAAATTAATTGATGGAGATAAAATAGAAAAAAGTAATCTTAATAGACAAATTTTATTTTCTTCTAAAGATATTGGTAAAAAAAAAACTATTATTGCCAGTAAAAAATTAAAAAAAATAAATCCATATTGTGAAATAGAGAGCATCGAACAAAATTTAGACCACAAAAATATGAATTTTCTTGAAGGATCTTCGATAGTTATTGATACTTGTGACAATTGGCAAACAATGAAAATGGTTAACGAATATTGTGTAAGAAATTCAATACCTCTTATTAGTAGCTCTGTCATTGGCTTTGATGCTGAAATAATTTTATTTGAAAATAAAAAAAATAATCATTTATGTCTTAATTGTATTTTTCCTAACAAAAAGGATGTTGAGCTTCCAAGATGTGATACAGTAGGTATTTCGGGAATTGCAGCTGGAATGGCAGGGCTAATTACAGCACAAAAAACAATTAATTTTCTTACAAATTTAAAGTATGAAGGTAATATTTTAACTTTACTTAACGTCTTAAAGGGAGATTGGAATAATATAACTATAAAAAGAAACAAAAAATGCTATTTAAATTAACTAAGAAACGATTGATTAAAAAAATAATAAACATATATTCTAAATTAATATGAGGCAAAATTCTTTTTCATATGATCAGCTTATAGATTGCGCTAAAGGAGTGTTATTTGGCAAAGGAAATGCTCAGCTACCAATGCCTCCAATGCTAATGATAGACAGAATTGTAAATATAAATGAAAATGGGGGAGAATTTTCGAAAGGTGAGATTGTAGCAGAACTTGATATTAAATCTAATTTATGGTTTTTTGATTGTCATTTTAAGGGTGACCCAGTGATGCCAGGTTGTTTAGGTCTAGATGCAATGTGGCAACTAGTTGGATTCTATTTAGGATGGTTAGGGCAACCAGGTAAAGGTAGGGCACTAGGGGTTGGTGAGGTTAAGTTTACAGGACAAGTTCTTCAAACAGTAAAAAAGGTTACTTATCATATTTCTTTAAAAAGATTAATTTTAAGAAAATTAATTCTTGGTGTAGCAGACGGTATTTTAAAAGCAGATGGAAAACCTATCTATGAAGCAAAAGATATGAAAGTTGGTCTTTTTACTTCTAAAGATTAAATAATATGAAAAGAGTGGTTATAACTGGTTTAGGAATTGTGTCATGTATTGGTAATGATGTAAATACTGTAACTAAAAACTTAAAAAATTTAAATTCTGGAATTTCTTTTGCTCCAGAATACGAAGAATTCTCATTCAGAAGCCTGGTTCATGGAAAGCCAAATATAAAATTAGAAGAGAAAATTGATAGGAGACATTTGAGGTTTATGGGAGATGGCGCTGCTTTTAATTATATAGCATTAAAAGATGCTATTGATGATTCTGGTTTAGAAAAATCCGAAATTTCCAATGAAATGACTGGTATAATAGTTGGTTCAGGAGGACCATCAACTCAAAATTTATTTAATGCTTTTAATTTAGGTAAGGAACATGGCTCAAAAAAAGTAGGGCCATTTATGGTGCCTCGTTCAATGTCAAGTACAAACTCAGCAACTCTTGCAACTCCGTTTAATATAAAAGGAGTAAATTATTCAATATCATCAGCTTGCTCAACAAGTTCTCATTGTATTGGAAATGCTTATGAATTAATTCAAATGGGCAAGCAAAATATTGTTTTTGCAGGTGGAGGAGAAGAGCTTCATTGGACTATGTCAATTTTATTTGATGCTATGGGAGCTTTATCTTCAAAATATAATAATGAACCTGAAAAATCATCAAGGGCTTATGATGCTGATAGAGATGGTTTTGTAATTTCAGGAGGTGGGGGTGTGTTAGTTTTAGAAGAATTAGACTATGCTAAGAAAAGAGGTGCTAAAATTTATGCAGAAATAACAGGTTATGGCGCTACTTCTGATGGTTATGATATGGTCCAACCATCTGGAGAAGGGGCTGTAAGAAGTATGAAAAAGGCTTTAAAAAACCTAAACACTAAAATTGATTATATTAATTCACACGGTACAAGCACACCAATTGGTGATATTAAGGAATTGGAAGCAATAAAAAATGTTTTTCAAAATGATATGCCTTTTATTAGCTCCACAAAATCACTTACTGGACATTCTTTAGGTGCTACTGGTGTTCATGAAGCAATTTATTGTATTTTAATGATGAAAAATAATTTTATTTCAGGTTCTGCTAATATTGATAATTTAGATGAAAAAGCAAAGGATTATAATATTTTATTAGATACACTAGAAAATAAAAACATTGATAATGTAATGTCTAATAGTTTTGGTTTTGGTGGCACAAACGCAACTTTATTATTTTCAAAGTATCATGATTAAAAACAAAAAAGGAATTATATTTGGTATTGCAAATGATCATTCTATAGCTTGGGGTATAGCGAAAAATTTACACAAAAATGGTGCAAAGTTATCAATAACTTATCAAAATGAAACTTTATTAAAAAGGGTTAAGCCTTTAGCTGATCAGGTAGAATGTGAGTTATTAGTTGAATGTGACTTCAATAAACAAAACTCGATTGAAAATACAATTAATAAAGTTTCAAATAAATGGGGAAATATTGATTTTGTTATTCATGCTGCAGCATATTCAGAAAAAAATGAACTTAATGGGAGGTATATTGATACCTCTAAAGATAATTTTATAAAAAGCTTAAATATATCTTGTTATTCTTTTACTAAAATTGCAAAACTTGCAGAACCAATAATGAATGAAGGAGGTAGTTTATTGACTCTAAGTTTTTATGGAGCTAACAAAGTAATGCCAAATTACAATGTCATGGGTGTTGCTAAAGCTGCTCTTGAAACAAGCGTTAAATACCTTAGTGTCGATTTAGGAGAAAAAAATATAAGGGTTAACGCTATTTCAGCAGGACCCATGAGAACCTTAGCAGGAGCAGCAATAGCTAACTCAAGAGAAGTTTTTAAGTACACGCAAGAAAATTCAGCACTAAAAAGAAATGTTAGTTTAGAAGAATTGGGGAATACAGCACTTTATTTTGTTAGTGATTTGTCAAATGCAGTAACAGGTGAAATTCATTATGTTGATTGTGGTTTCAATATCAAGGGTATGCCATAAAATTAATTAGATATTAGTAAATTTTTAGGGTCATCACTAAATATACTGTCTATTCCCAATTTCCATAATTCTGATGCTTCATCGTGAGTAATATTTTGATGAGAATATACAGTAGCGAAAATATTATTTTTTTTTAATGTTTTAACTAATTTAGTAGAAAAACATTTAATATGAAAACCACAACTAAAAAAATTGTACTTATTTATTAATCTTAATAAATTTTCAATATCACAATTGTCTATTAATATTCCACAATGGGCTTTAGGGTTAATTTGTTTAACACTAATACAAGATTCAATATCAAAACTTGAATAAAAAATAGGCACTTTTTTTTCAAATTCTTTTGTAACTTCTAAAACTTTTTGAACGTTTTGTTTTTCAAATCCTAAATTTGGTTTTAGTTCAATATTTAAGCCAATAGAATGATCATTACATAAATTTAAAGCTTCTTTTAAAGTAGGAGGGTAAATATTTGTGTTTTTTTTATAAAAAAATTTTCCAGCATCTAATTTTTTAATTTCTGAATAGTTATATAAATTAGCTTCCCCAAAACCATTTGTTGTTCTATTTAAGCTTGAGTCATGAAGTAAAAAAGGAATTTCATCTCTACTAATTTTTACATCGACCTCAACCCATTTTAATCCAATTTTGATTGCTTCTAATATTGAAATTAAAGTATTTTCAGGGGCAAGGTTTTTTACTCCTCTATGTCCAATGATTTTGGGAATGTTTAAATTGTTAATCTGACTCAACTTCTTTCATAGAAAGTTTAACCTTCCCTCTTGAGTCGATATCTAAAACTTTTACTTTTACCAAATCACCTTCTTTAACAACATCACTTACTTTTTCAACCCTCTCCTTTTTAAGTTGACTTATGTGTACTAATCCATCTCTTGATCCCATAAAATTAACAAAAGCACCAAATTCCATTAGTTTTACTACTTTTCCTTCATAAATTTTACCAATCTCAGGCTCTTCAACAATACTATTAATCCAATCAATAGCTGCTTGGCCCGATTTAGAATCAACAGCAGCAATACTCACCAAACCTTCATCGTCAATTTCAATTTTAGCTCCAGTTTTTTCTGTAATCTCTCTTATTACTGATCCACCTTTACCAATAACTTCCCTAACTTTATCTTTATGAACTTTTATAGTGGTAATTGTTGGTGCATAACTTGATATAGATTCCTTTGGAGAATCTATAGCTTTTGCCATTTCATTTAAAATGTGGTGTCGTCCCTCTTTAGCTTGTTCTAAAGCCTCTTTCATAATTTTTGATGTTATACTTGTAATTTTAATATCCATTTGAAGAGATGTAATTCCATCAATTGTTCCTGCTACTTTAAAATCCATATCTCCTAAATGATCTTCATCTCCCAGAATATCAGATAAAACAACATATTTTTCATCTTCTTTAATCAAGCCCATAGCAATACCCGCAATTGGTTTTTCCAATGGTACCCCTGCATCCATTAAGGACATTGAAGTTCCACATACAGTCGCCATAGAACTTGATCCATTAGATTCTGTTATTTCTGAAACGACCCTATAAGTATATGGAAATTTTTCAGAGGTAGGTAACATTGGATGAATTGCTCTCCATGCTAATTTACCGTGACCAATTTCTCTTCTACTAGTAGAGCCAGCTCTTCCAACTTCACCAACAGAATATTGAGGAAAATTATAATGAAGCATAAAATTTTCTTTATACTCGCCCTCAATAGCATCAATTCTTTGTTCATCTAAACCTGTTCCTAGCGTTGTAACTACTAGCGCTTGAGTTTCACCTCTTGTAAATAATGCAGAACCATGGGTACGTTCAAGAATACCTGTTTCACATACTATTGGTCTAATAGTTTTAGTGTCTCTTCCATCAATACGATTACCTGTATTTAATAATTCACCTCTTACAATATCTTTTTCGATAGACTTAACAACATCAGCTACAATTACAGAAGTTAAGTTTTCGGTAACAAATTTTTCTTCAATCTCAACTCTTAATGAATTTAACTTTTCTGATCTACTTTGTTTTTCTTGAATTTTATATGCTTTTTGAAACTCTTCTTTATAATCTTTAGCTATAATATTAGGTAAATTTTTAATTTCTTCATCTTTTTCAGGTAATATCCAAGGATTTTTTGCTGCTTGTTTTGCAAGTGAAATTATAGCCTCAATTACTTTTGAGTAGGATTCTTGTCCCAAAACCACTGCTTCAAGCATTTTTTCTTCAGAAAGCTGATTTGCTTCTGATTCAACCATTAAAACACCTTTACTAGTACCCGCAACAACTAAGTCTAAATCTGATTTTTTAATTTCTTCTATTGTTGGGTTAATTATAAATTCATTATCTATTCTTCCTATTTTTGCAGCTCCTAGAGGGCCCATAAAAGGCAGGCCAGACAAAGTAAGTGCTGCACTTGTTGCAATTATTGCAACTATATCAGAATCATTTGCAACATCATGAGATAGAACAGTACAAGTAATTTGTGTCTCATTCTTAAAATCTTTATGAAATAAAGGTCTTACTGGCCTATCAATTAATCTACAAATTAACGTTTCTTTTTCAGTTGGTCTTGCCTCTCTCTTAAAAAATCCACCAGGTATTTTGCCTACTGAATAAAATTTTTCTTGATAATTGACCGTTAAAGGAAAAAAATCAATATCAGGCTTTGCCTTTTTAGCAGCGACCACATTCGCCATAACGGTTGTGCCACCATACGTTACCAGAACTGATGCATCAGCCTGTCTTGCTATTTTTCCAGTTTCTATTATTAAATTTTTTCCTGCCCACTCTAATTCTACTTTTTTTACATCAAACATTTTTACTCTTTTCTATTTTGTATATTCTTATCCTCTGATTTTTAATTCTTTAATTAAATCTTGATATTTATTATGATCATTTCTTGAAAGATAACTTAATAATTTTTTTCTTTTATTTACTAGCGCAACCAACCCCTTTTGTGAGTGCTTATCATGTTTATGAATCTTGAAATGCTCTATTAAATTATTGATTCTTTCACTTAATACTGCAATCTGAACTTGTGCTGATCCAGTATCTTTTTCATTTGTAGCAAACTTATCAATTAACTCTTTTTTTGTTTCTTTTGTAATCGACATCAGATCTCCTATAATAATATTTTTTTTGGTATGAACAAATCATTGTTTAATTTGCCATAAGAAATTATATTTCCCTTAAATGATAAAAAAACCAATTTTTCATCAACTGAATTTAACAAAGGTTTAATCAAATTATTTAAATTTAGAATAATCGACTTACCTAAAGAAAGATTTTTTAAATCTTCTTCCTCAACAACTTCATATGCCAAGATGTCGTCCAGCATAGAAACAGAAGAGTGAATAAAATTAAATTCTTGCTGCGTTTGTCTTATTTTTATTAAATCGTCCAGTAAAATCGCAGTTTCTATTGCAAAAAGCCCAACTTTTGCTCGCTTCAAAGCTACAATATGCCCAAATGTACCTAAAGACTCAGCTAAATCTCTGGCGAAAGCCCTGACATAAAAACCTTTGCCACATTCAATTTCAAATGTTGAGTAATGTTTATCAATCGAATTTAATAATTTTATTTTACTTACAAAAACTTTTTTTGGCTTTAGTTCAATATTTTTATTTTCTCTTAACAGCTGATATGCTCTCTTACCATTAATCTTAACTGCTGAAGCTTTAGGAGGGGTTTGATCAATATAACCTAAAAAATTTTTTAATTGTTTATTTATTTCTTCTTCTTCAGGTAATTTTTTTGAAGTATGAATAACAACCCCATCTGAATCATCGGTTGAAGTTTTTTCCCCCCATTTGATTTCAAAAATATATTTTTTTTGCTGACCATGAATAAAAGGTATAAGTTTAGTAGCTTTTCCAATTGCTATTGGCAACACTCCTTCTGCCAAAGGATCTAAAGTTCCTGCGTGTCCAATTTTTTTTATTTTGAATTTATATTTAATTTTTTTTATAGCATAAAATGAAGTGATGTTTTTGGGCTTATAAAGATTTATCCAACCTTGAATATTTTCATTCATCAATATCTCTTAAAACTTTTTTATCTAGAAGAAGTTTTTTAATCTTTTCAGCTTCATCAAAAGTATCATCAATAAAAAAAATTATTTTTGGTGTAAATTTTGATTTTAATTTTGCTTTTGCTAAAAATTTTTGAAAAATGTATTTTTTTGAATTTACTTTTTCTAAAAAACCTTCTTGTTGATTCCCCCCTAAGGGCATTAGATATACATTTGCAATTTTTAAATCTTTTGACATCCTTACAAATGAAACTGTTATTGAGTTAAATTTTATTTCTTGATCATAAAAATCTTCTCTAAGTAAACAGTCACTAATTAATGATCTTATTAATTCAGCATACCTCATCTGTCTCTGCGAAGACATTGAATTTTTCATTTTTTTTTATAATTCTCTAGCAGTTTTCTTTTCTTCGTAAGTTTCTATAATGTCACCCACTTTAATATCTGAATAATTTTCTATCATGACACCGCACTCATATCCATTTTTGACTTCCTTAACCTCATCTTTGAATCTTTTTAAACTACTTATAGATCCTGTATGAATCACCACACTATCTCGAAGAATACGAATTTGTGAATTCCTTGAAATCAAACCATCTTTAACAATACATCCCGCTATATTACCTACTTTTGAAATATTAAATACTTCTCTTATTTCAACATTGCCGGTAATATTTTCACTAATACTAGGACTAAGCAAGCCTCCTAAAAGATTTTTAATATCATCAATTAATTCATAAATTATAGAATAATATTTTATATTAATACCATCTCTTTTAGCCGCATCTCTTGCCTGCGGAATTGCCCTAACATTAAACCCAACAATTAGGCCTTTGCTTGAATTTGCTAGTGCAACATCACTTTCTGTTATTGCTCCTACTCCTTTATGAATCACTTCAACACTAACTTCTTCGGTTGATAATTTATTTATAGAATTTTCAATAGCCTCGGATGAGCCTTGAACATCTGCTTTGATAATAACTGGTAGAGACTTAGATTTGCCTTCTGATATTTGTTTAAACATTTCTTGAACATTAGATGAGCCAACTTTATTTTTGTGAATTTTAATTTTATTAAAACGATATTCTGCAATTTTTCTAGCTATACTTTCATTTTCAACCACTATAAAATCATCGCCAGCGTATGGATTAGAATCAAATCCTAAAACTTCTACAGGCATCGATGGTAATGCTTCTTTTATATTTTCTCCTTTATCATTAATCAAAGCTTTAACCTTGCCCCACTCTGAACCAGATACAAATATATCACTAACTTTTAGAGTACCTTTTTGAACCAAAACAGTTGCTACAGAACCTCTTCCTTTTTCTAGTTTTGATTCTATAATAGCTCCTCTTGCTGGCCTCTTGGCGTTGGCTTTTAGATTTAATAAATCTGATTGAAGTAAAATTGCTTCTTCTAATTTATCCAAATTTAGTTTTTTTAATGCAGAAACCTCAACATCAAGAACTTCTCCACTTAATTTTTCAACAACAACTTCTTGAGTTAATAAATCATTCCTAACTTTTTCAGGATCTGCATTAGGTAAATCAATTTTATTTATAGCTATTATTATTGGAACTTTTGCTGCTTTTGCATGAGCGATAGATTCAATTGTCTGAGGTTTTAAACTATCATCAGCAGCAACAACTAGAACAATTATATCAGTAGTTTTTGCTCCTCTAGCCCGCATATTTGAAAATGCTGCGTGGCCGGGCGTATCAATAAATGTTATTTTTTTACCATTTTTATCTATTTGATATGCTCCAATATGTTGAGTAATGCCACCTGATTCTCCTGCTACCACATTAGAGCTTCTAAAAGCATCTAAAATGCTTGTTTTTCCATGATCCACGTGACCCATTATAGTCACTACTGGAGCCCTTGTTGTTAACAAATTCTCATCATCTTCGAAATCTTCAATTTCTTTTAATATATCATCATCATTGACTCTCACTACTTTATGACCAAGCTCCGTTGCAATTATTTCTGCAGTATCAGCTTCTATAGATTGAGCTGCATTTGCCATTACTCCTATTTTCATTAAGGTTTTTACAACGTCCGCAGTTTTTTCAGACATTCGACTTGCTAATTCTTGAACAGTAATAATTTCTGGAATTGAAACCTCTCTAGAAATTTTAGAATCTGGATCAGTTTCTTGAGCTTTAAGTTTTTCTTTTTCTCTAGCTCTTTTTAATTTAGCCAAACTTGGAAATTTGTCATATTCTCTTTCTTCTTGTTCTAATATTTTTTTAGGATCAATTTTACCCAAATTATCATCATTAGGTTTTAGGGTTGATTTTTTGGGTTGAGTTTTTTTTGGTTCTTGAAATTTTTTATTTTTATTATCTGGTGATTTTCCAGTTTTATTAAAATTTAAACCTGCATTAATCTTAGAAGGCGAAAAGTTAGGTTGTGAGCGAAAAGAAGATGAACCTCTAAAATTTGATTGGGCAGCAGATGAACTTTTTTGCTGATTATTTTTATTTCGAAAAACAATTTGAATTGTTTTTTTGCTTCCAGGTCTTCCTGCCTTATTTCCTGTTGGCCCTAAATTTTTTCTAATTTGCAATCTTCCTGATGAAGATAATTTGAGCGGCTTTTTATTACCTTTTTTGTTATCTGGTTTACTATCTTTATTTTTTTCCAATTTAATGAATTCCTTTTTTTAAAATTTATTTTTTTTCTTCGAACCAGTTTTCTCTTGCTTTCATAATCATTTTATTAATTTTATCCTCATCAAGATCCAAACTTTTAAATATACCTTCTTCTTTATCAATTAGTTCGAAAGTCGCAAGATCAGCAAAATCATTTAAGGTAAGTATGTTATTTTTTGCAAGCAAGGCCAACATATTATTATTAATTCCTTCAAGATTTTTTAAATCTACATCACTAATCTTTTCATCAATAATTTTCTTGTTTTCCTCATCTTTTTCCTTGAGATGATTATTCGCTCTTAAAATTATTTCTTTAGCTAAATCATCATCAAAACCTTCTATTTTTTCAATATTTTCAACGTTTTCTAAAGCTATAGACTCAATTGATACATATCCTTCTGTTACTAGTAATTGAGCAATAACATCTTCAACATCAAGTGATTCTGCTAATATAAGAGTTTTTTCTTTAAATTCTTCTTGTCTTCTTTCAGTTTCTTCCTCTTCAGTTAATATATCAATTTCTAAATTAGTAAGATTTGAAGCAAGTTTTACATTCTGACCTTTTCTACCTATTGCTAAACTTAATTGATCATCTGGTATAACTACTTCAACTTTATTTTTTTCTTCGTATAGAAATATTTTACTAACTTCAGCTGGTGCTAATGCATTAGCTAAAAAAGTAGCTGCATTTTCTGACCAAGTAACTATATCAATTTTTTCACCTTGTAATTCATTAACAACCGCTTGAACTCTTGAGCCTCTCATTCCAACGCAAGCTCCCACAGGATCTATTGTAGAATCTTCAGTGTAAACACTAATCTTTGCTCTTGAACCAGGATCACGTGCAACACTTTTAACAATTATAATTCCATCAAATATTTCTGGAACTTCTTGACTAAATAACTTTGCCAAAAACTGTGGATGGGTTCTTGATAAAAACACTTGATAACCCTTGAAGTCATCTTTAACTTCATAAATATATGCTCTAACCCTGTCTCCATTTTTAAAAGTTTCTCTTGGAATTAATTCTTCTCTTTTAATAATTGCTTCACTTTTTCCTAAATCAATTATTAAATTACCAAATTCTACTCTTTTAACAATTCCGATTGCTATTTCTCCAACCTTATCTTTATATTCTTCGTATTGCCTAGATTTGTCAGCCTCTCTAACTTTTTGAATTATCACTCCTTTAGCATTTTGTGCAGCAACTCTTCCTAATTCTATTGGTGGAAGTTCATCTATTATAAAATCTCCTAAAACAACTTTTGTTTTTAGTTTTTTAGCTTCACTTAGTAATATTTGTCTCGCCTGTTCTTCTTCAGTAAATTCTTCAACTACCTCTAGATAAGAGTTAAGTTTAATATCTCCTGTCTCTCTATCTATAGAGACTCTTATATCTCTTTCCATTCCATATTTTACTCTAGCTGCTTTTTCTAAAGCCTGCTCCATTGCACCAAAAACTGAATCTTTATCAATACTTTTTTCTTGAGCCACATTATTGGCTACTTGAAGCATTTCTTCTCTAATAACTTTAATTTTTTGTTTTGCCATTTTATTCACCAAAAAAAAGGCGGGAAACCCCACCTTTGATTAAATCAAATTTTAAAGCCCTATATTTAAAATCTTATTAAAACTCAAGCTTATAATTTTTTTAAATTAATATAAAACGGAATTCTGTCAAATTTCATAGCTTTTTTGTAATATTTTGTTTTGGGCAATGTTGAATCATCGTATTCCCAGCTTTCAAATCCTTGATTTTCCCATAAAAAAATTTTTCTATATTTATGTATTATTATTAATATCTGACGAAGATAAAAATCAGTATCGATAGCGATATGTATGTGTCCATTTTTTTTAATTAAGTTTGACAATTTTTTTATGAAAAAGCTGCTAATTAGTCTTCTCTTTGAATGTCTTTTTTTTGGCCAAGGATCTGGGAATAATATCCATACAGAGTCTAGAGTGTCTTCTTTAATTTTTTTATCTATTAACTCAAGTACATTACCATTAAATATAATAATATTATTAAGTTTTTTAGATAGAATTTTATTGCTTAAATTTATATTTCCATCTTTAAAATTATCACATGCAATAATTTGAGAATCTGGATATCTGTCATTCAAATGTAATGTGCTTTCTCCACTACCTGAACCGATATCTAGTATATTATAATTTTTTTTAAGAAACTTTATTTTTTTTGAATTTATATCCTCAATTACATTTTTTTCTTTATTGTTCGTATTAAAATTATTTTTTTTTCTTGCTTGTCTGCGACCATACATTCTATATTTAAATAAATTTTTACTCATCTTTAAGCTTCAAAACAAAAAGTGATATAAAGCAAAAAATAGTTAAAATGTAACCTAAAATTTTATGAAGTATTATTAAATTTTTTTCATCATTAATTAATAGCTTATAGCTAAGTTTATCTTTTTTATTCAATTCAGAAGAAACTAATATGTTTCCATTGTTATCTATAATACTGGAAATACCATTATTAGAAACTCGTATTAAATTTTTATTAAATTCTGCAGCCCTTAATTTTGATAAGTAAAAATGTTGATAGGGACCAATATAGTCACCAAACCAAAAATCATTTGTAATATTAATTAGTAAATTAGAATAATTATTTTCTTTATTTATCAACTTCCAAAAAAAAATAATTTCATAACAAATTATAGGTATAAAACTTATTTCATTTTTAGTGTTTATAATTCTTTCATTTGTTCCTTTGCTAAAATCAATAGACCCACTAATAAAATCCATAAACCCAATATACTTTCTAAATGGAACAAATTCACCAAAAGGGACTAGTACTTTTTTATCAAAATATGTTGTGCTGTTTTTTTGAATAGAAAATAATGAATTATAAAATTTATTATTTTCTTTTCTTGTTCCTCCTATAATTACTGTCTGATTATCATTTATAAATTGGTTTATTTCAATTTTTTTCAAATCATTTACTAAATAAGGAAAATTATTTTCTCCAAAAATTATTAGTTCTGCATTTGAATTTTTTATTAGGTTTATAATTTCATTATATTTCGATTCATTAGATGAATATTCATGAGTTGGATTTGAAAAATTCATTTGAAATATATCAACAGAAACTTCTTTAAAGGCATTAGATTTATGTAAATTTTGATAAGCATACAAAAAAACAATTATTACTAATATAATGAAGTACAATCCAATTATTATATTTTTTAATTTATGTTTTATAAAAATAATTTGAGGTAGAAGAAAAAATAATATTAACAAAAAACCACTTAAATGAGGCCCAAATAAATAAACTAAAATTGATCCAAAAGGATTATTTGAAATTGTTAATACAAATGAAACCCAAGGAAAACCATGCCAAAAATTTGAAATAAATATTTCTATTAATATTAGTATCAGTGGAATAGAATAAATTTGGTAGTATAAATTTCTTACAAATTTGAACAAGATAAAGAACAAACCAAAAATTAATGAAAGTAAAATTATTAATAGATATGAAAGAAAAAAAAGAGCACTTGTTTCCTCATAAATGAAAAATGGATTTTGAATCCAAAATAACATAATTGTTAAAAGGCCTAAGCCATATAAAAAACCACTGCAAAAAAATAATTTTATTGAATTTTGTTTATTTAAAAATAATAAATTTTTCCAAAAAAGTGGAAAGATAACAAATCCAAGTGGAAAAATAAAAAAAGGAGGAAAAAGGAGAGCGGTGAAAATACCTAGAAATAAAAAATTAAATAAAAACAATTATCTCACTTTTCTAACTTCAATTGTATGTATTTTTCTTTCAGAGGCTTTAATAATTTTAATTTTTAACATGTCATTTATATCAAAAACTTCATTATTTTTTGGAATTCTATTAATTTTAGAGAATATTAATCCACCTAGAGTTTCTATTTCGGAGTCTGACTCATTGATGCTTTTTATTTGAAAGTATTTTTCTAAATCTTCTACCCGATAAGCAGCATCTACAATAATAAAATTATTATTCTTAGTTATTATTAATTCTTCAAGATCCTCAGCATCATGCTCATCCTCTATTTCTCCAACTATCTCTTCTACTAAATCCTCAATAGTAACTAACCCATCTACACCTCCAAATTCATCAACAACTAATCCCATATGAATACTAGAAAGTCTCATTCTTCTCAGTAAATTTAAAATTGGTGATTTTGGAGCAACAAATAATACATCACGCAATATTGATTCAATTTTGAAATTATTTTCATTAAATTTAATAAAGTCTTTAATATGAAAAAAGCCTATTGCATTATCAAGATTATTTTCAAAAACAGGCATTCTGGAATGACTTTCATTTTTAATTAAAGAAAGAATTTCATTATAAGTTTGATTTTTTTCAACTGAAATTATTTCTCCCCTAGGAACCATAACATCCTCTACACTTTTTTCACTTAAAGCTAATATATTTTTTATTAAACTTTTTTCATTATTATCATCTGCTTCTTCTATTTGATTAGTATCAACTGTGTCCGAAGTAATATAATTAAAAATTTCTTCTTTTGATGATTTGCTAAAAAGAATTTTATTAATTATCCAGCTTTTCCAAAAATTTTTTTTATCTTTATTTTTCATTTTTTAAATATGGATTTTCTATTCCCATTTTTGAAAGAATATTAATTTCAGTTTTTTGCATTTTAACAAAATCTTTAAATTTTTCATGTAAATAACCATTAATATGTAAAAAACTATGAACTAAAACATGTGCAAAATGATCATAAAAATCTATTTTGTTTTTTTTAGAGTCATTTTCAATCATATTAGCAGAAAAATAAATATCACAATATTTGGTTAGTTTTTTATCATTTTTGTATTCAGAAATAAATGTAAGAACATCAGTTGTTTTATTATTTTTTTTATATTTAAGGTTTAGTTTTTTTATTTCAGCATCGTTTGTTAAAATAATATTTAAATAATATATGATATTCTTTTTAAACCTCATTTGGGATTTCTCTTTCATTGCTAGTTTAGAAACTTTCTTAACTTTAGCAATTCTTCTAGACCAATTATTAGTTTTTGAAAAAAAATTTAATTTTATCATTTACCTTCGTAAGCATGTATTATCTTTTTTACAACATCGTGTCTAACTACATCATCTTCCTCAAGAGTTATAAATCCAATATCATCTATTTTAATTAGTTTTTTTGATGCATCCACTAAGCCTGAGTCATTTTTTGATACAAGATCTATTTGAGTTGTATCACCTACTACCACCATTTGACTATTTCTTCCTAATCTTGTCAAAAACATCTTCATTTGAATTTTTGTCGTATTCTGAGCCTCATCAAGAATAATAAAACAATCTTCAAGTGTTCTTCCCCTCATAAATGCAATGGGGGCAATTTCAATTATATTGTTGTTTATTTTTTTCTCTACCTGATCAAATGGCAACATATCATAAAGAGCATCATAAATAGGTCTTAAAAAAGGATCTACTTTTTCCTTAAGATCCCCGGGCAAAAAACCAAGTTTTTCTCCAGCTTCTACAGCAGGTCTCGATAAAATTATTTTTTTTATTTTTCCATCAAGTAAAGAGGATATAGCTTTAGCAACTGCAATAAATGTTTTTCCAGTTCCTGCAGGACCTATAGCAAAAACAATATTTTTTTCATTTAATAATTCAAAATATTTTTTTTGATTTTTAGAACGAGGAATGATTTTTCTTTTTTTCGTCTGAATAAATAAATCTTTTTTAAAATTACTATTTTTTTCTAATGATAAAAGACTTTTTGTATCTTTAATTTTATCCTCATCAATTTCAATTCCTTTTTTTACTTCTTCAAATAAATTAAGTAATTCGTTTTTTGTAATTTTTATTGATTGTTTAGATCCTTGAATTTTTACTTTATTACCTCTATAATGAATTTTTACGTTGTTAATTTTTTCCAAAGTTTGGATATTAATATCATTAGCACCAAATAAGCTACTTAAAAGATTATTATCACTAAATTCAATATCTAATGTTTCAATAATTTGTTTCATGAAGAGCATTTTAAAGCAAAATCAGTTGAATCGCTTATTTTTACTTTTTTGAATTCATTAATAAGATTATCTTTCGATTCAATAAAAGCACTTTGGTTATAAATTGTTCGACCAATATATTGGTTTTTATGCCTTCCTTTTTTTTCAAAAAGAATTTCCATTTTTTTATCTATACAAGATTTATTATAATCAGATTGCTGTTGTTTTAATAAAGATTGAAGAGCGCTTAATCTTGCTTTTTTGACTTCTTTTGAAATATCTGGAAGTTTGAATGCAGGTGTCCCTGGCCTAGGACTAAACATAAATGAATAGGCTATTACAAATTTAACCAAACTAACAAACTTCATAGTTTCATCAAAATCTTTATCAGTTTCGCCAGGAAATCCAACTATGAAATCTGATGACAAGGCTATATCAGGTCTGGATAATTTTAATTTTTCAATTATCTTTAAATAACTTTTTACTGTGTGCTTTCTATTCATTTTCTTTAATATGTTGTTAGAAGCTGATTGTATTGGAAGATGTAGAAATGGCATTAATTTATTATCTTCTCCATGAATTTTGATTAAACTCTCACTCATATCAATTGGATGTGATGTCATGTATCTAATTCTTTTTACTTTATCCAACTCACTTATTGTGTTTATAAGATAGGCAAGATCTTTAGATTTACCATCATCTCCCGTACCATGATACCCATTAACATTCTGTCCTAGAAATATTATTTCTTTCACTCCATTATCTAAATATTTTGACACTTCTTGTTTTATATCTTGAACTGGTCTCGAATATTCAGATCCTCTAGTATATGGCACTACACAAAATGTGCAAAATTTATCACATCCTTCTTGAATAGAAACAAATTCTGAAACCCCATTTGAAGTATTAAATACAAGATTATTAAATTTTTCATTTGGCAGAAAATCATCATTAATTTTTTGCTCTTCTTTATCAATCATTTCAGGAAGCTTATGGTATGATTGGGGGCCAACAACAAAATCAACACTAGGGGCTCTCTTTTGAATCTCAATACCTTCGGCTTGAGCAACGCACCCAGCTACAACAAGTTTATAGTTTTCTTTAGATTTTTTTTTATTTATTTTATTTATTCTTCCAATATCAGAATACAATTTTTCAGCAGCTTTTTCCCTAATGTGGCATGTGTTCAAAACTATTAAATCTGCACTATCTATGTCGTCTGTTGTCTCATAATTTTTTTGCAAAAAAAGATCTTTAATTCGGTTAGAGTCATAAACATTCATTTGACATCCATAAGATTTAACAAACATTTTTTTGAGATTATTTTTTTTCATATTATATCAATTTTAAATAACATAAGGCATTAATCTTGTTATCGCCAATTTTATAATAATTTTTTCTTTTATTAAATAATGTAAATTTATTCTTTTCATACATTTTAATTGCTGGGATATTATTTTCTGCGACTTCTAAAAAGATTTTTTTCAATTTTAAATTACTGCTCTGGATAAAAATATTATTTATTAAGCTACTTGCCAAACCTCTATTACGATATTTTTTATTAACATATATAAGTAATATCTCATATTCTGAAACTTTTTCAACATAAATTAAGTCTCCAATAATTAAAGCTATTAAATTTTTTTTATAAAAAGCTCCATAAGAATAGTTAATATTTTTTTCTAACTGCGTAGCTACTTGGTTTTTTGACCATCCTAGAGCATTAAAGTAGTTTTTGTCTTCAGAATCCGAATATATCAATTCGTCGCAGTCTTTAAAATCATAAGAGCTTATTTTTTTTACATTTATCAATTTAAATTCTTATTATTTGAAATGTATATAGGTTTTAATACATCAGTGTTATCAAAATTTAACTTCGAAAAATTTTTAACTATGTTGTCTTTAATTACATAGTTATTTTGTTTTATATTATTTTTAATTAAATTTAGAGGTTTGTCATTAAAATACAAAATATTTAAATCATTTAGATTTTTAAGCTCATTCAAATTGTTTTTTTCTATTTTAATATAATTATAATTTTGATTTACTTTTTTATAACATATGATTTGCTGATCATTTGCTGAAGAAATAAACATACCAATATTTTTTTCTTTATTTTTTGGCAATTCAAAGTTTAACAGATCTTCTGAAGATACTCCGGCAATTTTAATATTCTTTGAATAGTGTATTCCTAGCATAAATGAAACACCTACCCTAATGGCAGTAAAAGATCCTGGACCTGTTGTTACTACTAAAGATTGAAGGTTTTTTTGCAAATTAAGATCTTTATTAATTTTGATATAGCTTGGAATTATAGTGTCACTTAATTTTTTTTCTTGGGTTTGGGGCAATTTAATAGATATAATAATTTTGTTCTCATCAAAAACTGAAAATTCTGGTATTGGAGACATTACATCTAACAATAAATTCATATGGTGTTTTTATATATTAACAATTTTATTAAAGCGATTATTATACTTTTTATTTCTTTAAATATAACTAATGTTTATGCAAATAATATTAAAAATTCTGCTGTAGTTTTCATGTACCATAAATTTGGTATATCTAAATATCCTACTACAAGTGTTAAAATCGAACAATTTATTGATCACATAGATGAATTTACAAAAGAAAAATATAACATTAGATCCTTAGATTTTATTGTCGACACTATAATAAATGATGGTCAATTACCTAAGAATACTATTGGTATAAGTATTGATGATGCAGATAAATCATTCATGATTTCGGCTTGGCCAATTTTTAAAGAAAACAATATACCTGTTACTCTTTTTGTAAATACTTCTACAATAGTAGAAAATAATAAAAATTATTTAAATTGGGATGAAATAAGAAATTTAAAAAAAGAGGGTGTTGTTATAGGCGCTCATTCTCATACGCATGACCATATGCCAAATTTAAGTTCTGAAGAAATAATAAAAGAAATTGAAACTTCAAATAAAATTTTTTTAAGAGAGTTGGGTGAGATTCCAAGTTTGTTTGCCTATCCATATGGTGAAGCGCACGACAAAATAATTGATGTTTTAAAACAATATAAATTTAAAGTAGCGTTTGGTCAGCATTCTGGAGTAATTAATGAAACTTCAAATCTTTATTATTTGCCACGATTTTCTTTAAATGAAAAATATAGCGAGATTGATCGAGTAAAATTTGCTGCCTCTGCTCAGGGACTGGGTGTTTATGATTTTATACCTTCTAATCCAACTTTAAATGAAAATCCTCCGTATATAGGCTTCTCTCTTCTTGATCAGAATCTTGCGGTATCTTTGGACTGCTTTGTTTTTGATAGCAATGGTCAAGTTGAGAAAGAATTATTTAAATTTAACGAAAGAATCGAGATACGTTTATCTAGAAAACTTAGCAAAGGAAGATCAAGGATAAACTGTACTGCAAAAGATAAAAATGGAAATTGGCGATGGTTTGGCCATCAATTCTATTTATGATCTAGAAGGTATATAGTTAATAATATCAAATTGAGTAAGATTATTTGATTTAATTATTGCATTAATCGTATCAACATATTTATTATCTTCAGCGTAATTATCTAAAGTTCCTACTAATAAATTAATATTTGTAAAATTGTTTTTATCTCTCATTATTTTGCGCATTAATCTAAATTCTTCATAAGCATAATGAGTGTTTATATTCTTGAAATAAGATTCCACACTTTTATCAAATGAAGTAAATGATTTAACTAAATGAGTTTTCCCTTCTTCTCTTTTTAAAGGAATAACACCTTCTGAAAAATTATAAGTGTATTCTCCAAAAATAGCATTATACTCTTTTGCAAACCTTGAAGTTCCCCATCCACTTTCATTTGCTGCCTGCGCCAAAACTACAGAATTAGGAATAGTATCAACTGAAGTCAACAACTGATCAATTAAATCAATTTTGTACTTATTCTTAGTGCTTATATTATATTTTTTTGCTATTTTTGATAAATATAACAAATCTTTATTTTTTAAAGTTTTATTGTCTAACAAAGTTGTTTTAATATTCTTCAAATTTTCTCTATCAATAAGAATTTTTTGATTCTCATAAGAGATTAAAGGTAAAAGAGTTTTAATAAATTCTTCTTTTTTATTTGAAAAGTTATCAAATTCAAATGATTCTAAATTAAAACTTAATAAACTTTGATTATCAGTTTTTGTTTTTTGTAAAATAATTGAAGGGTTAATAGGCTTGGGCTTAATGTTAACAACTAATCGGTCGTTTTTTTCTTGTGGGCCTTGATTATAAATTTCTTCTATATTTTTTTCTGAGTAAAGAGAATTAACTTTAGAGGAATCAAGTATTTCGTTATTAATCTCAATATTGATGTTGCTATTTAAATAATTAACATCAGGAGAAGCTATTTCATTAGTTCTTGTATTGAGTGCATCTAGAATAGCGTACGATCCAATCCCAAAACAAATTACAGAAAAAAATTTTAAATACCTATGCATCTATAGGTCTCACTTCTTTGACTTCTGGGACATAGTGTTTTAACATATTTTCAATTCCCATTTTGAGAGTTGCTGTTGAGCTTGGGCAACCTGCGCAGGCCCCTTGCATGTGCAAATAAACTACGCCATCCTTAAAACTATCATAAATAATGTCTCCACCATCCATAGCCACTGCGGGACGCACGCGAGTATCTAGTAATTCTTTAATTTGTTTATCAATCTCTGTATCATCAGCGTTTATTTTTAAAGATTTTTCTCCTTTAGAATCATCATCATTAATAATCGTAGCTTCGTTAGAATTATAATGTTCCATTATAGCTCCTAAGATTCCAGGTTTTATAACTTCCCACTCCAAATCATCACTTTTGGTTATAGTAATAAAATCACTTCCTAAAAATACTCCGGTTACACCTTCAATATTAAACAGTCTTTTTGCCATAGGGGAATTACCCGACTCTTCCACTTTTTGAAAAAAAGCTGTGCCCGTCTCCATAACAACTCTAGCAGGTAAAAATTTCAAGGTCTGCGGGTTCGGTGTTTGCTCAGTTTGTATAAACATACCCCCCTTATATAGTGATTAATATGTCTTTCGTATGAAAAATAATCAAAAAAAATTCAATATTTGGGATATTATCTAGATAAAAAACCAATAATTTCATTAACTTTCTTCAAAACGGGATCGGCAACTGAAATGGCTTTTTCTTTTCCTGAATTAATAATAGAATCCAGAAAATTTTTATCATTCATGAGTTTGCTCATTTCTGAAGAAATAGGAGAGAGTTTTGAGGAAGCAAGATCTCCTAAATCATTTTTAAATTTAGAAAAATCCTTTCCTGCATAATCTAGAATAACTTTTTCGGCATCAGTATTGCTCAAAGCTGCAAATATTGTCAATAGGTTCATTGCTTCTGGTCGTTTTTTTGCATCTTCTAAATTTTCAGGAAGAGGTAGTGGATCTGTTTTTGCTTTTTTAATTTTTTGTATAATATTTTCTTTGCTGTCAGATAACATAATACGTGAATAGTCTGATGGATCTGATTTGCTCATTTTTTTTGTTCCATCACGTAAACTCATAACACGTTTTGCCTCTCCTAAAATTAATGGCTCAGGAATAGGGAATAAATCATTTTTAAAATCATTATTAAACTTTTGCGCAATATCTCTTGTTAGTTCTAAATGTTGTTTTTGATCTTCTCCTACAGGTACGTGTGTTGCTAAGTATATTAAAATATCTGCTGCCATTAATGTTGGATAAGAGTACAATCCAACAGAAACATTTTCACTATTTTTACCAGCTTTGTCTTTGAATTGTGTCATTCTATTTAGCCATCCCATTCTTGCAATACAACTAAATATCCATGCTAGTTGTGAATGTTGTGGGACTTGGGATTGAACAAATAAAGTATTTTTATCCGGATCAATACCTGATGCTATAAATGCGGCTGTTACCTCACGCGTTTTTTGTGCCAGCATAGCTGGATCTTGCCAAACTGTTATTGCATGTAAATCTACTACACAGAAAAAACATTCGTATTCATGTTGTAAAGAAACGAAATTTTTTATTGCACCTAAATAATTTCCAAGGTGTAAATCGCCAGAGGGTTGCACACCGGATAAAATTCTTTTGTTAGGCTTTTCCATTTTACTTTTGTATATACCCTTTTAGATCCTGAATTGTGAGTACTTTTAACATAAATATCATTCCTAAATATAGAAAATTGCAGCAAAACAATATCAACAAAAGACTTCCTATCTTTAATAATAAACTCAAATCTTGAATATTGGCAAATATTATTAAATTAAGAAAATAACAGCCGAAGGCCATTAAGATTACAGAAACAGTTATTTTAAAAGTATTAATAATGAGTTTTGAATCCAAAATAAAATATTTGTTCCTGCGTAATACAATGAAAAGTAAAACAGTATTTACCCAGGCACTGATTGCCGTTGCAAGAGCAATGCCCATCTCCCGCATACTACCTATTAATAAGAGAGAAAGAACAATGTTAGTAATTACGCTAACAATAGAAATATAAAGAGGTGTTTTGGTATCTTCTCTAGCAAAGAAACAGGTAACTAAAACTTTAATTACAATATATGCAGGAAGACCAAGAGCAAATAAGGATAATACTTTTGCAGTGTAAAAAGTATCATCTGATAAGAAAGCGCCTCTTTCAAATAAAATATTAATGATAGGAGCAGATAAGATATACAAACCAGCAGCAGAAGGTAGAGAAATTAATAAGCAAAACTCTAGTGCTCTGTTTTGAGTAATATCAATTTCTTCTGTATTATTATTTTTTATTGCTTTTGATAAACTAGGAAGTAAAACAATGCCCATAGCAATACCAAAAATTGCAAGAGGTAATTGATTTAACCGATCGGCATAATAAATATGACTTATTGCTCCAATAGGTAAGAACGAAGCAATAATTGTTCCTACAACTATATTTAATTGAATGACACCAGAGCCAATTACGCCAGGGAAAAATAACTGAAAAAACTTTTTAATTTTTTCATTAAATTTTGGAAAACGAATACGTGGACGATAAAATTGTAAAACTGCTTTATATAAATAAAGAAATTGCAACACCCCACCCAACAAAACACCATAAGATAAGGCGTGACCAGCTGTAGGCAAGTAAGGGGTTAATATAAATAATGAGAGAATAAAACTAATATTTAATATTGCAGGTGCAAGCGCTCCTGCTACAAACTTATTGTGTACATTATTTATAGATGTAAAATGAGCGACCAAGGAAATAAAAATTAGATATGGAAAGATAATTTTTCCAAAATGTACAGCAAGACCAAATGCTTCTTCATTTGCTGAAAAACCAGGAGCTAATAATTGTATAATATAGGGCATACCAAAAAAGAAAATAATCGTTAAGCCAACCGTAACAAAAAGTAACAATGACATTGTATTCTCAACAAAATCTGCAGCTTCATGATCATCTTTTGAATCAATTACTATTCCAGAAAAAACAGGGATTAGAGCTGCACTATAAGCACCTTCAGCAAGTACGCGTCGAAAAAAATTTGGAATCCTAAAAGCTACAAAGAAGGCGTCAGATGTTACGGTCGAACCAAGAAACCGTGCAATTAATATGTCACGCACAAAACCCAATATGCGACTTATAAGAGTATAGAAACTAACAGTAAAAAATGACCTAAATAAACCCTGCATAATCTAATTTTATAGTGTGATGAGTGATTTGTATAAATGTATTTTAGGGCTTAATTATGCCCAAAGCTATAGGCTGCAGAAAATACAAATTAAGCGTATCCGAATCTTATTTAGAAATTTAAATAACCTCAATATAGCAAATGGAACTCACATTATTTTATACAATTGTTGGTTTTAGTCTTGCCGCCTATTCAGTTATTGCAAATGACTCAGTACAAACACTTGGTACATTTATGGCTTCCAACCAACGCTTTAAATGGTATTGGTTGGCAACAGCTGCTTCTGGCGTACTTGCCTTCACTCTAATTTATGGATGGAATGTTAATGATGGTGATATTACTTTTGGTCGTTTAAACAAAATTCCTTATCAAACAATTCAGTGGTACCATGCTGCTGCCCCTTTAATACTTGTTATACTTACAAGAGTAGGAATTCCTGTCTCCACAACTTTTCTGGTCCTCTCTGCTTTTGCCTCAACGGTTGTTCTTGAAAAAGTTTTAATGAAATCTGTTGTTGGTTATGGTTTAGCTGCTATGGTTGCTTATCTTGTGTGGTTGGCTGTTAGTTATTTTATTAATGAAAAATTTGACAAGGTAAATGAGAAACACCGAAGAGCTTGGGTTATCGGACAATGGTGTACAACTGGATTTCTTTGGTACACATGGCTAAGCCATGACGTTGCCAACATTGCTGTTTTTCTCCCACGTCAGTTACCTGTAAATTTATTAATTTTATGTATTATTTTATTAAGTGTTCTTCTTTTTTATATTTTTTGGGATCGAGGGGGACGAATTCAAAAAATAGTCTACTCGAAAACAGGAACGCGATACACCAGGTCTGCAACTATTATTGATTTCATATATGCAATAATACTTCTCTATTTTAAACAATACAATGACATACCAATGTCAACTACTTGGGTTTTTGTTGGTTTGTTATGCGGTAGAGAATTAGCAATAGCGACAATGAATAAAGATTATAAGCTTCGATATGTCTTTCCTTTAATTGGAAAAGATTTTTTGAAAATGATTTTTGGATTATCTGTATCAGTTGGAATTGTTTTATCAATTCACTACATTTTTATTCCAAACGGATTTTAGTCAAACTTTATTTATAATTCTTAAGGTTAGCAATGTTATCAAAAACTTCAACTTTTTCTAAAGGAGTTAATTGAGTTAGCCCCGCATCAAGAAGATATCCGTCTGTTGCCGATTCACTTACAAATTCTCTAACATAATCCATTAAACCATCGATAAGATTAATATGATCTTTTTTAATATACAAATATAATTGGTGGCTAATGGGGTAGGACAAATTTTTAATTTTTTCATATGATGCTTCTTGACCATTAATTTTAACTGATCTTATTTTATCCAAGTTTTTAGAAAAGAGTCCGAAACTAAGTATGCCAAAACTATCTTTATTTTTAATTATTTGCTCAAAATATTGATCATCATTTTCATTAATTTCAATTACTTGGCCATCTTCTCGATATTGTGTACAGTCGCCTTCTTCGACTAACAGATCTTCAAGACAACCTTGTTGCATTATTTTTAAATCAAAAGCTTCCCTTATGGACGATGATAAAGGAGGTGTTGTTATTGAGATTGGAATATTAGGAAACGAATTATTAATTTCATTCCATGTGTTAGGTTTGTTTTTATTATCCTTTGCTATTGCTTGCCAAATATCTTCTTTAGAAAAATTAATGTTTTGATCTAAATTTTCTTTTTTATCATTCCATTTAATATTGGTGTTGTGAGCAAAAACTGAAGAATAATTTCCAATTTTAATTTCAATAATATTTTCAACGCCATTGTCTTTGCAAAAATTAAATTCCTCAATGCTTTGACGTCTTACAGAACTAACAATATCAGGATAATCAACTCCAGTTCCCAAACAAAATAAATTGTGCCCTTCTGCTGTACTCATAGTTTGAGTTATAGGTTTTGCCTCAGCTAAAGATCCTATTCTTTCAGCAACTAAGTTTGTAAAAGGATATATAGAAGAAGAACCGACAATTAAAATATGTTCTCTAGAGAAAGCAGAATTTGATAAAACAAAAGCTGAAATAATAATAAATATTTTACTTAATATTTTTTTTACGTTTCTTTTCATGTTTTTTAAGTTTAGGCCAATCGTCATCACTTAAAATATAGCCCACACACTTTCTTGATCCACATTTACAGATATGATCTTCATAATCACTTTCAAAAGGATAACCATAATTGTAAGTTAATTCCTTATATTTTTTAATTTTTTTAATAGAGGATATCCAAATTTCATTATTAGTTATTTCAACCTCACAATTTGGATCACAAGAATGGTTAATAAATCGAGCATAATTGGATGGGACTCCACCGTCTATGTCGTATTTTTTATTTAATTCAAAAACATATACCATTCCATTTTTTTTATTTTTTTCAGCTTTTTTAATTTGCTTTTCGGCTCTTTTATCACCTTCTTTTTTAGTTACTTTATCACCAATGTATTGAATAACTTTTTCACCCTTTTTAATGTCTTTCAAAGCAAAAAGCCCTGAGCCATGAAGAGTAGATTTTTTTTTATACCAAGATTTTTGCATAGGGATTTATTAGATAAATTTATTTATCATACAAGATATTTAATTATACTCTTAAATTATAAAATAATTAAAGTATCCAAATAAAAAAAGAGGAATTTGTAATCCAAAATTTGTCAATAGAGCTTTATCATTATTTATATATCCAGCAATACACCATCCTAAAGCCCCTAAACCATGACTAAATATGTTTAGCGGATAATAGTTTAAATTGGTCAATAATATGCCGAATAATACTAAGAATGTGCTTATCCATTTAATTTTATTTAGTGAAATATAACTCATTTTTTCTCCCTACTTATTTATTATAACCCTAAACTTTTTTTATATTAGAAAATTTACAAAAACTATGATTTTGTAACAAAAATGTAACATTGCTTTATTTTTTTTATAAAAGTTCTATAAGCCTCAAATGTTTGGATTAAAAAGTACTTCATTATTTAGTGATACTAAAAAACTCGAAAGAGAGATTGATGAATTTGTCGATATACTCTCTGAAGTGGGCTTGGTATTTAAATCAATTATTCCTACATACTTAAATCACTCAGCAAATGGTAAGTTTGAGGAAATGGTTGAGCAGGTAAAACTAATGGAAAGTAAAGCTGATAAAATCACTAAAGAAGTAGAACATACTCTTTATGAAGAAACCTTAATTCCAGATGCACGAAGTGATGTTTTAAGAGTATTGGAGCATCTCGATGAAGTGATTGGGATGTATCAGGGTAATTGTTATCATTTCTCTATTCAAAAACCTGATTTTCCAAAAGAATTTCACCCAGACTTAATTGAATTAACTGAAACAGTAGTAAATTGCGTAGAAGCATTATGCTTAACTGTTAGATCGTTTTTTAGAGACATCAAATCGGTAAGAAATAATGCACACAAAGTTACATTCTATGAAAAAGAATCAGATATTAAATTTAGTTCTCTTGCAAGGAAAATTTTTGATTCAAATTTGCCTTTAGATAAAAAAATGCACTTACGTTATTTTGTAGAAAAAATAGATAGAATTTGTGATCAGGCTGAAGATATTGCAGATGAAATTCAGATATACGCTATTAAAAGATCAGTTTAATTAAAATATGGAATTAACAATTATTATATTTCTCTTAGGAGGATTGTTTCTAGGCTGGTCTTTGGGAGCAAATGATGCAGCTAATGTTTTTGGTACTGCTGTTGGAACACGGATGGTCCAATTTAAAACGGCAGCTATTATTTGCAGTATATTTATCATCTTAGGAGCTGTAATTAGTGGAGCAGGAACCACTGAAACAATTGGCAAGTTAGGTGCTATTAATGCTTTACCTGGTGCATTTGCAGCGTGCATAGCAGCTGGATTATCTGTTTACCTAATGACAAAAGTAGGACTTCCAGTTTCAACTACTCAAGCTATAGTTGGTGCAATTGTAGGTTGGAATCTTTATTCGGGTTCTCCAACAAATATTAAAGTTTTGATAACTATTCTTAGTACTTGGGTGTTGTGTCCTATTATAGCAGGTTTAATATCAATGGGTTTATTTATAGGCACAAAAAAAATTATTCAGAACAGAAAGTTACATATTCTTCGTCTCGATG
Organism: uncultured Alphaproteobacteria bacterium; assembly: GCA_902635455.1. GTDB lineage: Bacteria > Pseudomonadota > Alphaproteobacteria > HIMB59 > CACPNW01. The sequence goes on along the minus strand of CACPNW010000002.1, from coordinate 98 downwards.
CCTATACAAGAACATCTTTATTGTTAGCAGGAGCATTTGGTGCCTATAGTTTAGGAGCTAACAACATTGCCAATGTGATGGGTGTCTTTGTTCCAATT
>CACPNW010000001.1 GCA_902635455.1 uncultured Alphaproteobacteria bacterium | reverse complement strand
CTTGAACAAGTTCTTCAAAAATTAACTTTAGATGTTGCATCTGGACTTGGTACTTATGATACTTATTATTTGGATCAAAGTTGGATGGCTGCGTTTAATGGAGATGTTGATGATCCAAGAGAGCTTTATGCTGCAAAACCAGATCTAGCTATGCCTAATTACAATTTTGATGATTTCTTAGGACCACTAGTTGACGGTATTTCAATGTATAATGGTATCATGGTTGGAGTACCATATGATATTCCTGTTTTCATCATGATGTATCGCGGAGATGTTTATGAAGAACTTGGTTTAAAAGTTCCTACAACAATGGGCGAATACATGAAGAATGCTCAAATTATACAAGGAGCTAGCCTAGGACATCTAAATGAAGATGGTCGACCAATTTATGGCTGTAATGGTCAAATGAAATCTGGTCACTATAGTTTAGAATGTGATTGGACTCATTTCTTGTGGGCTCATGGTGGTTCTGTAACAAATCCAGATGGCTCTTTTGCTGGTGGAGATGATTATGGAATTGAAGCAATGGACTATTGGGTAAAACTCAAAGAAAATATGCCTTCTGGTGTAACTTCTTGGACTTGGGATGGACAAGGACAAGATATTCTTCAAGGTGGTTCTGCACAAACATGTTCTTGGGGTGAATTTTTCCCTTGGTGGGATTCTGATGAATCTAAAGTTCAAGGAAAAATGGAGGCAGTAAGATGCCCAGCTCCAACAAGAGCTTTAAGAGCAACTGGTGATTGTGGTTATGGTGAAATACCTGGTGTTGGACACCAAGGTGGATCATCTCTTGCAGTATCCAAATATTCTAAGAATAAAGATGCTGCATGGTTGTTTGCACAATGGGCAACTAGTTACGAAACACAAGTGTATATTACTGCACTAGGTGGTGGAACTGGCCCTACAAGAGCTGGTGTTTATGAAGATGAAAGAATAAAAGCTAACGCTATTAGAGGTATTGGTGGAACTACTAGACACCTTGATGTTGTTAGAGATACTATCTTCAATGATATGGGTTCTGAACCTGATCTACCAGAATGGGCTGATCTTTCTAGTAATGCTATACCAATTGAACTTGGTAGATTTTATGCTGGAGAGTACAGTTCACCTAAAGAATGTATGAATAGAATTGGAGAAATATTTAATAGCACCGTTGGAGTTTAAAAATATTTTTACAGATTATTTATATTTAATCAGTTTAGTGGCCCTGCAAATGGGCCACTTTTTTTTTAAAGGAGTTTATTATGACTAAAAAATTAGCTGTTATAACTGGTGCAAGCTCAGGTATCGGTGAAGCCACTGCAAAAAGATTTTCAAAGGAAGGTCATCCAGTACTAATGCTTGCAAGAAGACTAGAAAAAATGGAATCTTTTAATTTACCTAATTCTATGTCAAGAAAAGTTGATGTAACAGATAGGGATTCATTAGTAAAAGCAGTTAAAGAAGCTGAAGATAAATTTGGTCCAACTGATATGTTATTTAATAATGCTGGAATAGCAAGACTTGCAGATATTGGTAATCAAAATCCTTCAGAATGGGATGAAATGATTAATATTAATACTAACGGTGTAATGAATGCTCTTTACGCAGTTATGGATGGTATGAAATCGAGAAAGGGTGGAACGATTGTAAATATGAGCTCCATTGCTGGAAGAAAAGTATATCCTGACCACACTGTTTATTGCGGTACTAAATATTTTGTTCACGCAATATCAGAAAGTATTAGAAGTTATTTAGCACCTTATGATGTTAGAGTAGTTGTGATATCGCCTGGAATAATTGAAACTGAAGTTTTGTCAGGAGTTCTAGATAAGAACACACTTAAAAATTATCAAGATAATAAAAAACGAATAGGTGGAGGTATTTCAGCTGACTATGTAGCAGATATGATTTATTTTGCCTATAATATGCCTCAAAATGTTCTTATTCAAGAAATGTGTGTTACTCCAACTAGACAAGAATTTTAATGACGAGATTAGTTATAGGAGTTGATAGTTCAACACAATCTACCAAGGCAATTGCTTGGAATGAGCGAGGTGAATTAATAGCAGAAGGCAGATGTGATATTCCTTTATCAAATCCATCTTTAGAAAAGTTTGAACAAAATGTTGAGGATTGGTGGAAAGCTTTTTGTTTATCTACTAAGGATTTAATTTCTAAAATTGATTTGAACTTAGTTGAAAGTATAGCTATTTCAAATCAAAGAGAAACTCTAGCTGTTTTAGATAAAAATGGAAAAGCAATTTATCCTGCTACTGTTTGGATGGATAAGCGTTGCGTAAAGGAAGTTGAAGAATTAAATGAACTTGTTGGTGGAAACAAAATTCATGAAATTTCTGGTAGACCAAAAGATCCTTGTCCATGTTTATATAGAATCTTTTGGTTAAAAAAAAATGAGCCGGATATTTTTAAAAAAACTCATTGTTTTGCTGATGTACAATCTTTTTTAGTACACCGATTAACAGGAGAATTTAAAACAGGATGGATAAGTTCTGATCCTCATGGAATGTTTGATGTTGTTGAAAAAAAATGGTCAAAAGAAATTCTTGATCATTTAGAAATTGATGAAAATCAATTACCTAAATCTTATAAACCAGGAACCTTAATTGGCAGAATATCTAAAGAAGCTGCTTATGATTGTGGTTTAAAGCAAGATTTACCAATTTACGCTGCTGGAGGTGATGGTCAATTAGCTGGATTGGGAACAAATTGTACTAAATCTGATAGGGCATATATTAATTTAGGAACAGCAGTTGTATCAGGGGTGTGGTCAAAAAAAATACATGTGCTCGAAAAATTGGAGAACTGAATTAGCAGCTCATGGAGAAGGTTATATATTTGAAAATGTGCTTCTTTCGGGCGCTATATTAGTCAATTGGTTTGTTGATCAATTCGTTCAAGGTGACAGAAAAGATAAAAATTTTTTTTCAGATTTAGAAACAAAAATATCTCAAATACCAATTGGATGTGAAGGTTTAATCTTTCAACCATATACTTCAGGTGTTATGGATCCTTATTGGGACTCATATGCTAGAGGAGTAATGGTAGGAATTAATTTAAGTCATACACCTTATCATTTATATAGATCAATTATTGAAGGCTTAACTCTAGATTCAGTTTTTCGAACTCAAAATATTGAAAAAGAAACTGGACTAAATGTAAAAGAATACCTGGCTATCGGAGGTGGTGCTAACAGCAAAGTTTGGACACAAATTTTAGCTGATGCTTCAGGTAAAAATGTATTAATTTCAGACACTGTAGAGGCATCATCTTTAGGTGCAGGAATGATTGCAGCTTTTGGAGCAGGTTGGTTTTCTTCTATCAAAGAAGCTGCTAATGAGATGAGTGGTAAAACTAAATTAATAAAACCAAATTTATCAAATAAAAAAAAATATGACGAATTGATAAATATTTATCAAAATGTTTATTCGTCTAATAAGAAAACAAATAAACAATTAGTAGAATTTTCATCAGATTAAATACATGTCTAGTTTAAATGGAATAATTGATGATTTAACCTCAGGAAAATGGATAAATCCAAGTAATAATAAGCCAGTTAGTATTCCTATTAAAAAAATTGAAATATCTAAATCTTTGGATGGTTTAGAATATGATTTTATCAATGAAACACATAATAGTGAGAAAATACTAATAGTTTCAGACGAATATACTCATGATGCTCTTGGATTAAGAGTATTTAATAATTTAAATGGAAAATCAGATGTTTCAGAATTTATTTGGAAAAAACCTCATTGTAGTGAAGAGGGCGTTAATGAAATTCAAAGAGCAAGTAAAGATTATAATTCAATAATCGCAATAGGTTCAGGCACGATCAATGATAGTGTAAAATATGCATCATTTTTAGATAAAAAAAAATATTCAGTTTTTGCAACAACACCTATGAATGCTTACACTACACCAACTGCTTCAGTTTATTTTAATAGTTATAAAAAATCTATTCACACACATGCTGCTACAGGTGTATATTTTGATTTATCTGTTTTATCAGGATGCCCTCAACGATTAACAGCAGCAGCTTTTGCTGATGTAATTTGCAGAACTACTGCACAAGTTGATTGGTTATTATCTAATATACTTTTAAAAACCCCTTATGATGAAACTCCTTATATTTTACTAGGACTTTATGAGGAAGAGATGGTTGCAAACGCAAAAAAAATTGCAGATGGTAATTTAGATTCTTTAGCACTTTTAACAAAAATATCAGCAATAATGGGTTTAGGTACTTTTTTTACAGGCACAACACATTCAGGAAGCATGGCTGAACATGGTATTTCGCATTACATTGATATGTTTTTTAAAGATAAACATCCAGGTACTTCACATGGAGAACAAGTAGGTATAGCAACATTAAGTGTTTCAAAAATTCAAAACGGTATTTTAAATAGTAAAACACCACCAATTTTTCATTCAACTATTATCCCTGATGAAGAAATTAAAAATAAATTAGGAATAGAAATGGTGAATAATGTAAAAATGCAAATGAAAAATAAAATTTTTGATAATAAAAAAACTGATGAGCTAAATACATATTTAGAAAAAAATTGGTTGACTTTTACTGAACCTTTAAAGAAAGTAATGCTTCCTTTTGAAAAAATATGGAGTGCGATGGATGATTGTGGCGCAAAAAAAACACCAAATGAAGCAGATATGGATTTAGATCTTTACAATGATGCTTTGAAATATGGAAGATTTATCAGAGATAGGTATACAATACTTGATTTTGCTGATGATAGTGATCAATTAGAAAAATATATAGACTAAATGTTAAATATTATTAAATAGTGTAAATATGGCTCAAGTTAAATATACAAACGTTCAAAAATACTTCGGTAACCTTCAAGTTTTAAAAGATGTTAATTTTACAATTGATGATAAAAAATTTGTTGTTTTGTTAGGCCCATCTGGTTGTGGAAAAACTACGCTATTAAGAATGACAGCTGGATTAGAGGATATTGTTCAAGGAGAGATAAATTTAGATGACAAGGTTATGAATCAAATTCACCCAAGAGATCGTGATATTGCGATGGTATTCCAAAACTATGCTCTTTATCCTCAAATGAATGTATTCGATAATATAGCATTTAGTTTGCAAATTAGAAAAATTTCAAAAGACGAAATTATCAAAAAAGTAAATTGGGCTGCAGAAATTTTAAATTTAACAGAATATTTAAAAAGGTTACCAAAAGAATTGTCTGGAGGTCAAAGACAGAGAGTGGCTATGGGAAGAGCCCTAGTAAGAGATCCTAAGGTTTTTTTATTCGATGAGCCATTATCTAATTTGGATGCTAAATTAAGAAGTCATATGAGATATGAAATTAGAAAATTACATAACGATTTACAAACTACAACTATTTATGTGACACATGATCAAATTGAAGCCATGACAATGGCAGACGAAATTGTAGTTATGAATAATGGTGTTATTGAACAAATTGGTTCACCTTATGAAATTTATACAAAACCTAATAACATTTTTGTAGCAGATTTTATTGGATCTCCTTCTATTAATTTAATGGAAGGAATTATTACTGAAAAAAATTCTATCAAATTTAATAATGTAGAAATACCTTTAAAAAATATAAATTTACAGTCTAATTCAAAAGTTTTTTTTGGTATCAGGCCTGTAGATGTTGAAATACAATCTTCTTCTGATTTTAAAGTTAAAGTAGACCTTGTTGAAACAACAGGCTCTGAAACTCATTTATCTACTTTTTTTGAGAATAAACAATTTCACATAGTTGTACCTGGTGGACAAACAAAAATAACTATTGGTGATCAATTAAATGTGAATTTTGAAGAAGAAAAAATACATATTTTTGACTTTAATACAAAAAAAAGAATCAATTAATATGAAAAGCAAATGGAACAATAAAGAAGCTAATTCTTTTATAAAAAAATTTAGAAATAAAAAAGTTGATAGAGATTTGGCTTTGAGAATCTATACAACACAACTCTTAGGTAATGATCCTAAAGTTGTATTACATGGTGGAGGAAACACTTCAGTAAAAAGTAAATTTAAAACTCTTTTAGGTAATTCAACAAAGATAATTTATGTAAAAGGTAGCGGCAAAGATATGTCCAATATTGAAGAAGATGGTTTTCCATCTTTAGAGTTAAATAATCTTTTAGAATTAGAAAAACTAAGTAAATTAAATGATTTTCAAATGGTTAATTATCAACGTAAATATATGCTTGATACTTCATTTCCAAATGCATCTGTTGAAACTTTATTGCATGCATTTTTACCGCATAAATATGTTGACCATAGTCATTCAACAGCAATATTAAGTATTATTGATCAACCTAATCCAGTAAATATATGCAAAAAAGTTTTTGGAGATGAGGTTGGAATAGTTCCTTATATTATGCCTGGATTTGAATTGGCAAAAAAAGCTTCTGAAGTTTTTAATAAAAATAAAAAAGTTAAAGGTTTGATTTTGCTTAATCATGGTATTTTTACTTTTGCCGAAGATGCAAAAACTAGTTATGAATTAATGATTAAATATATTTCTAAAGCAGAAAATGAATTAAAGAAAAATAAAAAATCACTTAAAATTAAAAAATATACTGAGAATAGAATATCTGTAGCTGATTTTTCTAACTTGATTAGAAAAAATATAGCTACAAAAAAAGGTGATGATTATGAAAAAAAAATTGTTTATTTTAATAATAATAATAATTTAATTAATAAAATATTTTCACATAAAAATCATAAATCTTTTTTAAATCAAGGGCCCGTTACCCCAGATCATGTTATCAGAATCAAATCAAAACCTTTAGTTTTAGATTTTTCTAATAAAAAAAATATTAATTTTGAAAATGAAATAGAAAAAGCAATTAGAAACTATCAGCAAACGTATAGTAAATATTTTTTAAGAAATAAAAAATATAATAAAAATGCAAATATTTTAGATTTATCACCTAGAATTATTATAGTTAAGGGAATGGGTATTTTTTCAACTGGATCTAGTTTTAAAGACGCTAAAATTGCTATGGATGTTGGATTGAATTCTTTATCAGTTATTTTAGATGCTGCAAATTATGGAACTTACAAATCTATTCCAGAGAAAGAAATTTTTAGAATGGAATATTGGCCACTAGAATTAGCTAAAATTAAAACATCTACTAAAAGATTACTAGGAAATGTAGTTGTAATTACGGGTGGTCTTGGAACAATTGGTTATTCTATTGGTAATAAATTTAAAAATGAAGGAGCTGAAGTTGTTCTTCTTGATATTAAAAATCCTAAAAATACAGATTTAAATTTAAAAGATTTTACAGTTTTTCAATGTGATGTAAAAAATAAAAATCAGATAACTAACATATTTAATAAAATATCTGAAAAATTTGGTGGAATTGATGTTTGTATTTCAAATGCTGGCTTTGGTATTCAAAGAAACTTAGAAGACTTAGATAAAAAAACATTAGACAAAAGCCTTGATGTTAATTTTTTTGCTCATCATTATATTTCGCAATTATCAGTTGATATTTTTAAAAGACAAAATACTGGAGGCAGTTTGTTGTATAATTTATCAAAACAAGCAATTAATCCTGGATCAGGATTTGCTGCTTATGGCTTAGGAAAAGCAGCTTCATTCTTTTTAATGAAACAAAATGCAGTCGAGTTTAGTAAATTTGGTATAAGATTTAATGGAGTTAATGCTGATAGAATTGAAGGTGGTTTTTTTCCTCCAAAACTTCTTAAAGCACGAGCAAAAAGTAGAGGTTTAACAGTTCAAGAATACTTATCAGGAAATATGCTGAAAAAAGCAGTGACTGCGGATGATGTTGCTCAAGCATTTTATCACTTATCCGTTTCGTTAAAGACAACTGCTTGTATAATTACTGTTGATGGCGGAAATATTGAGGCTAGCTTAAGGTAAAATTGTTTTTTAAATTTCTTGAATATTTAGGTAGAAAAAAAGTTGTTTTAGATAGAGGTCCATCTCATCCAGAATTCAATAATGCAAAACCCTGGATTGAAAGATATTATTTGTTATTTAGACAAAGACCCAAATGGTTTCCTTTTAATATTATTATCCATAAAATGTTGGATGATGATCATGGTGATGGCGTTCATAATCATATGTGCCCCTATATTACCATAATTTTAAAAGGAGGTTATTGGGAGACAACTTCTAAAGGAAAATTTTGGAGACCACCTGGTTATATTGGTTTTCGTTCTGCAGATCATTTACATCGTGTTGATTTAGAACCTGGTAAAGAAACTATGACATTGTTTATACCTGGTCCATTTGGTTTAAGAAAAAATAAAAGAGCTAAATATAAGACCAAAATTAAATAGCATCATAAATTAATTTTAAACCACTTACAAATAGTAGAATATAAATTATGTTAAAGAATATCTTTTCTGATATGATTTTTTGTAAGTAGTACCCTATACCAACACTAATAATTGCTATTGGAATTAAATAAAACGATATCCTAAGGTTAGAAGGACCAAGTAAATTTAAGTAATAGTAAGGTATTAATTTAACTAAATTAATTATAAAGTAAGCATATGTTGCTGTGCCAATATAGGTTATCTTATCTAATTTTAATGGTAACATATAAAAATTCATTGGGGGTGCCCCAGCATGAATTAAAAAACTTGTATAACCTGAGGTTCCTGCCCAAAAATAACCCTTTATTTTGGTAGGTCTTAGTAATAAATTATTTTTTTGAACAACAGATATTATTACAAATAAAATTGTAATTATTCCTACTATTAATCTTATTTGATTTTCTGTTGTGTATTGAAAAGTGAAAGTCCCAAAGATTATACCAATTATTGAAGCAGGTATAATTATTTTTAAAATTCTAACATCCCATTTTTTCCAAAATATAAAAATTGCAATAATATCCATTAAAACTAATAGTGGTAATAGTATTCCTGCAGCTTTAAGTGGGCTCATTACTAATGACATCAATGGTATTGCAAGCATTGATATAGGACCTGCAAAACCTCCTTTAGCTATGCCAAAAAAAAATACACCTATTGCAGCAAATAAATATATATTTGTTTCCATTTAAAAGATTTTTAGAGCATTCATTATATCTTTAATTTGGTCTTCTGAATCTTCTAGGCCACAATACAATCTTATAAGGTTTCCTGTATATTTTTTTTCTTTAATAATTCTTTTATCTATTTGCGGAAATGTAATTAAGCTATCGAAACCACCCCAACTATATCCAATTTTAAATATTTTTAATTTTTTATAAAATCTTTCTATCATTTTATTTGAATAATGTTTTTTCATGGAAAAAGAAAATAAACCTGAGCTACCTGTAAAATCTCTTTTCCAAATATTATGATTAATTGTATGTGATAATGCTGGATGAAATACATCCTCTATTAATGGATGTTTTTTTAACTTAGTTGCCATCTCAAGAGCATTTTTCTCAATTTGTTTTAGTCTTAATTCTAATGTAGGTAACCCTCTTAAAGCTAAATAAACTTCTTCAGATCCTGGAATTATACCTAAAGTTTTTATTGTTGATCTAATTTTCTTATAGTGTTTTTTATCTGAACTTATAAAGCCTATTAAAACATCCGAGTGTCCATTTATATATTTTGTTCCTGCATCTATTATCACATTTATTCCAAGTTTTATTGGATCACAAAATATAGGAGAAGCCCAAGTATTATCAATTACTGTTGGAATATTTAATTTTTTAGCAATTTTAGTAATAAAAGGAATATCAATAATGTCAAAAGTTGCTGTTCCAGGTGATTCTAAGTATATTAATTTTGTTTTTTTTGTGATCAATTTTTTAAAATTTTTTATATTTTGAGTTGGATGAAAATATTTGATTTTAATCCCAAGTCTTTTTATTATATCGTTACAAAAAATTCTTGTAGGTCCATATACTGAATCATTAATTAAAACTTCATCACCTGAATTTAGAAATGCAAAAAAAGGAATAATAATTGAAGCCATACCAGTTGGTGCAATAACTGTATCTTTAGCTCTATATAAAGTTGAGATAGCTACCTCTAACTCCTTTTGTGATGGATTTGATTTTATTCCATAAAGCCTTGAGTCATCATCTTTTCTATTAATATCATGCAAATATTCTTTGAAATTTTTAAATATCATTGTTGACCCTTTATAAATTCCAGGATTAATGAATCCTTTTTGCTTTAACGGGTCTCTTCCTAATTTTACTAATTTTGTACTTTTTTTCATATACTACTACATTTAGTATGTTGATGTCCTTAGTATAAACAATTTATAGATTTATAACATCGTTAAAATTTATTATTTCGAATAACATATTAATTTGGTAATGGGATACTAATCTTTGAAAAAAGATCCTTAAATAATTATTTAATGAGAGGAAAATAATATGAAAAAACTATTATCAATCTTAGCTGTTTCAGTATTTGCTTTTTCTGCAAATGCAGGAACTCTTGATGATGTTAAAAATAGAGGTTTTCTAAAATGTGGTGTAACAACTGGTTTAGCTGGTTTTGCTGCTCCTGATGATAGCGGAGAGTGGGCTGGTCTTGATGCAGATATGTGTCGTGCAGTTGCTGTAGCAGTTTTTGGAGACCGTTCAAAAGTAGAATTTATCACTACAACTGGTAAATCTCGTTTCCCTACTTTAGCTTCTGGTGAAGTTGATATGTTAGCGAGAAATACTACTTGGACAATAAGCCGTGATGTTAATCTTGGTTTTGAGTTCGTAGGTGTTAACTTCTATGATGGACAAGGATTCATGGTTCCTTCTGCTCTTGGTGTTTCAAGTGCAACTGAACTTGACGGTGCTACTGTTTGTATCCAAACTGGTACTACAACAGAATTAAACTTAGCTGATTTCTTTAGATTAAATGGAATTGGTTATGAAGCACTTCCAATTGAAACCAATGATGAAGGTAAAGAAAACTTATTTGCTGGTAGATGTGATGTTTATACAACTGACGCTTCAGGTCTTTCTTCTACAAGAGCTGCAGCATCTAATCCAGATAAATGGGTTGTTTTACCAGAAATTATTTCTAAAGAACCTCTTGGTCCACTTGTAAGACACGGTGACCACCAATGGGGTGACGTAGTACGTTGGTCTCTAAATGCAATGATTATTGCTGAAGAACTAGGTGTTTCATCTGAAAACGTTGATGCTCAAAAGAGTTCAAATGTTCCTGAGGTACTTAGACTTCTAGGCGTTGAAGGTTCATATGGTGAAATGCTTGAATTAGCACCTGATTGGGCTTACCAAATTATTAAACAAATTGGTAACTACTCAGAATCTTACGAAGCTAATGTAGGTCCAGATACACCTCTTGAAATTGCTAGAGGACTTAATGCTCTTTGGACTCAAGGTGGTATTTTATACGCGCCTCCATTCAGATAAATCGTTAATTTTTTTAAATAGGGGGTTTCAAAACCCCCTATTTTTTTTTATAACATCATAGGTGTTTAATGAGATCTAACTTAAATTTTTTTTCAGATGAAAAGTTTAGATCTATTTTTTTTCAAACTTTAGTCATTGGTCTTTTTGCACTTGGTATATATTTTATTGTTCAAACAACCGCTTACAATTTAGAAAAAAGAAATATTGCAACTGGATGGAGATTTCTTACAGATCCTGCAGGATTTGATATAAGTTTTTCACCATTTATTAATTTTAAATCTACAGACACACATTTGGATGTTTATTTTGTAGGCGTACTTAACACTCTTCTTGTTTCAGTTTGTGGTTGTATTGCTGCAACAATACTTGGTTTTTTAGTTGGAATTATTAGACTTTCATCAAACTGGTTACTTGTTAGGGTAGCTTATATTTATGTTGAGTTTACAAGGAATGTTCCATTACTTTTGCAAATTATACTTTGGTATAGTATTTTAATTCAGTTACCTAGAATAAAACAAGCTTTAGAATTTTTAGATATTTTTTTTATATCAAATAGGGGAATATATTCTCCTAGACCTGTATTTGAAAATGGATTTTCTTATGTGTTTATTGCGTTCATATTAGCTTTAATTTCAAGTTATATAATAAGGAGATGGGCTAAAAAAAGACAAGATGAAACTGGCAAACAGTTTCCAGTTATATCAACTGCCTTTGGCATGATTATATTTGTACCACTTTTATTATTCTTTATTTTAGGCTCTCCGTTATCTTTCGATTATCCAGCGCTTAAGGGCTTTAACTTTAAAGGTGGTATGGTTATTAGACCTGAATTTATCGCAATGTTTTTAGCACTAACTATTTATACTGCTGCTTTTATTTCAGAGACAGTAAGATCTGGTATATTGTCAGTAACAAAAGGTCAAAGAGAAGCTTCAGCTTCCTTAGGTTTAAAAAAGAGTTGGATAATGAGGCTTATAATTATACCTCAGGCATTGAGAGTTATTGTTCCTCCTTTAACAAGCCAATATTTAAATTTAACAAAAAATTCTTCTCTTGGAATAGCAGTAGGATATGCTGATTTAGTACATGGTTTTGGTGGTATTAGTCTAAATCAAACTGGTCAGGCTATTGAGTGTATGGTTATTGTAATGGCAACATACTTAACTATAAGTTTAACCATATCTGTCTTTATGAATATTTATAATAAAAGTATACAATTTAAAGAAAAGTAATATGAATGAAATAACTGAATCTAGAAAACCTCCAGTTGCTACAACTGGTGTTTTAGGATGGCTTAGGGCAAATTTATTTTCTAATTGGGTAAATTCTCTAATTTCCTTATTTGTTATTTATATCCTATTCCAATTTATTCCTTGGATACTCAATTGGACTATTTTTGCTGCAGATTTTAAATATAATTTTAATGGTGAAGAAATTGTAAACAGAGAGATGTGCTCAAGAGTTCTTGACCCAGAAAATGGTGGTGCATGTTGGGCTATTATTTACGTAAGGTTTTATCAATTTATGTATGGATTCTATCCAAGAGATGAAGTTTGGAGAGTAAACTTAAGTTATTTTTTATTGGTAGTTGCTGTTGTACCTTTGCTTTTTGATAGATTTCCTTATAGAAAACATTTTTTAAAATTCACATATATTTTTCCTATAATAGCTTTTTTTCTTCTAAATGGAGGTCTTGGATTAGAATCAATATCTACAAATAAATGGGGAGGATTGCTTGTTACATTAGTATTAGGTTGTACAGGAATAGCATTAGCTTTTCCTCTCGGTATTATATTGGCTTTAGGTAGAAGATCTAATCTTCCAGTAATAAGCATGATGTGTACTTTATTTATTGAATTTATTAGAGGCGTCCCATTAATTACTCTTTTATTCTTTGGTATGGTTATGCTTCCATTATTTTTACCTGAGGGTATTGATATGGATGGTTTAGCAAGAGTCTTAGTGGCTGTTACTTTATTTCAATCAGCATATATGGCAGAAGTAATTAGAGGAGGTTTACAAGCAATACCTCAAGGACAATATGAAGCTGCTAGATCAATTGGTTTGTCATATTGGCAAATGAATATGAAAGTAGTTTTACCTCAGGCAATTAGAATTTCTATCCCATCAATTGTTAACACATCCATTGGGTTATTTAAAGATACGACTTTGGTAATTATAGTTGGTTTATTAGATCTACTTGGGATTGGAAGAGGGGCTTTAGCCGATACTACTTGGCTTGGTTTAGCTTATGAGGTTTACTTCTTCGTATCTTTGGTATTTTTTATTTTCACTTTTGCAATGTCTAGGTACAGTTTATATTTGGAAAAAAAGTTAAAAACAGGTATTAACATGGGAGCAGATTAAATATGTCAGAAGATTCAATAATTTCATTAAAAAATGTAAACAAGTGGTTTGGTGAATTCCATGTACTTAAAGATGTTGATCTTGAGGTAAAAAAGAAAGAAAGAATTGTTGTGTGTGGTCCCTCTGGTTCTGGAAAATCAACAATGATTAGATGTATTAATAGATTAGAGGAGCACCAAGAAGGCACTATAATTGTTGATGGCATTGAGCTTACCGGGAATTTAAAGAATATTGATAGTGTAAGAAAAGAAGTTGGGATGGTTTTTCAACAATTCAATCTTTTTCCTCACTTAAGTGTAAAAGAAAATATTACTCTAGCACCAATTTGGGTTAAAAAAATGCCAAAAGCTGAGGCTGAAGAATTGGCAATGGAACAACTTGAAATTGTAAAAATACCTGAACAAGCGAATAAATATCCTGGGCAACTTTCAGGTGGTCAACAACAAAGAGTTGCTATTGCAAGATCTCTTGCCATGAAGCCTAATATTATGCTTTTTGATGAACCTACATCTGCTTTAGATCCTGAAATGATTAAAGAAGTTTTAGATGTAATGGTAGACTTAGCCGATGGTGGTATGACTATGATAGTTGTTACTCATGAGATGGGATTTGCTAAAACTGTTGCTAATCGAATGGTTTTTATGGATGAAGGCAGGATTGTTGAAGAAGCTTCACCAGATAAATTTTTTAACAACCCTGAAAGTGACAGAACTAAATTATTCTTAAGTCAAATCCTTAATCATTAAGAATAATATTTACTCTTCTATTCATTTTACCTTTGTTTTCAACTTTTCCTATTGTAATTTTACCAATTTCTAAAGTTGATTTAACATGGGTTCCTCCACAAGGTTGTAAATCGACATTACCAATTTTTACTAATCTAATTTTTCCATTAATCTGTGGTGGCTTTACAGACATTGTTCTAACAATTTCTGGTTTTTCTTCTAAAATCTTACTATCTATCAATTCATAAGTTATTTTATGATCTTCACTTACAAGTTCATTTAATTTTTCTTCTACTTCTTCTTTATTTATTTTTTTGTCTGGGTCGTTAAAATCTAATCTACTTTTTTCAAAACCTATTTGACCTCCTGTTACCCCCATTGGAATTATTGAGCACATTAGATGTAGTGCACTATGCATTCTCATATGTTTATATCTAATTTTCCAATTTATTTTTCCTTCTATTTTTTCTTCTAAGCTTATATTTTCAATGCTTTCTACCTCATGATATATTTTGTTTTCTATTTTTATTGTATTTATTACCTTTATTTCTTGGTTATTATTTATTAGTACTCCTATATCTCCTGGCTGACCTCCACCTTTAGCGTAAAATGCAGTTTCTTTAAGTTCTATTAATTTTTCTATTTCTTTTATTTCCGCTATATTTGTTACAAATTCTTTTATGTATGCATCGTTTTCGTATATTTTTATCATATATTTTTTTAGCAGATTTTAATTATATATATTGACTTTTTTATCTTTCGTAATAAAAAGAACAAAATAAGAACATAATTATATTAATTTAATATAATTATTATTTATCAATTAGTTAGAAATAGTATTTAATTATATGTTTAAAGAGAAAAAAATAGAAATTTATCAAAATAAGTCAAAAAAACAAATCATTACAACTTTCTTTCAAGATTCTGTATCTGCAGGTTTTCCTTCTCCAGCTACTGATTATATGGAGAATAAGTTAGACTTAAATGAGTATTTAATAAAACATCCTGCAGCTACTTTTATAGTCAAAGCTAGCGGGTCATCTATGTCAGGAGCAGGAATACTATCAGGGGATTTGTTAATTGTAGATAGAAGTGTTTCACCACGCAATAACAACATTGTTATAGCTTCTATTTTTGGAGATTTAACAGTAAAAAAAATACTTAAAAAAAATAAATCTTTTTTTTTAGTTTCTGCAAATGATGAGTATCCAGCTATTGAGGTTAAAGAAGAGATGGAATGTTTTATTTGGGGAGTAGTAACTTATGTTATACACAAAACAACTACCTAATAATCATTACTCATTAAAAAAATCAATAGCACTTATTGATTGTAATTCTTTTTATGCATCTTGTGAGCGTATATTTAATCCAAAATTAATGGGAAAGCCTATTGTAGTTTTATCTAATAATGATGGCTGTATTATTACTCGTTCTTCTGAAGCCAAGAGCTTAGGTATTAAAATGGGAGAGCCATATTTCAAAGCAAAAAAAATTATAGAAAAAAATAAAATTAAAGTTTTTTCTTCAAACTATTCTTTATACGGAGATATTTCTCAGAGAGTAATGGAGACTTTAGTAAAATTTTCACCTGAAGTGGAAATTTACTCAATAGATGAAGCTTTTCTTAGTTTGAATGGTTTTGAAAATTATGAGTTAAATACTTATTGTAGTCATATAGTAGAAAAAATAAAAAAATGGATTGGCATACCAGTTAGTATCGGAGTAGGGTCTACAAAAACACTTTCTAAAATAGCAAATAATTTAGCTAAAAAAAATGAAGATTATCAAGGTGTTTGTATTTTAAAAGAGTGGTTAGATGTAAAAAATGGATTAGCAAGAACACCAATAGGTGATGTTTGGGGTATAGGAAGGCGTTTATCAATGTTTCTTAGAAGTTATAAAATTAATAATGCTTTAGATTTTATTAACACTGACAAAGGGTGGATTAG
Source organism: uncultured Alphaproteobacteria bacterium (assembly GCA_902635455.1). Taxonomy (GTDB): domain Bacteria; phylum Pseudomonadota; class Alphaproteobacteria; order HIMB59; genus CACPNW01. The sequence goes on along the minus strand of CACPNW010000001.1, from coordinate 101,580 downwards.
AAAAAATATGGGTGTTGTTGGAGAAAAAATTTATTTAGAATTACATGGAATTTCTTGTTTGGAGCTTGATTTAATGCCTACTAATAAAAAAAATTGTTGTGTTTCTAGATCTTTTGGCAAATCTGTAAATAAATTAATAGATTTAGAAGAATCAGTAACAAATTATAGCTCCCGTGCAGCACAAAAAATAAGAGAAGAGGGGTTAGTAGCACATTCTATGAATGTTTTTATTTTAACTAATTATTTTAACAGAAGAGAAAAACAATATTCAAATTCAATTAAATTGCAGTTACCGTATCCAACCAATGACAGTTTACAAATAGTTAAAAATGCACTTTTGGGACTCAAAAAAATATATCGAAAGGGTTATAATTATAAAAAAGCAGGAGTTATTTTAAATGAATTAAGCAAATCTTCTATTACAAAAGGTTTATTGGATTATAAAAGAGATGTATCAGAATCTATTATGAAAAGTATGGATTTAATCAACTCTCGTTATGGAAATTCAACATTAAAGATAGCTTCAGAAGGAGTAGAAAATAAATGGAAAATAAAAAGAGAAAAGCTAACACCGAGTTATACTACAAATTTTAAAGATATAATTAGGGTTAAATGTTAAGAAAAAATGAAAAATATGTAAATTATTTTTTTTTCATAATTACTAGAAAAAGTTTTCTAGGAAAGTTTCCTTCATCAAAATCTTTAATTTTTAAAATTTCATAACCATGTGATAACTCATTAATAATTTTTATAGAAAAAAAATGAACAATAAAACCATCATTTTGATATATATTTTTATCTATAAATTTTCCATTTTGAAAATCTCCATCAGAATGATTTCTAACAGTATAAATATTAATTCCACCAGGTTTTAGAACTCTTAATAATTCAGTATTTATTGAATGTATTTGCTCATATGTAAATGCCATACAAAAAAGCATATGTGAATAGCATCCATCAAAGCTGCTATCATCAAATGGCAATTTTAAACGAACATCATGGCATTTTGCATTTAAATTTTTATTATTTTTAAAAAATTTTGATTTTTTTATTATTTGGTTAATAGCAGTTTTTGAATAATCGAGTGAAGAAATTTTATAATTTTTCTCTAAAAAAAATAATGTATCCCGTCCTTGTCCAGCACCTAGTTCAAGCAAATTAGTGCATTTGTTATTTGTAAATACACTATTTGCTTTTATTGCTGCAATGCTTGGTGAGTTTCCAAACATATCTTTCTTATTTGAAAATTGATTATCCCAGTGCTCCTTCTGTTTGTTTAATAAATCATTATTTGCAATCACATCAATTAAAATAGTTATTAATTGTTAGAAGGGTCAGGTATTTTACGCAAATAAGGTTTGATAGTGTTCCAACCATTTGGAAATAATTTTTTTGCTTCTTCATCTTTTACAGATGGCTTGATAATTACCTCTTCACCTTTGTTCCAATTAACTGGTGTTGCTACAGGATGAGATGAAGTTAATTGCATAGAATCAATAACTCTCAATATTTCATTGAAATTTCTTCCAGTTGTCATTGGATAAGTTAAATAAAGTTTAACTTTCTTATCAGGACCAATTATAAACACTGTTCTTACCGTTTCATTATCAATAGCTGTTCTTCCATCAGATGTTCCCTCTAGACTAGTAGGGAGCATATTGTACATTTTAGAAATTTCCAAATTTGTATCAGCTATAATTGGAAACTTGGGTTTAGCTCCAGCTATATCATTTATATCATCTAACCACGAAGATGTTTCATCAACAGTGTCAACGCTTAAACCTATGGTTTTAACATTTCTTTTTTTAAACTCTTCAGATAAATGCTCAACTTCTCCTAATTCAGTAGAGCAAACTGGAGTTTTATATTTAGGGTGACTAAATAAAACTGCCCAACTGTCACCTATCCATTCATGGAAAGTTATATCTCCTTGTGTTGTATTTGCTTTAAAATCTGGCGCTGTATCATTAATTCTTAGTGACATAATATTATTCCTCCTAAAATTATAATAGCTTTTTAAATAATTTATTATAATTAACGTAACTATGATTTTTAAGCAATTGTTTGATTCTGCCTCCTCAACCTATACATATTTGATTTCTAGCGGTATTGGCAGAGAAGCTCTAATTATCGATCCAGTTTTAGATAAAACTGATGAATATATTGAAATATTATCAAAATTGAATTTAAAACTTGTGAAAGTTATAGACACACATTTACACGCTGATCATATTTCTGGATTATCTGAATTAAAAAAAAGAACTAAATGTATTACTGTAATGGGCGAGCAAACAAAAGCAGAGATAGTTAATTTAAAAGTTAAAGATAATGAAATAATTAAATTAGAAAAATTAGAATTAAAATCATTGTATACACCTGGACATACAGATGATTCATATAGCTTTTTAATGAATGATAGAGTTTTTACAGGAGATACACTTTTGATAAATGGTACAGGTAGAACAGATTTCCAAAATGGTAACCCATATGAACAATATAATTCTTTATTTGAAAGATTGTTAAAATTAAAAGATGAAACTTTAATATTCCCTGCTCACGACTATAAAGGTGAAAAAGTTAGCTCTATAGGAAATGAAAAAAAATTAAATCCAAGACTGCAGGTTAATTCCGCTCAAGAATATGCAAATATAATGAACAATTTAAATTTAGAAGATCCTAAATTAATGGATATTGCCATACCAGCTAACATAAAAGGAGTTACAAATTAATTTGGCTCCCCGGGCCGGGCTCGAACCAGCGACCGATCGGTTAACAGCCGATTGCTCTACCACTGAGCTACCGAGGAACACATTTTAGCTGTTAATTAAAAAAAATACAAAAAACAAGAAAAAATTGGAGGCTCGGAGCGGAATCGAACCGCTGTGCAAGGCTTTGCAGGCCCCTACATAACCACTCTGCCACCGAGCCAAATTGTGGACAATTAATGCTTTATCTCATTATAGTCAATTAACAAGATAACTTAGCTTAATTATGTAATAAAAAAATATATGTATTTGCTAATAATTTAAATCTGCTTATATAACAAAATACTTCTACAAATGAATTTAAATTTTGAAATAGCAAGGGAATTAATGGTTCTTAACCAGTTAAAGCCAAATAAAATTAGCGACCAAAATATATTAAATATATTCAAATATACTCCTAAAGAAAATTTTTTACCGGAAAAGCTTAAAAATATTTGTTATTCTGACAATAATATTAATTTATTTGAAAATAGAGGATATTTAAAAAATCTTCATTTAGCTCAAATCATTAAATATGCTGAAATTAATAAAAGTGATAAGGTTCTTCATGTTGGTGGATTGACCGGATATCTGTCTTTAATTATTGCAAAATTCTGTCATGAAATCATTATTATTGAAGAAAATGAAAATTTAATTGAAAAATTAAAAAATAATTTCAAGACTTTTAAAATTTTAAATGCTGAAATTGTAAAGTCAAAATTAGATTATGGTTACGGTATTGAAGCTCCCTATGACTTAATTATTATAGACTCACCAGTTTATAATTTTAACAATAAACTTGTTGAACAACTAAATCCAAATCAAGGAAGATTAATTTATATTCAAAAATTAAAAAATGATTTATCAAAAGCTTTTAAATTAACGAGAAACAGTGATGCCCATACTAATGAATATCTATTTGATGTTTTTTCAAGTTTTTCTTCAGATGAAATTAAATCAACCTTTAAATTATAAGATGAAATTATTATTAATATTATTTGTTTTATTCTTTTTTAATCCTCTTTACGCGTTGACTATTAGTCAATCAGTAAAAAGTACTATAGACAACAATCCTAAAGTTCAAATATCAATTGAAAAATTGAATGAATCAAAAGAATTGATTGAAAATGCATATGGACAAAAACTACCCTCAATAACAACAACAATTTCAGGAACGTATTCAAATGCTGATAAATCTGCAACTACTGGAGACACAACTCCTGAAACTTTAACTGATAAATACAAACTTAGCTTATCACAAAATCTTTATGATGGAGGTATTAATAATTTAGAAATTAATAGGTCTCAAATATTATATAATAATGAAATTTTAAAATTTCAAAATACATTACAAGAACTGATATTGAATGCAATTGATGGTTATTTAACAGTTATAAATTATAAAGAATCATTAGAAGCAAATAAAAAAAATTATGATTCTGTTTTAAGGGTTTTAGAAGAAACAAAAACTAGATTTGAATTAGGTTCTGCTACTTTATATGATCTACAAAGTGCTGAGTCTGCATTTTCTATAGCAGAAACTAATTTATTTATTGCTGATCAAAATTATTTAATTAGCAAAAAAACTTTTAAAAGAATTGTTGGTGAAGAACCATTAGAATTGGAAACTTTAATAGATTTAAATGAGGATTTAATTTTTAAAAATGTAATTAGTAATGTTAATATAAAAAATTTTAATTTATTGATATTAAAAAACGAAATTTCTAATAAAAAAATACTTTTGGAAAAAGAAAAAAATACAAAATTACCTAGTTTAGATTTGTCTGCCTCTGCTGAATATTCAAATGCAGGAAGAATGGATGATGGAACAGAATCAACTGATGGAACTATAGCTTTAACACTTACAATTCCAATATTTCAGCAAAATATTGATAACTCAAATATTCGTAAGTATAATTCACAAATTTTACAATCTGAGTTAAATGTTGAAGATTATTTAGCAGACCTTGATATTGAAACTTCAAATTTATTTAAAAATTATTTGATAAGCAAATCTAGTATCAAAACAAATTTAAAAAGAATAGATACTATTGAAACCTCTATTGAAATAATAAAAGAAGAATATGATATTGGAACGAAATCAATAACTGATTTAATTGAAGCTGAGAGTGATTTATTAGATGTTAATGTAAGTTATTTAAATGCAAAGAAAGATTACATCTTGAATTATTTTAAAATCAAAGCTCTTGAGGGAAATCTCCTTGAATTATTTAAAAATTATATTCCAAAATTTAATTAATTACTTTGATACTTTTTTTTATGATTTATAATTGTAATAAATGAGCAAAGATCAATCAATAAAAGAAACCTTAGATGTAATAAGAAGAGCTTTAGAAGATGATGATACTAAAGAATTTCAAAATGATGTTTTAATTTTAAACAAACAAGTTATCGATGATGGAACAATAAAAAACTTAACAAAAGATAAATCTGACAAAGAGAATATAAAACAAATATTAGATTCAAAAATTAATGAAATTTTTAATCAAAAATTAGATAAAGTTTTGGAAGAAAAAATTCCTGATTATATTAATAAATATTTAAAAAAATAATCATGTTGACTTCTAAATATTTTGAATTCGAAATTGATGAAAAGAAAATTTATTCAGAATGGGAGCAATCTGAATGTTTTAAATCAATAAAAAAAAAGGAACCTTACTCGATTATGATGCCTCCACCTAATGTTACTGGAAGTTTACATATGGGGCATGCTCTAACTTTTACAATTCAGGATATTTTAATAAGATATCATAGAATGAAAGGAAAAGAAGTTTTGTGGCAAGCAGGTACCGATCATGCAGGTATAGCAACACAAATGGTTGTAGAAAAACAATTATCCAAAAAAAATATTAAAAGAAGAGATATTGGAAGAGAAAATTTTATCAAAGAAGTTTGGAAATGGAAAAATGAATCAGGCGGAAAAATTAAAAATCAACTAAAAAGACTTGGAGCTTCTGCTGATTGGTCGCGTGAAAGATTTACCATGGATGAAGGATTGTCTACTGCAGTCCGTAAGGTATTTGTTGATTTATTCAATGATGGTATAATTTATAAAGACAAAAGACTTGTTAATTGGGATCCTAAATTATTGACTGCAATTTCAGATTTGGAAGTTGAGCAAATTGAACAAGAAGGGAGTTTATGGCATATAAAATACCCTATAGATGATAATAATTATGTTGTAGTAGCAACTACTAGACCAGAAACAATGCTTGGTGATACAGCTGTTGCAGTGCACCCAGATGATACAAGATATAAAAATTTGATTGGAAAATTTTGCACTTTACCTATTATTAATAAAAAAATACCAATTATAGCAGACGCTTATGCTGATCCAGAAAAAGGATCTGGAGCGGTAAAAATTACTCCTGCTCATGATTTTAATGATTTTGAAGTTGGTAAACGTCATAATCTTGAATTTATTAATATTTTTAATGAATTTGCAAAAATTAATAAAAATGCTCCTACAGAATTTCAAAATCTAGATAGATATAAAGCAAGAAAAATGATCTTGGAGAAATTAACTAACTTGAATCTATTAATTAAAGAAGAAAAACAAATAATGGTTGTGCCATATGGTGACAGATCTGGAGTAGTTATAGAGCCTTGGCTGACTGATCAATGGTTTTGTAATGCCAAAAAATTATCAATAGATCCAATCAATTCAGTCAAAGAAGGTAATTCTAATTTCATTCCTAAACAATGGGAAAATACTTTTTATAACTGGATGGAAAATATACAACCATGGTGTATTTCTAGACAACTATGGTGGGGACATCAGATACCAGCTTGGTATGGACCTGATAATAAATACTTTGTAGATATTTCTGAAAAAGAAGCAAAAATTAAAGCCAAAAAATATTATGGAAAAGAAACTGAACTTATTCAAGATGAAGATGTTTTGGATACTTGGTTCTCCTCAGCTTTGTGGACTTTTTCTACTTTAGATTGGCCAAACAATACTTATGAATTAAATAGATTTTATCCAGGCAATGTTTTGGTTACTGGTTTTGATATAATTTTCTTTTGGGTAGCAAGAATGATGATGATGGGTTCATATTTTATGAAAAAAACTCCGTTTAAAGATATATATATTCACCCACTTATTAGAGATGAAAAAGGAAAGAAAATGTCGAAATCAAAAGGGAATATTATTGACCCTTTAGATTTATTAGACAAGTATGGAGCTGATACACTCAGGTTTTCATTAACTGCATTAATCAATCCAGGCCGTGATGTTAAATTATCAGAAACTAGAGTAAAAGGTTACAAGTCATTTTCAAACAAAATTTGGAACGCAGCTAAATTCTTACAAATAAATAATTGTGTTTTTGAGCAAAATATTAACTTAGATAATATTAAATTAAATACAAATAAGTGGATAATTGCAGAGTTAGTTACATTAATGAACTCAGTAGAAAAAAATATTAATAAATATTTATTTCATGAAGTTGCAAATTCAATTTATCATTTTGTATGGCATACATATTGTGATTGGTACATTGAATTAATTAAATCTAATTTTAATGATGAAACAAAATCATCTGAAAATAAAATAGTTGCTGGTTGGACATTTGGACAAATTTTAAAAATTATACATCCTATAATGCCATTTATATCAGAAAAAATTTGGAATGAATTATTTGATAAAAATAATTTTTTAATGTTGCAAAATTTCGATAAATTAAATCTTTCAAAAGATTTTATTTTATCAAAGAATAAAGTAGAGATTTTAATTAATTTAATTTCATCAATAAGAAATATTCGATCTGAATTAAATATACCATATAAAAAGTCTATAAATTTAAATATAGAATTAAAAGATAGATCTATAGAAAAGTTTATAAAAGAAAATTTGAAAGAAATTAAACAATTTTTAAAAATTGAATCTGTTATGTTTGATAAAATTACAAATACAAAAGGAGCTTTTATAGTATTATCAAACCTATCTTTGTTCATACCTTTAGAAGGAATTATTGATACTGATAAAGAAGTTGACAAATTGACAAAAAAGAAAAATATTCAAAATAAAAAACTAACAGATTTAAAAAATAAATTAAAAAATGATAATTTTTTAGAAAAAGCGCCAGAAAATGTAATTGATGATTTTAAATTTCAAGAAAATGAACTAAAGTCTTCTATTGAAAAAATAGATCAAATAATAAATACTATTAGTTAATATTGATATGACAGAAAAAGGATCTAATATAAAATCAAAACTTCCAAGTAGGCATGTAAGTGTTGGTCCTAAAAGTGCACCTCATAGATCTATGTATTATGCAATGGGATTAACAGAAGAAGAAATTTATCAACCTTTTATTGGAGTTGCAACAACTTGGAATGAATCTGCGCCATGTAATATTACATTAGGTAGGCAGGCTCAAGCAGTAAAAATTGGTGTTAAGGAGTTAAATGGAACACCTAGAGAATTTACAACTATTACAGTGACTGATGGTATTGCTATGGGACATGAAGCCATGAAAGCTTCATTAGTAAGCAGGGAAGTAATAGCTGATAGTGTTGAGCTTTCAGTAAGAGGGCATTGTTATGATGGTATTGTTGGTTTAGCAGGTTGTGACAAATCTTTACCAGGTCTTATGATGGCTATGGTAAGACTTAACATACCTTCTGTATTTATTTATGGAGGTTCTATTTTACCAGGTAATTATAAAGGTAAGGATTTAACTATTATAGACGTTTTTGAAGCCGTAGGTAAACATGCGCAGGGTGCAATAGATGATGCTGAATTAAAAAACATCGAAAAAGTTGCTTGTCCAACAGCAGGATCTTGTGGAGGTCAATTTACAGCAAATACAATGGCTTGTATTTCTGAAGCAGTTGGTTTAGCACTAACTAATTCAGCAATGACCCCAGCTACATATAAAGAAAGAGATAATTATGGAATAGAAAGTGGTAAGGCGGTAATGAATCTAATATCTAAAAATATAAGACCTAGAGATATAGTTACGATTGAATCCCTTAAAAATGCAGCAGTAGTTGTTGCTGCTACTGGTGGATCAACAAATGCAGCACTTCATTTACCTGCTATTGCAAATGAAGCTGGAATAAAGTTTACCTTAAGAGATGTAGTAGAAATTTATCAATCTACTCCATATATTGGAGATATGTCACCTGGAGGTAAATATGTTGCGAAAGATCTTTATGAAGTAGGTGGTGTTCCTGTTGTTATTAAATCTCTAATTGATGGGGGTTATATAAATGGAGATTGTATTACAGCTACCGGAAAAACTATTGGAGAAAATCATAGAGATATTATATTTCCAAAAAATCAAGACGTTGTTTACTCATGTGATAAACCTATAAGTAAACACAGCTCAGTAGTGGGTTTATGGGGTAATTTAGCTGAAGATGGAAGTATTTCTAAAATTGCTGGTTTAAAAAATTTGAAATTTCATGGAAATGCTAAATGTTTTGATTGTGAAGAAGATGCTTTAACAGCGGTTTTAAAAAATGAAATAAAAGCCGGTGATGCAGTAATTATAAGATATGAAGGGCCAAAAGGCGGTCCTGGAATGAGAGAAATGTTATCTACAACAGGTGCTATTTATGGACAAGGATTAGGTGAAACCGTTGCTTTGATAACTGATGGAAGATTTTCCGGAGGGACAAGAGGTTTTTGCATAGGTCATGTAGGTCCAGAAGCTGCAGTTGGAGGAATGATTGGATTATTGAAAGATGGTGATGAGATAATTATTGACGCTATTAAAGGTGAAATTAATGTTAATTTATCCAAAGATGAAATTGAAAAAAGAAAAAAAGATTGGAAGCCAAGAAAAACTAATCATAACTCTGGCTCAATATGGAAATATGCGCAAACTGTTGGTCCTGCGTATGAAGGTGCAGTAACTCAACCAGGCGCAAAAGATGAAACCCATACTTATGCTGATATTTAATATTTTTTATTAAATTTATATTTCTATAGTTACAGGGGTGTGATCTGATGCTTTCTCCCATCCACGTGGTTCTCTATTAATTGTTACAGATTTAATAATATCAGTGATTTCGGATGTAGTTAAAAAATGGTCTATCCTTAAACCGTTACCTTTTTGCCAACCACCTCCTCGATAACCCCAGAATGTCCAATTAGTTTTACCTTCAACAAAGTATTTTACAGTATCTGTAAATCCTGAATTTATTAATTTCCTATATTGTTCTCTAGTTAGAGGGTGAGCACAAGCATCGTTTTTATAATTTTCTGGAGAATAAACATCTTCATCACTAGGGATAACATTAAAATCACCTCCAATTATAATTGGTGTATTTCTTTTGCAAAGATCTAGAACATATTCATTAAACTTCTTCATCCAATCAATTTTATATTTAAATTTTTCAGTTTCGATAGGATTTCCATTTGGTAAATATATATTAAATAATTTAATTTTATTTTTGATCTGTGGTAATTTAAGTTCAGTTTCTAATATTCTTGAATTTTCATCTTCTTTAAAGGTTGGAATCTTATCGTTAATTATTTCTAATTTTTTTTTACTTAAAATTGCTACCCCATTCCAGGCTTTTTGACCATTAACAATAATTTCATATCCTAAATTTTTAATTACATCATAAGGAAAATTATCATTTGTACATTTAAGTTCTTGTAAAAAATAAATATCAGATTTATCTTTTTTAATTAGTTTTTCTAAATGCTCAATTCTTGCATTTATTGAATTAACATTCCATGTAGTAAGCTTCATTAATTAAATTGAAAAAGAAGTACCACATCCACAAGATGATGTTGCTTGTGGATTTGTTATTTTGAAAGATGATCCAATGAGTTCATTAACATAATCAATTTTTGAACCTTTTATTAATTCCAGTGAGCTATCATCAATTATTAAAGTTATTTTATTTTTTTTAAATACAATATCATCGTTATTTGCTTGATTTACAAAATCAAATTTATATTGAAAGCCTGCACAACCACCTCCCAAAACTGTAATTCTAAAATATTTTGAATTGTCTTCCTTTAGAATTTTAGTAATATGCTCTTGTGCATTGTTAGTAATTTCTATATTTTTTTCCATATGTTATATTGTTACTATAAGTTATTTTTTATATAATTATATAATAAAATTTCTATGTTTAAATCTCTTGCTGCAAATCCATTAAAAACTAAGGGAAGATTGTATAATGAATATGATGAAGATTTATTTAGAACTCCTTTTGAGAGAGATAGAGATCGTATCATTCATTCTAATTCATTTAGGAAACTTAAACATAAAACACAGGTCTTTATAGAAACAGAAAGTGATTATTTTAGAACTAGACTCACACACTCATTAGAAGTAGCTCAAATTTCAAGATCTTTATGCAGGTTATTTGATTTAAACGAAGATTTAGGAGAAACAGTTGCCCTGGCCCATGATTTAGGTCATCCACCATTTGGTCATAATGGTGAAAAATCATTAAATGATGTAATGATGGATTTTGGGAAATTTAACCATAATGATCAAACTCTAAGATTAATAACTTTTATAGAAAAAAGGCATCCAAATTTTAATGGTTTAAATTTATCTTGGGAGAGTTTAGAGGGTATTGTTAAACATAATGGCATATTATCTAATAATATTCATTTTCACTTAAAATCATACAATAAATCTCATGATTTAAATTTAAGTAAACAACCACATTTAGAATCCCAAATTGCCTCTATATCTGATGATATTGCATATAACAATCATGATATTGAAGATGCTATAAGAGCGAAACTAATTCATATAGATCAGTTGAAAGAAATTGATTTTTATAAAGTTATTATTTCAGAAATTAATGATAAATATAAAGCGATCAATTCAAATCAATTAATGTATCAAATGATAAGAAAAAGTATTTCTAAAATGATTATGGATGTATATGATAATACAAAAAAAATAATTTATAAATCAAATTTAAAAAAACTAAATAATATTAAAGACCAACAAATGTTTACAGTTTCAATGTCAGAAGATATGAATAAAAAATGCCTTACAATAAAGAAATTTCTTTATGACAACTTATATAATCATAAAAGTTTATTGCTAAAAAGATCTAATTCTGAGAAAATTATTATGAAATTATTTAATTATTTTATAAATAATTCAAATAAATTACCTAATGACTGGAAAATGAATAATAAAATCGAAATAGAAAGAAATGTATGTGATTATATATCAGGTATGACAGATAGATACGCTTCAAGACTTTATAGTTCTATATATGAATGATCATATAAGTATTTTAAATAATTTCTTTATGAATTATTTAGACAATTTAATTGAAAATAATATTGCATCAGATATCAATAAAAAAAATATAAGCTTAGACTACATTTCTAAAAACAAAAAAGGTCATATTTCTTCGAATTTTCTCTTAATTATTAAAAAAAAAATTATTATTGATAATTTTGATATTGAGTCAGATATTAAAACCAAAATTAAAAGTATAGAATTTGTAGATTACATAAGTGTAGATAAGGGCTTTATAAATATCTTTATTAAAAAAAAATATCTACTTAATCAGTTAATAGATATTTTAAATAATGAAAAAAATTACCCTAATATTAAAATTGGAAATAATAAAAATATAAATATTGAATTTGTTTCAGCTAACCCAACGGGACCCATACATGTTGCACATATAAGAGGTGCAGTTTTTGGAGATGTTTTGACAAATATTTTAAAAAAAACAGGTTTTAATATTACTAAAGAGTATTATGTTAATGATGCTGGCTCTCAAATTGAAATTTTAGGTAACTCGTTATTTAAAAGATATTGTCAGCTATTTAATGTTGATATTGAAATTGATGATAATGAATATCCTGGTGAATATTTGATTGATATTGCAAGAAAATTAGCAGAAAAAGATAAAGATAAATGGATTGATAATAATAGTAAAGAAAGAAAAAATTATTTTGAAAATTACAGTATAAAAATTTTAATAGAGTGTATCAAGGATGACTTAAAACTAATAGGTATAGAATTTGATCAATTTAGTTATGAATCTCATATAGTTGAAAAAAATTTAATTGAAAAATTATTTAAAATATTAGAAAAAAATAATTTAATTTATGAAGGTGTTTTAGAAAAACCTAAAAGTGATGATTCAGATGATTGGGAACCAAGAAAACAATTATTATTCAAATCATCAAAACTATTTGATAATCAGGATAGAGCTTTTCAAAAATCTGATAAAAGTTGGACTTATTTTGCTAATGACTCAGCATATCATTATGATAAATTTTTAAGAAATTATGACAAATTGATTAATATATGGGGTTCTGATCATATAGGTTATATTTCAAGAATGAAATCTTTAGTATATTCATTAAGTAATAATGAAAATTATTTTAATGTTTTAACCTGTCAAATTGTTCGATTAATTAAAAATAATCAAATTGTCAAAATGTCAAAAAGAGAAGGCAATTTTGTTACTTTAAGAGATTTATATAATTCTGTAGGTAAGGATGCTTTGCGCTATTTTATGGTTTCTACTAAAAATGAAACTGCTATGGATTTTGATCTTGATAAAGTTATAGAAAAAAACAAAGATAATCCAGTTTTTTATTGTCAATATGCTTTTGCAAGAGCTTCATCTGTAATTAATAAAGCTAAAGATTTAAATATTATTTATTCTCATGAAAAAGATAAAAAATATTTATCAATAAATTATATTTCAGAAAAAGAATGGGACATAATATTAAAATTACTTGCCTACCAATATCTTTTACTTCAATGTTCTATAAACCATGAACCTCATAGAATTACAAATTATCTTGAGGATCTTGCTAGTTTATTTCATACCTTCTGGAATATGGGTAATGCAGAAAAATCACTAAGATTTATTGATGAGGAAAATATTAATATTACTAAAACAAAAATACTTTGGCTGCAATGCTTTAAAGTTGTTTTTAAAAATGCATTTGAAATTATAGGAATAGAAGCACCTGAAAATATGTAATGTCTAAAAAAAATATTTTTTTTAAAAACAAAAAAAATTCTTATATTATTTTTGTCATTTTCATTATTTTCATTATATTTTTCTCTTTTACTTATGTTAAAAATACAAATACAGATTTATTTATAATACCACCATTTAATGAGACTTTTTTTATAATACCTGAGAATAAAGGTGGTAAAAAAATACTAAATATTAATAAAAAAAGTTTACATATGAATGAGAACTTAGATTCTAAAAATATAAATGAAGATATATCAAATATGAAATTTTCGATTCAATTTTTTTCATCACCTGATTATAAAACAATAGAGAGTTTTTTAGGTGATTTGATTAATCAAGATGAAAATATTTATTCCAGTGATGATTTTTATATAGTAACGCTTACTACTGAAATAGGTAAAGATTATTTACTATTATTCAAAAATTTTAATACTAGAGAAAAAGCGCTTGATTTTTGCAATGATTTTTTAACAAAGTTAGACAATTGTCTAATAGTTAATTTGAATAATTTATAATTATTAGCAAGAATCTTGATATTTAATCTATATAAAAAGATATGCTTAGTGAAATGGGTGAAAATAATAGTAATAATCAATTCAATATATCTCTTGACTCTTTCGAGGGTCCTATTGATTTACTCTTAGAATTAGCCAAAAAACAAAAAGTTGATTTATCACAAGTTTCTATTTTAAAGCTTGCTGAACAATATATAGCTTTTATAAATAAATATCAGGAGATTCACTTAGAAATTGCCGCTGACTACCTTGTAATGGCTGCCTGGTTAACTTATTTAAAATCAAGATTATTATTGCCAAAAGATGAAAAAACAGATGATTACACGCCTGAGGAGCTTGAGGAGGCATTAAAATATCAATTACAAAGACTTGAAGCGTTTAAAAAGGTATCTCATGAATTATATGCACGTTCTTTAATTGATAGAGATGTATTTTATGGTGGTTCTCTAGATGGTCTAAATGTTAAACTTGATATATCATATTCTGCAAATTTATTTGATTTATTAAAATCATATTCTTTGAATTTAATCAAAAATGAAAAAAGCACACAATTAACTATAACTTTTTCTGAACTATATTCTGTAGATCAAGCTTTAGAAAGATTAAAAAATTTATTTGGAACAATTATTGAATGGACAAGTTTTTTAAATTTAATTCCTAAATTTAGCTCAAAGAAAATTATAAATAAATCTATTGTAAGTTCTAATTTTGTAGCAACTTTAGAGTTAACAAAAAATGGTTATTTAGAGTTAAAACAAAATGATACTTTTGAACAAATATACATAAGGGCTAAAGAATAATGTCTGAACAAAAAGACACTAAAATTTTAGAAGCAATATTATTTGCTTCAGGAGAACCAGTTCTTGAAGATGATTTAAAACAAAAAATTTCATTTAAAAACAATCTGATCCAATATTTAGAAAATATACAAGACTCTTATAAAAATAGTGGAATTAACTTAGTAAAAACTGGTAATAAATGGTCATTTAGAACAAGTGAAGACATAAAAAACGATTTAACTATTTTTAAGAAGCAAAAAAGAAAGTTATCAAGAGCCGCACTCGAGACTTTAGCTATAATTGCTTATCAGCAACCCATAACTCGTTCAGAAATAGAGAATATAAGAGGTGTACAAATGGGCAGGGGTTCTATTGATCATCTTATGGAAATTGGCTGGATAAAACCATCTGGAAGAAAGAATATTCCTGGAAAACCTGTTTTATGGATAACAACTGATATGTTTTTAGAGCATTTTGGCATTAATAATTTAGCTGATTTACCTAATAAAAATGAGCTTAAAGCTAGCGGATTTTTAGAAAAGAGATCTGCAATAGCAAAAATTACCGATATGGTGAGTGGCGAAAATGATGCTGAAAATGATCAAAAAGAAGAAGAAATTGAAAGTTTAGAGGATTTTATACCTGAAACTCCTAAAAATTAGTAATTTTTTTTATTAAAGATTTTATTTTACCAGCATTTAGGCTATGAGCGTCTAAAAATTGGAGAATTATATGACACCTAGTATTTGGCAACTTTTAATAGTACTTGTAATTGTTCTTCTTTTGTTTGGGAGAGGAAAAATACCTCAACTTATGGGAGATATGGCTAAAGGTATAAAATCTTTCAAAAGAGGAATGACTGACGAGGAAAAACAAGAAGAAAAAAACATAGAGAATAATCCCGATTCAGAAAAATAAAACTAATGTTTTCTTTTGGTTGGGGTGAGATTTTACTAATAACTGTAGTCGTTGTTATTGTTGTAGGACCAAAAGACATTCCAAAATTTTTAAGTCAGATTGCAAAATTATCAAAATCTATTAAAAAAATATCTAGAGAATTTAAATCTTCATTAAATGAAATCACGGAAGATTCTGAAATTAAAGATTTCAAAAATTCTATTAATGAAGTCAAAAATTTAAAAAAAGAATTTGATATTAAAAAAAATTTAAATAATGAAATCAATACCATTAAAGAAACAACTTCTTTAGTCGATAAAGACATTTCAGATATTAAAAATACAAAAAATAATTAATTAATGAAAAATAAAGATCAAGAATTTCAAGAAATGACTCTTATTGATCATATTTCAGAACTTAGAAAAAGATTGTTATGGAGTTTTTTATATATTGTAATAATTTTTATATTTTGTTTTTATTTTGCTGATCAATTATTTGCATTCCTTGCGTATCCATTAATTAATCTTATGGATTTAGAAAAAGGCCAAGGTTTTATATATACCGCTTTACAAGAAGCTTTTTTTACAGAATTGAAAATTGCATTTTTCTTTTCATTATTTTTTGCTTTTCCATTAATTTCTATTCAAATTTGGAAATTTATTGCCCCAGGTTTGTATAAGAATGAAAAAAGGGCATTTTTACCATTTCTTATAGCAACACCTATACTATTTTTTGCTGGTGGGGCCATGGTCTACTACCTTATTTCACCTATTGCTTGGAAATTTTTTCTTTCGTACCAAAATTTAAATTCTTCTGGAATTCCAATACGTTTAGAAGCAAAAATGGGTGAATACTTATCATTAATGATGCGTTTTATTTTTGCATTTGGTTTGGCTTTTCAGCTACCAGTTGTGTTAGGTTTAATGGCTAAAGTAGGTATTGTTGATCATGAATCCTTAAAAAAATTCAGAAAATATGCCATTGTAATAGCATTCTTATCTGCAGCCTTTTTGACACCTCCTGATCCATTTAGCCAAATAAGCTTAGCTTTGCCTATTATTATATTATATGAAATTTCAATTTATATAGCTAAAATAATACAAAGAAATAAGAAAAAAAATAAAGAAAAAGAAGATGCATGATATTAATTTTATAAGAGAAAATCCAATTCAATTTGATAATGCAATGAAACAAAGAGGCGAAAATCCTCTTTCAAAAAAAATATTGGAAATTGATTTAAAAAAAAGAAATACACAAACATTATTGCAAAATTTATTAGCTGAAAGAAATGAGTTATCAAAAAAGATTGGTGAATTTAAAAGTAAAAACAAAGATTGCACAGATGATTTGAAAAGAGTAGAAAAAATTAAATTAGAAATTAACACTTTAAAAGAATTAGAAAATTTAAAAAACGATGAATTGAAATCTATATTATCAAGATTACCGAATATTCCTCATGAAACTACTCCAATAGGGATTTCAGAAAATGACAATCAGTTATATAGAGAATGGGGTCAAAAACCACAGTTTGATTTTAAACCTAAGCAGCATTTTCAAATAGGCGAGGATATTAATATGATGAATTTTGAAATTGCAGCTAAGCTTTCAGGTTCAAGATTTGTGGTATTAAAAAACAAACTTTCTAAACTTGAAAGAGCAATATCAAATTTTATGCTAGATAAGCATACAACAGAAAATGGATATAGTGAATTTAGTTTACCCTACTTGGTAAAAGATGATGCTTTGTATGGAACAGGGCAGTTGCCAAAATTTTCTGAAGACCTTTTTACAGCAGGAGAAAATCATTGGTTAATTCCTACTGCAGAAGTTCCTTTAACTAATTTAGTAAGAGAAAGTAATTTAAATATTAACTCTTTACCGATGAGAGTTACCTCTTACACTCCATGTTTTCGATCTGAAGCAGGAGCTGCAGGAAAAGATACGAGAGGAATGTTAAGACAGCATCAATTTACAAAAGTAGAGTTAGTTTCAATAGTTGAGCCAGAGCAATCAAATCAAGAATTAGAAAGAATGCTTGAAAGTGCTGAAAGTATTTTAAAAGATTTAAATTTACATTATCGTGTTATGACTTTGTGTACTGGTGATATGGGTTTTGCCGCACAAAAAACATATGATATTGAAGTATGGTTACCAGGTGAAAATAATTATAGAGAAATATCAAGTTGCTCTAATTGTGGTGATTTTCAATCAAGAAGAATGAATACAAAATATAAAAAATCAGATAAAAATTTATTTGTTCATACATTAAATGGTTCTGGATTAGCTGTTGGCAGAACTTTGATAGCAATAATTGAGAATTATCAAACTTCTGATGGCAATATAATTATACCTGAAGTTTTAAGAAAATATTTTAACAACGAAACTACTCTTTTGTAAGTGTTAGATGTCAGGAAAATTAGACTTATTTTAGAATTAAGAGAATTAGGAATTAATGACTCTAAAGTATTATCTGCTATAGAAAAAATTCCGAGAGAAAAATTTGTTCCAATAAATTTTAAAAACCAAGCTTATGATAATATTGCCTTACCAATTGCTGAGAACCAAACTATTAGCCAACCATTTGTTGTTGCAAAAATGACTCAATTACTTGATATTAATAAAACACATAAAGTTTTAGAAATAGGTACAGGCAGTGGTTATCAAACTTCAATTTTATCACTACTATGTAGAAGAGTTTATTCGATAGAAAGAATTAAATCACTTTTAACAGAAGCAGAAAATATATTTTTGGATCTTAAACTAACAAATATCGTAACAAAATATGCAGATGGTAATTTAGGTTGGAAAGAACAAATACCATTTGATAGAATAATTTTTACAGCAGCAACATCAAATATACCCGATATTTTTTTTAAACATATTGATAATGATGGCATTATAGTATGCCCAGTAGTTAATCAAAATAAACAAAGTTTAGTAAAATATAAAAAAATTGACAATAAGATAACCAAAGATGTGTATGATGATGTTGTTTTTGTTCCAAATCTTAAAGGAGTGCAATAAATTTTATTCTAATATTTTATTAATTTTATATTTTGAAAAAAAATAATACATTATTCCTACTATCCAATGAACAGTAGCTAGTGATATAAACATATAAGTATAATTTATTTCAAAAATTTTTAATATCATTATCAAAAAAATTAATGGTATTATTACAAATCTTAAAATTGACATATACATTACAATTATAGCTCTTTTCAATCCTTGGAAGGTGGCATTTCCAATAAAGAAAAATGGAAAAGCTGGAAACATGAAAGCAGAAATTTTTAAATATAAAGATCCATATTTTATAACTTCATTATTGTCTGTAAAAAATTTTATTGCAATTTCTGAAATAATAAAAATTATTATTCCTAGCAAAATTAATATTATTATACCAACTTTTAAACCTTTGTCATAAGCTTCGATTATTCTTTTATAATTTTTAGCACCAAAGTTTTGTCCAACAATGGAAATTATTGCAGTGTTTAAGCCTAAAAGAGGTAAAAAGAATAATTGTTCAAATCTTATGGCTGCACTATATCCAGCAATCGCTTCATTACCAAACAAAGCAACAAAATATAACAATATATAAGAACCTACAGCAATCATCATTAGGCCAATAGAGGCAGGGATGCCTTGAGTTAAAATATTTTTGATAAAATTAATTTTTGGTTTCAATAAGCTTAATTTAAATATTTTAAAAATAAAAGTTTTTTGAAGTTTGTATATTAAATAAAATACACCTATAAACTGAGATATTATAGTTGCTATAGCAATGCCACTTATTCCTAAAGGTGTAAATAATTCTATACTGAATAATTTTCCAGAAATTAAAATAGGATTCAGTATTATATTTAAAAAAAAACTAAATATTAAAACATTTCTATAGCTTGCTGTATCTCCTTGCGCACTTAGACATGAATTTACAATCATAAGAATAAAAATAAAAACTGATCCTAAAAATATTATGTTCAGATATTTTGATGAATAAATTAATGTTTCCAAATCTGAATTAATTGAAGATATTATAATTTCACTATAATTAATTCCCAAAAAGCTTATTATAATCGATAATAATAATGATATAAAAATTCCTTGAGCAAATATATTAGTCGCATCTTTTAAATTATTTTTTCCAATATTATTGGCAATTAAGGAGGTTGTACCTATGCTCAAACCAACACCCATAGCTATGATAATAAAATATATTGGAAAAATTTGGCCAATTGCAGCTAGAGCAGTTGTTGATATCATTTGGCCAGCAAATATTGCATCAACGATTGAATTTAAATTTTGAAAAATTGTGCCAATTGAAGAGGGGATAGCAATTTTAATGAAAAGTCTAAAAATTGAGTCCTCTTTTATATTGATATTATGGTATTTCACGATGTTTTTAAAAAATAAACTAAATAAATGTAAATAAATATCTTGCAATTCATTTATTAATAGTTAATTAGTTTTACAAATAATTAAGAGAAGAAATAACGTATAATATTAATTTTTTATTTTAAAACCCCATTAACATTTGAAAAGGAGAAATATATGCCAACAGGTAAAATAAAATGGTTTAATCCAACCAAAGGATATGGATTTATTGAAAATGATCAGGGAGGAAAAGATGTTTTTCTCCATATTTCAGCATTAGAAGAAGCTGGAATTGAAACATTACAAGAAGGTGAAGCAGTTTCATTTGAAATTGGTGAAAACAGAGGTAAAGAAAACGCTATAAATATTAAAAAAGTATAATATAAAAAATTCCCTAAAAATTGAACAAATTACTTGAGTGGACTGGAGTTAGCACAGCTATACTCTATTCTCTTTTTGTATCTTTCAATATTGGTCTAGAATTTTTTGGATTTAGTTTATTATTTATATCAGCTATATTGATTGGTTTATGGTCTTATAATCTTAATCATAAAGGTATATTATTTCTTCAGTTATTTTATGGAATAGCTGGTATAATAGGAATGATAAGATGGTTTGGCTCAAGTTAATTTTTTTTATATTAATTTCTTTTTCTTTAAAAGCTGAAAATACTCAAAACATCCATGACACTTATTTTAATTTTTTAGATTTAAATAATGATGGTTATGTTTCTCATGAAGAAATAGAACAAATTAAAAATATAGTCTTTGAATTAATAGACATAAATAATGATAATAAAATTTCATCTGAAGAATTGGATGAATTAAACAAAATTGTCAATTTATTTCAATGAGTATATGGGGTAAAATTATTGGTGGTACAGCAGGTTTTGCATTAGGTGGTCCTTTAGGTGCAATTTTAGGAGTCATGGCAGGAAGTGCCTTTGATAAAAGAAAGGGTAAAAGCTTTAAATCATCACAATTTACTAATTATCAAAAACAACAAATTTTTGCAATTAGTGTAATTATTTTATCAGCCAAATTAGCTAAATCAGATGGTGAGGTAACTAAAGATGAAATAAATGCATTTAAGGAAAAATTTAAAATATCAAAAAATGACATTGGAAAAGTTGGTAAATTATTTAATGAAGCAAAAAAAGAAACATATGGCTATAAAAAGGTTTCTGATCAGATAGGCAGTTTATTTTCTGATAATAAATTAATTCTTGAAGAATTATTGAATAATTTATTTTTTATTGCTGCTTCAGATGGCAAAATATCTTTAAGTGAAGTAGAAATGCTAAAGTCTATCTCACAATCATTCAAATTCTCTGAAAAGGATTTCCAAAGAATTTTCCAAACAAATTTAAAGGATAAATCTGCTGATCCTTATAAAATATTAGGAGCAAGTAGGAATGATAATGATGATATAATTAGAAAAAAATGGATTAAATTAAGTAAGGAACATCATCCAGATAATTTAATAGCTAAAGGCTTGCCTAAGGAATTTATTAAAAGATCAAACATAGAGTTAGCATCTATTAATCAGGCTTATGATAAAATAAAAAAAATGAGAGGTATTAATTGATACCTGATGAACTAAAGCATACAAAAATTTTAAAAGTATACAAAAAAATAAGACCATACATTTATAAAACACCGTTAATTGAGGCAAGCAACCAATTAAATGATTATTTTAAAACTAATATTTTTCTAAAGTGTGAATTTTTGCAAAAAAGTGGCTCTTTTAAAGCTCGAGGCGCTATTAATAATATTTTATCAATGGATAAATCAAAATTAAAAAATGGTATTACAGCAGTTAGTGCTGGAAATCATGCCATCGCAGCTTCATATGTATCTAATTTATTTAAATTAAAAAATAAAATATTTTTGTATAAATCTGCAAATAAATATCGTGTTGATACTTGTAAAAATTTCAATGCAAAAATAATTTTTACAAATCCTGAAAATGCCTTTAAAAATGTGAGTATAGCAGAAAGTAATGGCTATAATTTTATACACCCATTTGATGGTCCATATACATTACAGGGTAGTGCAACATTAGGTTTAGAAATTTGCGAAGAATTCATTAAATTCAAAAAAAAAATTGACAATGTAATAATTTCTGTTGGAGGAGGTGGTTTAGTAAGTGGAGCAGGTTCATTTATTAAACAAAAATTCCCAAATGCAAAAATTTATGGAGTCGAACCAAAATTGGCTAACGGTATGACTCAAAGTTTAAATAAAGGTGAGCCATTAAATAATATAAAATTAAAAAGCATAGCTGATAGTTTAAGTAGTCCGTTGCATATGCCTTATTCTTTTGGAGTTGCTAAACAAACTATTTATAAAATGATCAATGTTACTGATAAAGAATTACAAACTAGTATGAGATTTGCTTTTGAAAATTTAAAGTTAATTTTAGAACCAGCATGTGCAGCTGGTTTAGCTGCTTTAAAAAAAATAAAAACTAGTGAACTTAAAAATAAAAATACTGTATTAATTTTGTGTGGATCAAATATTGATTACAGATCATGGAAAAAAATTGCTTATAAGTAGATAAAAGCGACAATAAATTGTCGCTTAAATATTTATAATGTAAAAAAACGAATTAAAATAACAATCATTGGAATTAGAGGTCTAATTGCATGCTTAATTGGCCAATCATTACCATCAAAGCTTTCTAATACTTTTAAAGTTGTTAATAAATTGTATGTAAAAGCCAAAACTGTAAAAATAAACATAGCTCCAAGAATTTCATTTGCTGAATTAAAATTACCAACTTGAAATAATGTTGCTACTAACATTAAAACAATACCAATCATTAAAAAACCCAAAGGTCTTCCCATATACATAGCATCAATGGATGCAAATCCTAGACTGTTTTTTGCAAAACTTTTGTTAAATGCAAAACTTATTCCAAAAAAACCACCAAACAATATTAAAAATACGTGGCAAATAAAAGGGATCATTCCTCCTGCAGTTTCAATCATATATCCTCCTTAATTAAAATTTGCTCATAGCATATATTAAAAAGATTTATTATAGTACTTTATGAATAATATTCATAAAGGTGGTTGTTTATGTGGAAAAAGTAGATTCGAAACATATGCAAAACCAGTTGCAAATATTATTTGTCATTGTCGTTATTGCCAACTTAGAACAGGCAGTCCTTTTGGAAATATACTTTATTTTGATAAAAAAGATTTTAAATTTATAACTGGAAATTTAAAAACATACAAATTTATTACTGAGAGTGGAAGAGAATGGAAAAATTATTTTTGCAGTAATTGTGCAACTATTATTTATTGTATATTGGAAGTTAGGAAAGATAATATTGGTGTTCCAGGTGGTCTTTTTGATCCACCAACGTATAAATATAAAATTTCTAAAGAAGTTTTTACAAGATCAAGAGCTAATTTTATTCAAAACAATTTTTGTGAAAATTCATTCGAAACAAGTTCTTCTTACAAACCTCTCAAAGACGACGAAGATCGTTTGAAGGGTTAATTTTGCCCATAAAGCATATTTTTTTAGCTCTATCAGTTCCGATATTATGGGGCATCGGTTTTACCATTACAAAAGCTGGAATGGATCAATTTCCACCTATGTTAATAAATGGACTTAGATGGACTTTAACAGGACTTATACTTGTTTGGTGGTTCCCTATACCGAGAAAATATTTAAAAAAAATTTTTATAGTCTCAGTAATTGGTTGTACAATCCAATATTCTTTAACTTATTCAGGCTTAAATATAATTGATGCATCTTCTGCGATTTTATTTGTTCAATTTGAAGTTCCTTTTGGACTATTAGTTGCATATTTTTATCTGAAAGAAAAACCAAAATTAAAAAATCTCTTGGGAATATTTGTGGCTTTTATTGGTTTAATAATTCTTTCTGGAGCACCTAGTCTAGAAGGAAAATATATTGGAGTTCTGCTTCTATTAACAGGAACATTTACTTGGGCGTTAGGACAGGTAATAGCTAAAGAAGTTAGCGAAAAAGTTAACGGAATTATACTAACAGCTTGGATAGGAATTTTAGCAGGTCCTCAATTAATTTTAGGCTCAGAATTTATTGAAGGCAATGTCATTAATAATTTATTAGAAGCTGATTATAAAGCTTGGATTATTGTTTTATACTTAGCTGTTTTGATGAATTGTGTTGGATATAGTGCTTGGTATCATGTTTTAGGTTATTACGAAGTAAACAAAATAATGCCAATAATGTTACTGTTACCTGTTACTGGTGTTATTTCTGCTATTATTTTACTAGGTGATAGGCCTGATATTAATACTTATATAGGTGGCGCTGTTATAGTTTTTGGCGTAAGTGTAATATTATTTGGTAAAATTAAAAAATAGTAATTTATTTTTTTCTATCACGAGTAGCTATATAGACACCAGATGTAGTAATGATCAAACCTAAAATATCATAATAAGTAATTACTTCTTTTAAAAATAACCAAGCCATTAATGCAGATACAGGCGGTACTAAAAAAAATAGATTAGAAGTTTGACTAGCAGTTCCATTTTTGATTAAGTACATTAAGATTGAAAATGCCCCAAATGATATAGCAATAATCTGCCACCCCATAGCCAACACAAATTTATAATTAAATATTAGATAAGAATTTTCAGTAAAAAACATCACTAATAATAAAAAAATAGTAGCTCCTAAAGCTTGATAAAAATTGCTAACAGACAATGGCAATCTTCTACTTAGTTTTTTTTGTACTATTGTTGCGGAAGTAACAGCTAATAAAGAAATAAATGAAAATATAACTCCTATAATTGGTATACTTATGCCTATATCAAAACCTAAAACTATTATTGTTCCAATAAATGCTAATGAAATTCCAACCCATTGTTTCCAAGAAACTTCTTCATTTAAAATTGGTCCTGCCAATATATTAGTTAATATTGGGTGCATAGATACAATCAAAGCTGAGATACTAGCCGGCAAACCAATGTATATAGAATAAAAAACCCCACCTAAATAAAATCCATGAAATAATATTCCTGTAAAGCAAGCTTCATAGACGTATTTTATATTAACTAAAATTTTTTCTTTTAAATAAATTGTGAATAATAAAAAACCAAAAGTAACAATTGCAAATCTCAAGGTTAATGATGCAAAAGGAGTTGAATTTTCAACAATAACTTTACTTGTTATAAAAGCGGACGACCATAGTAATACAAAAATAAAGCTTAATGCTTGTGTCATTTTAAAAAATTAATTAATTTTAAATTATTTATATAACTGTATAATATTTAAATGAGTGATTTAATTACTATTTATCATAAAGATTGTTTATTTAAAGATAATGGGCCTAGGCATCCTGAAAGGCAAGAGAGGGTAAAATCTGTTTTAAATTCTATAAAAAACATTAAAAATATAAGTGTTGATTTTAGAGAATCTTCTTTAGCAAAATTATCAGATATATCATTGGTTCATCCAGAAAAATATATCAATAACATTTTCTCAAGAATACCCTTGAAAGGACTAGTAGGAGTAGAGCAAGAACCATATGCTGATACATTTTTGTGTCCATACAGTAAGAATGCTATTTTAAGAGCTTGTGGATCAGGTATTGATGCTGCAAATTATTTATTTGATAAAGAAAATAACAAAAAAATCTTTTGTGCAGTAAGACCTCCAGGACATCATGCTGAAACTAAAAGAGCTAATGGATTTTGCTTTATAAATAATGTTGCTGTTACTGCTCGCTATTTACAAAAAAATTTTAAAATTAAAAAAATAGCTATAATTGACTTTGATGTTCATCACGGTAATGGCACTCAAGAAATTTTTTATAACGATGATTCTGTTGTCTATGGGTCAATACATCAATCTCCATTATTTCCTGGAACTGGATTAGAAAATGAAAATGGAGTAGGGAACATATTTAACGCTCCAATTTTAGCTGGAATAAATGGAAATAAATTTATTGAAATATTTGAAAATAAAATATTAAAAAAAATTAATCTATTTAAACCTGAAATAATTCTTATATCTGCAGGTTTTGATGCGCACAAAAGAGATCCTTTATCTCAAATCAATTTAGAATCTAAAGATTTTAAAATTTTAACTAATAAAATTGTAAATCTTGCCAATAAGCATTCAAATGGGAGGATAATTTCTTTTTTAGAAGGTGGATATGATCTTATAGCATTATCAGAGTCAGTAAAAGAACACGTAATTGCTTTAACAAGTAATTAAGATTTGAAATAATATTAGAGGATTGGATTCATCCTCTAATATATATAAATTAATTTTTATGATTTAATATAACTTCTCCAGTTTTTCCATCCATTGAGTCAATAAGATCCTTATTTAAATCCATTCGTTTTGTTCTTGCTGCTGAAGCTCTCTCCATTGCATCATTATCTGCATACAATGAAACAAACATTAAAGTTGTATCATCTACACGTACTTCTAATAATTGTTCTGCTTCAGAGAATTCAGATGGCGCTCTTTCTTTGTAAGTTTCTTCAATTTCATCAGCACCTTCTTTCGATTTAAAGTTTAAAGTTGTAATTCTTGCAACTGACATTTTTATCTCCTATTTAAAAATTATTTTAATTTTTTTATATCATTGTAAAATATAATTAAATTTATTTATTCCAAATAATATTAAACATTGCTTCATTTCGACGTAGAATTGGCAATGTATAAGGACCATTATATGTAGCTTTTATACCATCATCAACATTAACATTAATTCCATCAGCAATAAGGGCTTTGTACAAAATATTCTTATGTTGAATAAAATTTTGATCTGATGATCTTCCAGAATATTGAATTACAGCATAATAACCTTCATTAATCGATTTAATTTCAACATTTGGATCGTTTGGATTAGGTGCGTTTTTAATAGTAAATTCTGAAGGTAAGAAAAATTGCATTATTCTAGAATTATTAACATTCATTTCAGTAACTGGAGTTGTCATCTTGATTTCTTGATTTAATTCATTTGATCCTGAAATATATCTAAATAATTTCCCAAAACTACGATCTTCATATGAAAAACTAGTTTGTACAACAATCCGCTCAGGATAATATCTTATTTCATAAATATCTGTCTTTTTTACAACTTCATAGTTGCTTTCTTCAATTGCCATTGCAGTGTTAAAATAAAATAATACCAGTAAAACGTAAACTAAATTTTTTTTTATTTTTTCCATATTTATAATATATTTAGTAATAATTTAATTAAAGTAAAGATACTATATTTTTATCACCTTCAGCAAATTCATATTTATTGAAGCTTTCTTTTTTTATCCAAGCTAAATCCTCATGTTCATTTAGCTTTATTTTTCCACTTTTAAAAGTGCAAAAATAATAATGTAGTAAAACATCTATTTTTGCATCTTTATATTTTTCTTCAGAAAATTTTTCTATTATATTTATTTTAATATCTAATTCTTCCTTAATTTCTCTTCTTAGTGCATCTTCAAAAGTTTCATTTTTTTCAACTTTACCGCCAGGAAATTCCCATTTTAAACCAAGATGTTTATTTCTGTTTCTTTTAACAATTAAGTAGTAATTATTTTTTTTTATAATTGCTGCAACAACATTAATCATAAGTATAATTTATATAATATTATTATAATTTTCATATTTTATTATGAATCTCAAAACTTTTGTAAAATTTAAGAGTTTGAGGCAAGTGATTTAGGGTGCCAAGAGTATCCACTACCATAATGTGTTTTGATTCTATCAAACTTAATGGACGGATTAGCTTCTCTAAACTTTTTGCGAATACGTTTAATGTGGCTATCAATGTTTCTATCCACGACCACTATATCTTCACCGTAGCAAATATCTAGAAGATAGTCGCGAGTGTTTACTACGTAAGGTCGCTTGACTAATTGCTCAACAAGGGCAAATTCACTTTTGGTCATCTCTATATCTTTACCAAACCATTTGACTATGATTTGTTCGGGCATAATCTCCAGATTGCCTATCTTGTAGGTTTTGCTTTTTTCTTGCGGTGTGAAGTAGGAAATAACTTTCTCCAATCTGACAACAAGAATATCAAAACTAAAGGGTTTTTTGACAAAATCGCCAATGGAGGTTTGTTTAAGAACTTTTTCCTCAAGTTCATGGACAGCTGTTAGAAAGAGGGCGGGAAGTTTGTCTTTATTCAATTTTTGGCACAATTGCTTATAAAATTCAATGCCTGTGAGTTTAGGCATCTTCATGTCGATGACATAGCCGTCAGCTGGATGTTGTGAATGGTATTCTAAAGCCTTCAGAGGGCACGCAAAGGTTATGGTCTTATAACCATGGGATTGAAACTGAAGGGCTAGGGAGGTTAGTAGTGTGTCATGGTCGTCAATAATAGATATTGTTTTTTTCATTTTTCCTTTCCATTTCATCACACCAAAAAAACCAATCTTCTATTCATTAAAAATGAACTTAGGCGAAAGTATGTCATAAAAAATATTTTTGCAATAAAATTATTTTTTTTCAAAAATCTTTTTATCAACAAACTTTCAGCATCCTTTGGCCTTCTTTATTTCCTAAAACAAAACACAAGAAAGGAAAATCATGTCACTTATAAAATTAAAATCAAAAACAGAACCAAAATACTTCAGTAAATCTTCTGAATTAACACGAAGAGAGCCATTATCAGAGGCAAGAGAGGGGATTACAAAAAACCCTATTAATTCTGCAAGCTCCCTTCAAATTGGAAATGGGGTGACCATTACCGGTACGATCAAGGCTGATAATGAGGTGACTATTGAAGGCACTCTAGACGGAGATGTTGACTGTCACTGTCTTATAGTGAGTAAATCAGGCAATATTAAAGGCAAAGTGAAGACTGAAACCATGACCATAGATGGTAAGGCAGAAGGAGAAATTACAATTAATGACCTGCTCCAAATCAAATCAACGGGTTCGGTAAATGGAAAAGTCATTTACGGCAAGATTGAAGTTGAGGACGGTGGAAAGTTGATTGGAGAAATTAATTACCGCGATAAAGACAACAAGCAAGAAGAATTTAAAGATTGGAAAGCTCTATGATAATAGATTTAGTTGTACTCTGCTTTGTGGGAATAGGAATGGTTTTGTACGCATATGATTAGATTAATAATTCTTTTTCTACTTTTTTCATCATCAGTTTTTGGAAAAGAATACAATTGCTCTTATATATTTGATGAAGAAAATTTTCCTCTAAATATAAAACAGAAAAATGATTATTCTTATGTCTTTAATATGCATTATGAAACAGAAGAATATATTTTAGGAGAAACAGATAAACTTCTTATTATTGGAGCTCCTCAATATGTGGAAGACAGTAAGACTGTATTTAGAGTTATATTTATAGATAAATTTAATAAAACCATATCAATCACAAGTGTTATCGAACCAAGTTTTAGCCAAGATTATCTCAGGGGCATATGGGGTGATGTACAGGGAACTTGTGATTAGGGGAAATTAATGAGAAATTATGAAGATGTAGTAAAATTAAATTCTTTTCAAGAAATTTGTACAGTAGCTAATGAGGAGCAATGGTGCTGGAATCTATTTTGTGGTACTTGTGGTCATAGAAATTTTGTAAAATCTTTAGCTTTATTAATTAATCGTAGACCGCTTGCACTATCAATTAATGGCATAACAAGAATACCAAGTTATTACTATATGAAGGATAAACTTTTAAATGATTTTTCTCATAATGTTCAGGAAAAAGTAAAGGATGTCTCTATTGAATATTTTGCTAATAATTTTAAGTATCCAGATTTTCTAGGTTATTTAGGTATTGCTTTGTTTTATTCACAATCTGCAGAAAATGAAAACAGAATATTAACTGAAAGATGGATACCGCAATTTATTGCAATTATGAATCAGTCAGAAAGAAGTGGGGTGTTGGCAAACGTTTTAAAGAAAAGAGTATTTTATTTAGAAAATATTTTATTTGATAATAAAAAAATTTTAACTGTTAAAGACTTAGAAATTATTGAAAGAAGTTGCTCTCATTTAATGCAAAGAATAATTATATATTGAGTAATCAATTTTTTTATTATATATATCTCATCGTTGAACGATAACAGAAAGGTCATAAACCTTAAAGACTATAAGGAACAAAAAGAAAAGCTCGAAAACCGAACTTTCGTTTATATCCCTATGGCCTATCGTCAAGCTTGCTTAGATATCGTTAAACGTCATAATTCCAAAGCTTCTAAAGAAGAAATTGTCTCTGAATATGAGCGTTGTTTACAGATAGCAAAGAAACATAATTATCCATCTAAAGCTCTACTTTCAGTTTTTTGTTATAGTTATTTTTGTCCAACCGACCTTAATCACGAAATCAAGCCAGTTAATATTACTGAAAATACAACAGATATGACAGATTTTTTCAAAAGTCTAAAACCAATGGAAAATAAAGAATTAGTCAATATCTATAATAAATGTATCTATGATATAGCTGAAAATAAACCAAATAACGAAGAAGCAGAATTTCGTTCTGCAGTAATTGCAGGTGAATTAAAAAGAAGGTTAAGTCTACGTAAAAGAAAAAATCAAAAAGGTAGTGATATATTTATTGCTATCATTGGTATTTGTGCAATTTGTTCTGCAATAAGTAGTTTAGTAGTAAATATTTAAGGTAACATAAAATTATCATGTTTAAGCCTAACATTTGCCTGATTGTATTAATATTAATTAATCTGTGGCACTTGTTAAGAGAATAGTTCTTTTTTTAATTACGATTTTTTTCATAATTACCCTCCTTATAGGTGCCACCAATTCTTATGCTGTACCTTTTCCAGTAGGAGCAGGTAAAGGTACACTTGATTGTGAACAATTCATCGAATCAACCAACCAAATAAATGAAGATGGAGAACTAAGTGGTCGTTCGTTTATTTACCGATTAGAATATATTCAATGGGCTTACGGTTTTTTTACAGCATTTAATATAAGGTATTATGAAAAAACCAATACCTTTAAAGATTTACGCCCCGTTGCAGATAAAGATGTTGGTTATGAAGATATTTATAACAAACTTGTAGTAGCCTGTGAGGAAGTAGAAATTGAAGATGACAACAACTTTGCAATGGCTGTTTATTTAATCTTTTCAAATTTGCCGGGTGAGTCAATTTAATGGAATCTATTGCTAGAACAGGTTTATTTTTTGGAACCTATTTTATTATTCTAATTCTTACATGTATTTCAAATATAGAAAATACAATAAAATATTTCCAAGTCGTGATATTTATTTCTACTTCTCTAATTCTTGGTGGGTGGATATATTATTTACATTTCATCAAAAAATCATCACCCGTTTTTCTTCGAGAGATTTTGTATGTAATGTTATATTTATGTTTAATTACTGCTCTATGGTCTTTTAATTTAGATTTAAGTGTGATTGATTAAATGTTTAGAGGCTTTTCAGTATATCTAAATAAGTTTCTAATTATTATTGTAATTGCTGTTTTATTATTAGTATTTAAGTTTGCTTATGCGTGGGTAGGAGCATCTAATTATGCATATAATAATTATGATACTAGCATTATTAAAGTATGTGAAAACAAAGGCTTTAACTATAACAGCTCAAAATTTTCCCATCAGAGACATGAATTTCAACAATGCTATGAAACTGTATTTTGTAATCTACTAGAAGATGAAGTAGCTCATCAATGGTGCAATGTTTAAAAGTTTCTGGTTTTATTTTAATGCTATCCCAGTAGCCTTCAGCATATTATTTTTTTCTATTAATTTATTATTCGTATGGGATAGGCTTAAGTTGGTAGGTCCTTCTTTTTTAGAAGCGGTAGAACATTGCAAAGATGTCTCTAATGATACATGGGCTGATGATGAAAGGACGCATCAAGATGTATGTATTGACAAGTTTATGGGTGATGATGAAAGTTTTATGACGGAAACTTTTGAACTATTCTGGGTCATGGGTTTATTAATCAGTCTGGCTGGAATTGTTTTTATTATTCCTTTATCAATTTATTTACTGCTCAGTTGGAGAATGCAAAGATACGGGCATTATTGATTAATTAAATATTTAACTCTTATTTATTAATATAAAGAAATTACAAATATTTTGACAAAGTTTTTTTAAGATACTTTAATTGATTTTTATCTCTCTCCATGCAATTATATAGCCATTCTTTTTCTTTCATAAACTTTTTAGGATACACGCCAAACTTCAATAAATATTCTTTCCCACTTCTTCCAATAGCTGAAACTGTAATTAGTCTAGCCTTCATTAAAGTAGTGAGTATTTCTTCTTCATTATTATTAAGGAGCCAAATACTTCGCTCAAAACGGTCTATGGTAAACATGGGATGTTTTACAGACTTACCGTTGTTTAGAAAGATTTTAAGTTCAGATGGTTTTTGATAATCAATAATGTCAGGAAAATAAACTTGAAGTTGTATAGGATTATTACTGGGTTTTTTCCAATAGTTAAATTGAATAGAGGAAATTAATTTGTTTTGTTTAATATAGGAACTGTAGATAGAACAATAAAAGTCATTAGAGAGATTGTGCCAATCAGGGTAAGGATCTTCATGAGGGTGAGGATGGGCTTTAATTGGTAAAGAAAAGAGCGATAGTAAAAGAACTATAGCAATACAAAAAGAATGATATCTGTTTCGAGTAAAAGACAACACAGATTCACTTAAGATTGACAAGCTGCCGATGGTTTAAAATCTTCATCATTCATGTTATTTGCCAACCAGCGAAGAGCTTTGTGTCTTGCTTTCATAAAAGTTTCCTGTTCTAAAAATTCCTGTTCCAACATTGATGTAATTTCAGTAGCCCGAGGCTGGTCAAAAGTAGTTCCAAACAGAGAGGCAAGATAAAACCATTCATATGCATTCTCGTAATTATAATCATCAAGCAACCATCCAAGAATAATAAAGACATCATTAGATTTACTTGCTTGTTCTTCCATCCAGAGAGCAAGTTCCATGTAATCATTTGGTAACCTCTCTTTCTCCTCGAGCCACTGCAAATATATCCTGGCAGTCGTAGCTCTTTCTCCACCTAACTCTTTTGCTTTAGTGAAGTGTTCCTTAGCCATATCGTAGGAGGCGTCAACATTGCCAATTCCCAACAGAAAATATCTGCCAAGATTACTATAAGCAAACCACGGAACACCAGGAAGTTGAGATGCCTCTAGGTATAGGTCAAAGGCTTTGTTTACATCCTTATCAACCGCGTAGCCTTCTTCATGCATGACACCTAAATTATTGATGGCATAGGGATGTTTATCTTCTGCGGCAATCCTTGTAAAATTGTAAGCAATTTCAAAGTTGCGGTATTTGATATTGGTATAAAAGTCCCAGCCCAAGTTTGTGGCATGCATAGTGTGGTTTTGGTTGTGGGTATAATATCCAATTACTGAATCCAGTAATTTCTCCGCACTAGACTGTTCTTTTGCAGAAGCATTAGCAACACTAAGTAAAAGAATGACGAAGATTAGAGATAAAATAAAAAGAATAATCTTTTTAGCCAAGTATATACCCACATTTTATTTATAAAAAAAGAATGGGGCCTAATCATGGATTCAATATGGTAATATTATGTTAAAATAAAAATACCCCTCTTAACTAATGAATTAAAAATGCCATAAATAATTAGATAACGTTATCAATAGATATAAACAATACTCATTCATAATATTGACAAATTAATACTATTAATAAATTTGATTACAATATGCAGAAAAAAATTCTATATTTTCTAATAATTTCAATATTTTCATTATATTTGTCAGGATGTAGTACTGAAGCTATGAGTTTTAGTCAGGGATTTCTTGAAGGATATAATGAGAAAATGAAGGAAGAAAGAATAATAAATAACTTAATACTGCTTGAAAAAGAAAAGCAAAAAACTTTCTTATGTGTCTATCAACAAAAGGATGAATTTTGTAATTAATAATTATTTATTATTATTATAGTTGTGATAGTTTTTTGCTCTAAATATGAGCAGGCCAACAATAGACCTTAATCACTCAACTGCAAACAAGATACTAAAAATTGCTTGGGCTATTGAAATTATTGCTGCATTGGTTAGTTTTTCAATTGGTTATTTTTTAGTTTTTGGTGATACAGGTTTATCAACGGAAGAGACCATTAAAAAGGGTGGTTACATCTCTGGTTTATTATTCTTCTTAATAGGTGTAATTGAGCTTAGTAGAATTCCTTTGGTAATATCAATATATCGTTCTGTTAAAATTTGGTGGAAAGTTGTTGGTTCAGCTTTTTTAATAATAGTAATGTTTGTTACATTTGAGTCCATGCTAGTTGGTTTTGAGATAAATTCTACTTTTATGACTCAAAAACAAAATGTTCTTCTTAATCAACTAGAAAAAAATTATGCAAAAATAAATAATATTGATACTAAAATTGAAGAAATTAGTCTTTTAAATGAAGATTCAATTAATGAAAATTTTCAGAGTAAGCTTTTATTTTTTCAGAATCAAAGAGATCTAGCTTTAAATGAAGTAAATGAAAGAATAGATGCCTATGAAGACAAAAGGTCAACTAGGCTTGATGAAAATGTTAATAAAATAAAAGAAGCAAATAATAGAAGAGATGATATTTTAAAACCTTATATTGAAAAAAGAGATGAATTAAGAGAAAAAACTAATTCTGAAGCTCAGCAATTATTGAGAGATAAACTTAATAATAAAATTGGACAAACAAACTCTCTTAATTCTAACAAATCTAAAGCTAAAGATGAGGTAAGATTTAATTATGAGCAAAAAATAGCAAATAAAAGACTTAATGCATCTAACGAGGAAGCAACAAAAAAAGAAAACTTAAATAATGTAACAAAACAATTAGAAAATGAAAAAAGAGATCTGCAAAACTATATTAATAAAGAACTAGATGAAAAAAAATGGGGTTATCGCGGTAGAATTAAAAAAAGAGAAACTGAGTCTAATGAAAGACAAGATAAAATTTCTATTCAAATTACTGAATTAAGGAATGATATTTCTATCATTGCAAGCAATTTAACAAAGGATCTCTCAATTGCGGAGAGTCAATTCAACAATGAGCTCAAACAAATTGATAAAGAGTTTATTGATTTAGAAAAGTCAATAAATTTAGAAATTGATAATCTAAATCTTGAACTTGAAAAAAGAATATCACAGGACACGGAGTCAGTAAGAGAAGAATTAGCTAATTTAGAGACAGAAATAAAAAAAATAAATGTGCAATTTGATAATGATATCGAAATTATAAACTCTGAAAGAAGCAATACAGGTGCTCAATTTGATCAATTAATTTCAAAAATAGATGAGGAAAACGATACTATTAATGAAGAGTTTAATAAAAATAAAAATATAATTGAAGAAGAGAGAGACTCTAAAATCAAAAGTTTAGAAACACAGAATGTGAAAGTTGAAGAACTTCAAAATCAAAAAAATAAGATAAAAACTGACAACATAGATTTAAAAGATGAATATAATATTCTATCTACTAGTTCTATAATACATAATTTTGCCCTAAAAATCCCTCTTTGGATGTATTCATCGTGTGGAATGCTAGATGAAGATAATAATCTGATTCCTGCTCAATCTGCAGCTGATATATCATCTGACTGTTTGGATTTCACAGAAACTATTTGGTTTGGAGCAATGGCTTTAGTTGTTGCTATGACAGGAACAGCTGTAGCTTTTGGCTCTGAAGTTCTTAGAACAGTTCATCCAGAAAAAAGACATTCTATGTTAGGCACAAACTTAATTAGAGTACTTAGATTTGTTAGACGTCCAAGAATCAAAAAAATAGTTGAAACTAAAACAGTAAAACAAATAGATACTATTGTAAAAGAAGTTATCAAAGAAGTTCCAGTCGATAAAATTGTTCCAACCGAAGTAATAAAAGAAAAAACAATTTTAAAACCTGTTCATATACCTGTTTATACAAATGATCCTGCTTTATTAAATATTAGCAATAACGACAAAAAAGATAAAAAAGATAAAAGTAAATGAATGAAACAAACATACCTGAAAGTGTAGATAGCGACTTTAGTGCTGTAAATAATTTTGTTATTGAAGAACAAAGACGTGTAAAACAAATTCGTCGTTATAGATCTTCTCAAATCTTAAAGAGAAATTTAATATATATAACCTTATTTTTAATTAGTCTCGGGCTCTTAGTTTTTTTACTAAGTTTAGCCTATTGGTTCTATACTGAAAAACCAAGTCAGATTATAAAGGTTGATGGAGACCAAACATATAATACTACAAATTATAATTTAAGAGAGGATATTAATAAGTTAGAGAAAATAATTAAAGATCAAAAAAAGTTTAATGAACAAAATAAAATGAATCCAAATCAAGTAAATGAAGAATTTATTGTCTTTCAAGATAGAAAATTGACTTTATCCAATGGTTTTATTGCAAATATTTATACCGGTTATAAATTTAAACCAGATAAAATAGATTATCCATACCAGCAATTTTGTTACTTTATAAATAAAGATAGTGTTTGGGTAAGATTAATGAATAAAAATGGTAAATCTAAACCTTATCCGGCACCAATTAATACCAGGGCAGTCAAAAAAACTGACTTTGATAAAGCTAAATCTTATTGCAATTTTAGAAACTAATTTGAATAAAGTAATTTTGATAAAATTCATAAAAAAAATATTTCTATTATTATTTTTTTGCGTTCTATCATTTTCATCTTATGCAATTCAGAAAGAAACTTATTATAGTGAAAAATTTTGTGAAGAAATGTCAGGTCATGCTGATTATGCTTTAGAAGATAAATCAAGAGTAGATTGTCTTACGGAAACTCATGTATTTGAAGTTGACTGGGCAGACGGTATGAAAGTTTATGAGGCAATAGGACAATCATTATATTATGCCTCTCAAACAGATAAAAAACCAGGTATTTTATTATTAATCAGAAAAGGTAATTCTGAAAAACACATAAGAAAAATCAAAGAAGTTATTAGATATTTTGATTTAGATATTGAGTTAATAATAAAAGATATCAGACCAGAAGATTAAAACAAATTCCATTATTTTAGTAAAAAATTTTATCGTTTAAAAAAATTTAATAACCTTAATAAAAATTATTTAATATTTTTAATTAATAAATCTTTAAATTCTTCAATAGCAACTGTTGCAGGTTTATGAATTGCAAAATCAAATTGATCTTGATTACAAGATGGCTCTAAATTTAGTTCAACAGTTGGCTTACGCATATCTTTGAACATAGTAACGTAGCCTGCTGCAGCAGGATAAACTTCACCGGATGTACCAATTGAGACGAAGAGGGCAGATTGCTCTGCTAAATCATGAATATCTTCCATTTGAAGAGGTATCTCACCAAACCACACAATGTGAGGACGCATTTGATAGTTACATTCAGGGCATCTATGGGTCTCATTTAGATCCTCAAACCAATTAAAGACATGACTATCATTCATAATGCATCTAGCTTTATTTAACTCTCCATGCATATGAATAATGGATGAACTTCCTGCTTTCTCATGTAAATTATCAATATTTTGTGTTATTATATTGATATTTAATAATTTTTGTAATTCAGCAAGTAAAATATGAGCCCTATTTGGCTCAATTCCTGAATTTAGTTCTTTTCTACGTTTATTATAAAAATCATAGACAAGAGTAGGGTTACTATCAAATCCCTCAGTACTAGCAACATCTTGAATTCTATGATTACTCCAAAGACTATCATTATCTCTAAATGTTTCAATACCAGACTCTTTACTTATACCTGCACCAGTTAATACAAAGATATGGGAATTCGCAGAAATCTTAGGTAATTCTATCATTTTACACACTATATACAGTATTTTATTACACGTGAAAATCTATATCTAGGTTATAGTCTGATAATATTAATTAGATAATAATCATAAGTTACTGAAATATATATAATAATAATATTAACTTGACTATTATTTACGATAACTGTAATTATCGTAATATATAGATATGGTTAAAATATCATTAAATGACAAAGTTAGCAAACTTAGAGAAAAATCTAAGGCTAAAAATACAAAAGATAAATATCATGGGGATTGGCTTAAATTTATTGATTATTGTAAAAACAAGTACAACTGTGAACCTTTAGAGGTAGATGACTTAGATAGCGCCTATTCGTTGACAGCAAACTATATGCACTGGTTACATGAAGATCCTGAGGCTAAAATACTTAAGGGTTCAAGCAATATTCCAGGAAGAGAGAAAATAAATAATAACCCCTACTCTTCCTCAGCATATAAAGCTTCAACAATACAAAGAATACTAGCATCAATAACATACAAATATCGATTAGGAGGTTTTCAGTTTGATAGAAAAAATCCAAGCATATCAGAAACCATTAGTGCTATTGTTAGAGATGAAAAGAACAATAAAATTGGACAAGCAAAAGAGCTTTTAAGAAAAGATATTGAGCAGATTATAGACTCAATCCCTGAAAATAAAGATGATTATAAAAATATTAGAGATAAAGCACTAATATTAGTAGGTTATTTTAGTTTTTGCAGAAGGTCTGAATTACTTGGCATGAGATATGATCATTTAACTTTTGATAGCGAAGGTATTCAAATTATGATTCCATTTTCTAAAACAGATCAAAAAGGTGAAGGTAGGGTTATATTTTTGCAAAAAAAAGATGATACAGAGGCATTATACTGTCCAGTTAGAGCATTGAATGATTGGTTAGAAATATCAATGATTAACACTGGCCCCCTTTTCTATCGAATTGATAAAGCTAACTCTATTAGAAAATATGAACTTAACGAAAACAATGAGAAAATAAGTTTAACTGATACAAGTTTTGTTTTAATTTTAAAGAAAAGAGCTGAAGCAGCAGGCTTAAATGATTGTAATAAAATTTCAGGTCATAGCTTAAGAATTGGATCAATAACTCAAGCAAGGATGAATGGTGTACCTACGCATGAAATAATGAAAATGAGTGGCCATAAAACTACTCAAATGATTGATAGATATACAAAAATTACTGATATTAAAGAAATAAGTATAGCAAAAAAAATATAGCTTTTAAAATTTAATAAAATGCAGTTGCTGCTGCAATTAAAACTATAACTAATAAACCCCTTCCACTCATTGTTGCAATTTTCATAATTGTTTTATTTGGTGGAATTTTTTTGTTAGAAACATTGAAAACATATAAATTTACAAAAATAGATAAACCTAGTAGTAAACCTGCTGCAATCATTTTAATGGTAAATGCACTGTTTATAGAAAAACCTCCATAAATAATATTTGATAATAATATTCCAGTTATCCATAAAATAATCAAAGATATTAACCCAAAGTATCCTAACAATTTTAATATTCTAGAAACATGAGTATCTGGAATTTGATTTGCTCTAGTATAAACAGATTGAATTACCCCACTACCAACTAAAACACCGCCAGAAAAAACAATTGCTAGATAATGTATGAATTTAACAATTATGATTATCATTTAATTTTTAATTAAATATAAATTTTATTTGAAAGACCAAAAATCAATATTATTGATACAATAGTTGCAAACATTGAAACAAAAATGTCAACTAGACTATTTTTAGCACCTATATCTTTATCTATTAATTTAAAATAGAATAACAAATCATAAATTAATTGAGATCCAGTTATGATAAAAAATAAATTATAATATACCCAAGTTCCTTCAGGGCCATTTGGTCTAAATAATATATATATTCCCATAAAAACTAAACCAAATGCAAATGTTCCAACATATCTCATTGGAAGTATGCCACTTTTATCTACATTAAATTCTTTAACCATTCCTTCTGGAGAAAAAATTATTCTAATAAGATAAAAACCAAGTAAAATTTGAATTAAAATATGTAAAATTAATAAGTAAATATTGTTAAAATTTTCTATCATATAAATACTATATATACCTACCTTAATTAATTCCAATTATAATTTTGTTAAATTAAACAAAAAAATGAATTAAATATTAAAAAAGCTGAGTTAACACCCAGCTCTTTTTTTTTAAAATTAATTTTATTAATGATAATAAATCTTATCTGAAAGTCCAGAAATTAAAATTACATTTATAACAATAAATAAAATAGCTATAATTGTATCAGAATTTTTATTAATAACTTTATAATTACTATCAATTATTTTCATTCTAGAACCAAGATCATATATTAATTGAAAAGCGGATATCATAAGTCCAGATACAAAATAGATCCAAGCTCCATTGATTGAAGTAAATAGTAAAATAATTCCTATTACAACATAAGATAAAACAAATGAACCTATTACTCTTATAAATACAATAGAATCATCTCCTGCTTCATAATCATTAATTAATTGTTTTGGATTTAAATAAGTTAAGTAAGCGTAATAAATTAAACCAAGTAAATTAATTATAAAAATAATTAAATAAAAAGTATTTCCAAAATCTGCCATAAAATTATACTCCCTTTTCTATTTTATAATAGAATTTATATATTTAAATTAATATATTATTCATTATTAAAATTAAATGAATAATTTATTACAAAAAAAAAGTGTTATTAGGGTAAAAGAATTTCTTAATAATAATTTACCAGATATAGAATTAATTGAATTAGAAGATACTGCAAGATCGGCTGAAGATGCTGCCAAATCATTGAATCAACAAGTTGGGGCTATTGTTAAAAGTCTTTCTTTTAAAGATTCTAAAAACAATTTTTACTTATGTCTAGTTTCTGGAGATCAATATTTATCTCTTGAGAAGTTTTCATATTTAATAAATGACGTTATAAATAAGGCTAATGCTGATGAAGTTAAATTTAATACAGGATTTTCTATTGGGGGAGTAAGTCCATTTGCACATATTAATAAACCAAAAGGAATTTTCATAGATAAACAATTAGAGAGATATAAAACAGTTTATGCTGCTGCAGGTCATCCACATGTAGTTTTTGGAATAGAATTTAATAAACTAGTTGAGTTATCAAAAGGAAGTATTGTGGATATAGTTGAATAAATTTATGATTTAACTGGAAGAGATTGCTTTGCAATATTTTTTTTAAGATAAGATTCTCTATATGTGATTATCAAAACTCCCGAAAAAATAAATATACCACCTATCCAAGTAAAAAAATCTGGCCTATCATTAAAAACATAGTAGCCTAATAAAGATCCCCAAATTAATCCAAAAAAAGTAATAGGCTGAGTTGCTGATAAGTCTACTAATTTATAAGAATAATTCAATGCTATATGAAAAACAGTACCGCAGATAGCAGATAAAAACATATAACTCCAAATCATATATGAAGGTGTTTCCCAATAAAATAAAGCAACAAAAAATGTAAATAGTGACATAAAAGAATACTGATATGTCAAAATTGTTATTGGGCTCTCATCTTTTGATAATGATTTTGAAATAATAATAATTAAAGACCACATCAAACATGATGCAAGAATCATATAGACACCTATATTCATTTCAATAATACCAGGTCGTAACATAATTAACATTCCTAAAAATCCAATAATTAAGGCAGATATCCGAATAAAATATATTCTTTCTTTTAAAATAATTACTGCAAGTAGAGTAACTATTAAGGGCACAATAAAATGTATAGCATTAAATTGCTCTAATGAAATATACACTAAAGACCCAAAGCCTAGATACATCATTGGTAAATTTATTATTCCACGTAGAAGATGTAATTTAAGATGAGCAGTTTTATAAACTTTAAATTTTGTATATAAAATAAAAGGAAGAATAAATAATAAGCCTAAAAAGAATCTTAAAAATCCGGCAGTAAATACGTTAATTTCTGCTTGGGCAATTTTTAAAAAAACTCCCATAAGTGTTCCAAAAAATGTTGCAATTATAACAAGCAGTATAGCTAATATTTTTTTATTCATTAAAAATTATTAAAAAAATAATTGTATATGTAATAGAGTGTTAGTAAGACCAATATTATTGCTACCCAAATAGAAAAATTTGTAATTAAAATTTTTAATTTATTATTAGAAGATAAAAAGGAGGGTAAAATTAATAAAAAAACACCTAATAAATAAATAATTGGAACGAATGTATCCATTAAAATTATTTCTTAACTAGCTCACTTACTAACAAATCACCATAACCATTTAATTTTGCATTTTCATAAAAAGATTTACTTAATGATGTTAGTTTTTCGGCATTTGGCATATCTGATATTAATTCGTGTATATAGTTTAAATCTTTGACTACATTATTAACAGAAAATATATAACCTTTATAATCACCCTTTATAGCATTTTCAGCAACTCTAGATAAAGCACCTGAATTACCAGAACCTAATTTTGCTACTGAGTAAAATTTTTCCAAATCAATATTTAAATTCTCAACAGCTTTTATTGTTTCTATAACAAAAGTTGTAGTGCCTAAAGATAGAAAATTACAAATTAATTTTGTTTTTGCACCCATACCCACAGGTCCAAAATAAAAATGATTTTTACAAAATGCATCGAGATATATTTTAGCATCTTCATAATCAGCCTTAGATGAACCTATGATTCCCCCTAAAACCCCCTCTTCTGCTTGGACAGGACCGCCCATAACTGGTGATTCCAAATATTTAATCTGATTTCCAAATATTTCTTTCATTTTTAATGATCCGTCTTTGTTGTGTGTAGTTATATCAATAACTAAAAGTCCTTCTTTAGTTTTTGCTTTTATTTCTTTTGCAATACTTATTGCTATAGGGGTGTTGGTTACACACAAGAATAAACAATCAATATCTTTTAAAAGATCATCATAATTATCGACTTCAATAGCTCCAATTTTTTTTAATTTATCTATAGGTTTTTTATTTTTATGGGCTATGACTTTAAGGTTAAAATTCTTTAAAATTAAATTTTTTGCTACACCATAGCCCATATAACCAACTCCAATAAATGCAACTTTTTTAATCATATAATTTTTTTTTATTTGCTGAATAGCTAGTATAAATGATTAATAAAAGTAATGGCAAACAAAAAAGATTTATATTTTGCCAATTGGTCAAATATAGAAGATATCCAGCAGAAAGAGACCCCATTGTTTGAGAGGTAAACACAATAAAATCATTTAGGCCTTGAGCCTTAAACCTGTCATTATCGTCATAAGAAATAACTAGTAAACTAGTACCTGTAACAAATGTAAAATTCCATGCAACTCCAAGCAGGATTAATCCAAAAGCATAATTGTAATAACTTTGATGAATAAAGTTAATAAAAATACATAAAATAAAAATAATTACACCAGAATATATAATTTTAGTGTGTCCGAATTTTTTAATAAGTTCTCCAGTAAATAAAGAAGGCAAAAACATACCTACAACATGCAACTGGATAACTATACTTGTTTTGTATAAGCTTATATTATCTAAAACATGCATACTAATAGGTGTGGCAGTCATTATGAATGACATTATTACATAACCTATTCCTGCACTAGTAATAGCCAGTCTAATATGATGGTTTTTAAGTAAATCCAATATATTTTTTTTAGATACATATTTTTTTTCTACTAAAATATTTTTATCTTTATAAAAAATAAATAAAATTGAGGGTATAATAGTCAGAAATGCTAAAAATAAATAAGAACCAACGTATAGATGATTTGAAATAATATTCTTTGTGAGATTAACCATATTTGATCCTAATAGAGCACCAACAATTGATAAAAGTAAAACAATTGAAATAGCTCTTGGGATTAATTTTTTTTCTACAATTTCTGCAACTGCAAATCTATATTGATGAGTGAATGCCATTGCAAAACCAATAAAAAAGTTTGCAAAGCAATAAATATTAAAACTTTGTATATAGATTGAATAAGCACACAATAAAGATGCTAAAGTACTTACAAATGCTCCTAAAGAAAATCCAAAACTTCTTCCTTTGATAGACATTATTTTAGATGCAATTAAAGAACTAATAGCAACTCCGCCTACCATAACTCCTGTAGGTAAAGTTGCTAAATGCTTAATATTTATTAATGTTGATCCAATTAT
Organism: uncultured Alphaproteobacteria bacterium; assembly: GCA_902635455.1. Classification (GTDB taxonomy): domain Bacteria; phylum Pseudomonadota; class Alphaproteobacteria; order HIMB59; genus CACPNW01. Next base: position 57,322 of record CACPNW010000001.1, on the reverse strand, counting down.
ACCGCTAAGTAAAATAGTTACTACTGGTGGTGTCGATGAAAATACTTGAGAAATAGTTAGTATTAAAAAATTCTTATTAAACACACTCTTTCAATATATATTAAAAGAAATTATACAAACCTATATTTTACTTAATGGAAATTTTTTAAATTTTTTAATTGTTTGTAATGAAACACTTGTTGTCATATTCGTGCATTCTATTTCTTTAATAAGTTTTTGTTGAAATTTATCATAATCATATATTGAACTCGTCAAAATTTTTAACTGATAATCCACTTTTGATCCAGTAAGTCTATGAACTTCTATAATTTCATCATATTGATTCACAATTTTAACAAAATTTTTAAGCCATTTTTCAGTATGATTTTGAATCGAAATCATCAAAAATACAGTTATTGGTAAATTTATTTTTTTGTTATCTATTTCTATTGTTTTAGAAATTATTACTTTTTCTTTTTCTAATTTTTTTATTCTAGTCCAACATGGTGTAGTTGATATACCAATTTTTTTAGACAATTCAGATAATGGTATGTTTACATTATCTTGTAAGTGAGAAAGAATTTTTTTATCTATATCATCCATTTTATATTTACTTAAATATATAGAATTTTATTCTATTTTAATACTATAATTTAGAATATTTTATAAATATTTTCTATATACACTGATAAAAAAGAATTATATTTTATTTATATGGTATTTGATCTTTCAGTTTGTACACCAGAAAACGAAAAATACTAAAGAAAGAGGTATAAAATGACTACAACATCTTATCACCCAGAAACAATAGCCGTTCATGGTGGTTCATTTAGAAATGATGCTTCGACTAATTCAGTTGCTGTGCCAATTTATCAAACAACTAGTTATCAATTTAATAATCAAGAACATGCTAGTAATTTATTTTCATTAAAAGAATTAGGAAATATTTATACTCGTATAATGAATCCTACGACTGCTGTCCTTGAAGAAAGAATTGCTCAATTAGAAGGAGGATTAGCTGCTGTAGCTGTATCTTCAGGTCAGTCAGCAACAGCTTTTGCAATACAAAATTTATGTCAAGCAGGTGATAATATCGTTTCTTCTACCGATTTATACGGAGGTACTTGGAATCAATTTGCAAATACTTTTAATCAATTGGGTATAGAGGTAAGATTTGCAGATCCAGAGGATCCTATGAATTTCGCAAAATTAACAGATGAAAAAACACGAGGATATTATGCTGAGACTTTACCAAACCCTAAATTAAATGTTTTTCCAATAGAAGAAGTTGCGAAAATTGGAAAACAAAAAGGAATTCCTCTTATTGTAGACAATACAGCAGCACCTATAACATGCAAACCGATTAAACATGGCGCTTCTATAGTTGTGCATTCATTAACTAAATGGATAGGAGGTCATGGTACTTCTATAGGAGGAATAATAGTAGATTCCGGTAAATTTGATTGGACAAAATTTCCTGATAAACAACCTTTATATAATAAACCTGATCCTAATTACTGGGGATGGATATTAGGAAAAGTAGTTCCAGAAGTGTTAGGCGCAAATATAACTTTTGCAGTTAGGGCAAGATTTGTATTACTTAGAGATATGGGTTCTTGTTTATCACCAACAAATGCTTTTAATTTTATTCAAGGACTAGAAACATTGCCATTAAGATTCAAACAACATCAAAAGAATGCATACAAAGTTGCAGATTATCTTTTAAAAAATAATAAAATTTCAAAAGTTATTTATCCTGGTTTTCAAATAGGTGTATATAAAGAAAGGAGTGATAAATATTTAGAGTATGGAAAAGGACCATTAGTAGGATTTGAACTTAAAGATGGTTTTGAATCTGGCAAAAAATTTATTGATAATTTAAAATTAATCTATCACGTTGCTAATATTGGTGATGCAAGAACTTTAGCCATACATCCTGCATCAACTACACACTCACAATTAAGTAAAGAAGATCAACTAAAAACCGGTGTAACTCCTGGATATATTAGATTATCTGTTGGTATTGAACATATTGACGATATTTTAGAAGATATAGAACAAGCATTATAAAAACTTAAATGATTAAGAATGTAGCATAATAATTTTTTCTCTGTTCCACTCAATACAATTATGTCTACATTCTTGCAAATAAAGGGTAGACCCCTACCCTTTATTTGATTTATAGATAATTATGCCTTCTAGTCACGAATTTTTAAAAGATAAAAGAAATAATAACATTAAAATATATGTTAATGGAAAATTTTATAATCGAAAAAATGCTAATATATCTGTTTTTGATTCATCTGTGTTATTAGGTGACGGTGTATGGGATGGATTAAGATACCATAATAATAAATTTTTATTTTTAAATGATCACATTAAACGACTTTATGAAGATGCCAAAAAAATTAATTTAAAAATTCATCTTTCACAAAAATCTTTGAAAAATTTACTATTAAAAACAATTAGAATAAATAAAATGAAAACTGATGCTCATTTAAGATTAATAGTATCTAGAGGAATTAAATCAACACCATATCAATCACCTAAAGTAACAATTTCTAAACCTACAATAATAATAATTCCTGAATATAAAAAACCTGATAATAAAATATACAAAAGAGGATTAAAACTAGTAACTGTTAGTATAATTAGAGGACCCAAAAATGTACAAGACCCTCAAATAAACTCTCTTAGTAAATTAAATTGTATTTTAGCTTGTATAGAAGCATCAAAGAAAGGTGCAGATGAAGCATTAATGCTTGATATAAAAAATAATATAGCAACAAATAATAGTACACATTTTTTTTACGTTAAAAATAAGACAGTTTTTACATCCAAAGGAAAATTTTGTGTAAATGGTATTACTAGAAAAAAAGTTATAGAAATTTGTAAGCTTAATAAAATCAAAGTTAAAGAAAAAAACTTTAAATTAAAAGATGTTATGAGGGCTGATGAAGCTTTTGCAACAGGAACATTTGGCGGTGTAGTTCCAATTAATAAAATTAATAATAAAAGATTTTCTATTAAAAAAGATAATTTAACTTTTAAAATTCTTAATTTATATAATCAATTAATAAATAAATAATGATTATTTATATGTGGTCAGGTCCTCGAAATTTAAGCACCGCTTTAATGCGTTCTTTTGAAAATAGAAGTGACACTGAAGTTTTAGATGAACCTTTTTATTCATTCTATTTAAAAAATACTGGACTAAAACACCCTATGTATAATAAAATTATTGATGCTTATCCTAATGATATTAAGGAAATTTTAAATAAAATAACAAAATTACCTAAAAATAAAAAAATTTATTATCAAAAACATATGACTCATCATCTTATAGATGTAAATAATCTTGATTGGCTAAAAAATGGAAAAAACTGCTTTTTGATAAGACATCCTGGCAAAGTTATAAATTCTTATATAAAAAAAAATGAAATTTTAGATATTAGGGATATTGGTTTTAAGAAACAATTTGAAATTTTTAAAATTGTTAAATCAAAATATGATTTTAATCCGATAGTTATAAATTCAGATTATATTTTAAAAAATCCAAAAGAAATTATTAGGAAATTATGTGAAAGACTTAATATAAAATTTTCAAATAAAATGTTAAATTGGCCTAAAGGGCCTAGAAATAGCGATGGTATTTGGAGTGTTATTTGGTATGAACAAGTAAACAAGTCTAATACTTTTACCAAATACAATGATTCAAATACAGTTGTACCTTCAAAATATCAAAATATATATAAAGAAAGTTTAAAAATTTATAATAACATGAATAAATATTCACTTTAATAATGAGTTTAGATAAATATTCAGAAGCTGCAAAAATTTTATTTGAACACAAATTAAATAAAACTGGTTTAGAAAGTTTAGATACAGAATATAAGCCATTAAATTTAGATGAAGCTTATAAAATTCAGGATGAATTGAAAATTTTATATTTAAAACTACATAATAATGATGTTCTTGGGAAAAAAATTGGAGTTACTAATAAAGAAGCAGCTAAACAAGTGGGAATAAATCAACCTTTTTATGGTAATCTTTTTACTAGATTTTCTGAAATTAATAAAAAATCATTAAAATCAAAAAATTTTCATAAACCATATTTGGAGCCAGAAATAGGATTTAGAATAAAAGAAGATATAAATATTACCCTTGCCCCATTTAGTCTTGAAGATATTGAAACTTTAATAGACGGGATGCTATGTGCAGTAGAAATTGTAGATTTTAGATTTTTAAAACCAATAAACAAAATTGGTGCATTTAACTTAATAGCTACTAATGGCGCTTCTGATTATTGGGTACGAAATGAAAATTTATATTCATTAAATAAAATTGATTTAAACAACCATGAGATTAAAATTTTTGTTGATTCTAATATTTGTGAAGTAGGTAATACTAATAACGTTCTAAAAAACCCATTAAATGCAGTAATTTGGTTAATAAATACTTTAGCTTTAAAAGGGGAGCCAATGTTAAAAGGTCAATACATTTCAACTGGATCTTGCACTAAAGCTCTTATGTTAACAAAAGGCACTAAGATAAAAGCTGATTTTGGATCATTAGGCTCTATAGAGCTAGATTATAATTAATTAAAAATATGAATCAAATAATTAAAATAGATAATGTTTCAAAATTTTATAATAGAAAATTAAAAGCGTTAGATGAATTAAATCTGAATATTGATGAAGGAGAAATATTTGCTCTTTTAGGCCCTAATGGTGCTGGTAAATCAACTTTAATTAATACTATTTGTGGAATTTTGAATTTTGACTCTGGTACAATTAAAGTGAATGATTTGGATATTATTAAAAATTATAGACAAACGAGATCTTTAATTGGAATTGTTCCGCAAGAGTTAAATTTAGAAGCTTTTGAAACTGTTTGGAATAATGTAAATTATTCAAGAGGGTTATATGGAAAATCTCCTAATCACAAATATATAAAATCCTTACTAAAAGAACTTTCACTCTGGGATAAAAAAGATAGCAAATTAAGAGAATTATCTGGTGGCATGAAAAGAAGAGTCTTGATAGCAAAAGCTTTATCGCATGAGCCCAAAGTCTTATTTTTAGACGAACCTACTGCCAGTGTAGATGTTGAATTAAGAAAGGACATGTGGAAAGTTGTTAAAAGATTAAAACAAAAAGGAGTTACTATTATTTTAACAACACACTATATAGAAGAGGCTGAAGAAATAGCTGATAGAGTTGGAATTATAAATAATGGTAAAATAATTATTGTAGATGAAAAAAGTCGTTTAATTAAAAAATTAGGTCAAAAAATACTTAAAATAGAAATAAATTCAAAAATTGATAGAATTCCTAAAAGTTTAGAAATTTATAACTTACAAATTAGTAATAAGGGAAAAACTATAATTTATTTTTATGATACTAAATCTGAGCGAACTGGTATTACTGCTTTGCTTTCTGAATTAAAAAATAATGGAATTCAACTAAAAGATATCACTACTGAACAAAGTTCTTTAGAGTCAATATTTTTAAATTTATTAAAGGAGTCAAAAAATGAATTGGTACGGCCTTAAGGCAATTTATTATCATGAAATGGATCGTATGAGACGAACTTTGTTTCAAAGTTTGATATCTCCAATAATTTCCACTTCATTATATTTTGTTGTTTTTGGATCAGCTATAGGCTCTAGAATAACAGAAATAAATGGTGTTAGTTACGGTTCATTTATAGTTCCTGGAATGATTATGCTTACAATTTTAACTCAAAGTATAAGTAATGCATCATTTGGTATTTTTTTTCCTAAATTTACTAATACTGTATATGAATTATTAGCAGCACCACTTTCAAGTTTTGAAATAATTATTGGTTTTGTAGGAGCAGCAGCAACAAAATCATTAATTATTGGATGCATAATTATAGCTACAGCAGGTATATTTGTTGATTTAAATATAGAACACCCTTTTATAATGATATTTTTTTTAGTTTTGACTTCAGTAACTTTTGCGCTTTTTGGTTTTATGATTGGAATTTGGGCTGATAATTTTGAAAAGTTACAGTTAATACCAATTCTTATAATCACTCCTTTAGTTTTTTTAGGAGGCTCTTTTTATAGTATTGATATGTTACCAGAGTTTTGGCAAAAAGTTTCATTGCTTAATCCTGTCTTGTATCTAGTAAGTGGCTTTAGGTGGAGTTTTTATGAAATAGCTGATGTTAGTATTTTTACAAGCTTGATAACAATATTTTTCTTTTTATTTTCTTGTTTAGCTATAATTATTTATAGTTTTTCTAAAGGATATAAAATAAAAAATTAAATGCTTAGTAATAAAAACATTAAAGAATTCTCAAACTACGGAGTAGTATTTTTAAAAAACATAATTGATAAAAAGTGGATAAAAGAACTTCAAAAGGGTGTAGAATTAAATTTTAAAAATCCAAGTAAATACAAATGTGTTTATGAAAAAAAAAATAACAAAGAAATATTTTATGATGACTACTGCAATTGGCAAAATATTAGAGAGTATCAAAATTTTATTTTTAATTCAGGTATTGCGAGAATTGCAAAAGAATTAATGCAATCAAAAAAGGTTAACTTGTTCCATGAACATGTTTTGATAAAGGAAGCAGAATCTCAAAAAAAAACTCCATGGCATCAAGATCAATCATATTATTGTGTTAATGGCAAAGATAATTGCAGTATCTGGATTCCATTGGATCCAGTTTTAAAGAATGTTTCACCAGAATTTATTGAAGGCTCGCATAATTGGAATAAACAATTTTTACCCACAAAATTTTTTGGTAATAAATATGAGCATAAAGATGAAGAATTTCAAAGCATACCTAATATTGAAGATAATAAAGATAAATATAAAATTCTCTCATGGAAATTTAATTTAGGAGATGCGGTAGCTTTTAAATTTTCTACTATACATGGAGCTCCTGAAAATATATCTAAAAACAGAAGAAGGGCATTTTCAGTAAGGTTTACTGGTGACGATGCTACTTATATTAAAAGAAAGGGTGAAATGTCCCCTCCTTTTCCTGAGCTAAAATTAAAAAATGGTGATATTCTAGATTCTGATACTTTTCCTTTATTAATTTCTTCTTAAGAAATATATATATGGCAAAGCAGTTAAATACATAATCAAACTATAGGTAGCTGCAGGAATTAAATAAATACCTCCATCAAAAAATACATTCGCAACAACTATGGCTAAAGTTCCATTTTGAAGTCCACATTCTATTGTAATTGCTCTTTGTTGACTAATATTTGATATAAAAAATTTACTTAAATAATAAGCGATAACCATCATAATAATATTTAAAATTAAAGTTACCAATCCGGCTTGGGCAAAATATGATACTATATTTTCTCTTTCAGCTAAAATAGCTCCCAGTAGAACTAAGAAAAATAATATTGTTGAAATATTTTTTGCAATTTTTTGAAATGATTTTAAAAGATTATTGAATATAACTCCAACAACTACAGGTATAGTAACTATCAAAAACATTTTTAACGCTATATCAAAAAGAGAAATATCTGAAATATTGCCTTTATCGAGAAGTGATAATGATAAGGACAAAACTATTGGAATTGATACAACAGATAAAATGCTTATTACTGCAGTTAAAGAAATAGACAAAGCCACATCACCCTTTGCAAAAGATGTTAAAACATTTGAAGTTACTCCTCCAGGTGCAGCAGCAATTATCATTACTCCAATAGCAATTTCCATAGGCATAGGAATTAGCAAGACTAAAATCAAACCAACTATGGGAAGGATAATTACTTGTGATAATAAGCCTAATAAAAATTCTTTTGGCTTTTTAACTATTCTTAAAAAATCATTTTGTGTTAAACCTAATCCTAATGAAAACATTATAAAAGCTAAAGCTAATGGTAGGATTATATCTGTAATTATTCCCATGATAGATATTTATCATTATTTTTAAAAATAAAAAAGTTAAAATTCAAAATCGAGTATTTTAATTAAAATAATTCAACAATTTATTTGGCATTGATTTGATTTTACCAGAGCTATTTATTGAAACAATGGTAATTTTAGCCTTAACTATAATTTCTTTATTTATTAATAAATTTTGTTTAAAAATAATTTTTACTTTTGAAAAACTTAATATTTTAGTTTCAACATTAATTATATCTTCAAAAAATCCTGGTTTTACAAAATCAATATCACATTTTTTAACAACAAAAATAATATCAAAATTATCTTTTATATACTTATGATTTAAATTTAATTTATATAAAAATTCTGTCCTTCCTCTTTCTAAGTATTTTAAATAATTTGCATAAAAAACTCTTCCACTAGCATCTGTATCTTCATAATAAACTTTAATTTTTTCCATAATTTAAGCCATTTAAATTACTATATATAACTGATTGAAAAAAACATTTTAATAGTTATTTATAAAAATATTTATGAATGAATATCTAGAATCTATTATAAGAAGAGATCCTGCTGCAAGAAATAAATTGGGAATAATACTTACCTATCCAGGGGTCAAAGCTATTTTTTTTCATTTTTTAGCTAATAAATTATGGAATTTTAAATTTTATTTATTTGCACGAATGACCTCTCAATTCAGTAGATTTTTAACTGGTATTGAAATACATCCAGCTGCTAAAATTGGAAAAAATTTATTTATAGATCATGGAATGGGTGTTGTAATAGGTGAAAGTTCGGAAATCGGTAATAATGTTACCTTATATCACGGTGTAACACTTGGGGGTATTTCTCCTTCTGAGAATTCTGAAAAACAAAGAAATGTTAAAAGACATCCAACACTTAAGGATAATGTCATAGTCGGTTCTGGAGCTCAAATTTTAGGACCAATTATAATTGGAAATTTTGCAAGAATTGGTGCCAATACTGTAATATTAAAAGATGTTCCTGAAAATGCTACAATGGTCGGCAATCCTGCAAAAAATATAAGTATAAATTCTGATAAGTCCTTTAAACCTTATGGCGTTAGGGATTATGAAAAAAAATAATATAATAGATTTAATAGGCAACACACCTTTGATTAAATTAAATTATCCTTCAAAGATTACTGGGTGTGAAATTTATGGAAAAGCAGAATTTTTAAACCCAGGAGGATCAATTAAAGATAGAGCTGCTCTTTCAATAATTAAAAATGCTGAGGATAATAAAAAAATAAAAAAAGATGGTTATATAATAGAGGGTACTGCTGGAAATACAGGAATTGGATTAACTTTAATTGCTAATGCCAAAGGTTATAATTCAATTATAGTAATGCCAGAAACACAAACAAAAGAGAAAATAGATTTATTAAAATCTATGGGTGCAGATTTAAGATTAGTACCAGCAAAACCATATAAGGATCCCGGCAACTATGTTAAATTTTCAAAAGTTATTGCAGAAGAAATGATAAAAAAAACAAATGGAAATGCGATATGGGCTAACCAATTTGATAATACTGCAAATTTATTGGGCCATTATAATTCTACAGGAAAAGAAATTTTAGAACAAACTGATGGCAAAATTGATGCATTTATTTGCTCTTCAGGAACTGGCGGAACTATAGCTGGTGTTGGAAAAGCCTTAAAAGAAGTGAACAAGAATATTAAAATTTATTTAGCAGATCCTAAAGGTTCAGCTTTATATAATTACATTAAAACAAAGGAACTAATTAGCGAAGGAAATTCAATAACAGAAGGCATTGGTTCTTCTAGAATAACTGCTAATTTTGCAGAAGCCCCAATAGATGATGCTTATTCAATAGATGATAAAGAAGCTTTTCCAATTATTTACAAATTAATTAAAAACGAAGGTTTAAATTTAGGTACAAGTTCAGGAATTAATATTGCTGGAGCGATTAAAATGGGAAAAGAAATAGGTCCAGGAAAAACAATAGTAACAATTTTATGTGATTTATCTGATAGATATAAAAGTAAAATGTTTAATAAAAAGCTCCTTGATGAAAAAAATATACCTTATCCTAACTGGCTTTAAAGATATTGTTTTAAATTTGGTTCAGAATAATTTGGACCTTTCATAACTTTACCATTTTCATTAAATATTGGCTTACCATTTTTATCTAATTTACTCATGTTAGATCTTTGAACCTCTGCAAAACATTTATCTAAATTTATACCAAAGGAATGGCCAGCACCATAAGTTACATATAATATGTCTGTTAATGCATCTGCTATTTCAACTAAATCTTTATTACTAATAGCTTCTCTTAGTTCTTTTAATTCTTCTTCAATTAAATCAACTCTTAATTTTATTATTTTTTCATTAGGTAATTCACATTTCTCTTTAATTTCCTGACCATAAGTTTTCATAAATGTTTTAACTTTTTCAAAATTACTCATATCAACTAACCCTCATAAATTAATAATTATTTATAAAAAATATCATTAAATGTCACAACTATAAAAAGAAAAGAAATAATAGCAATACCAACTACAAGATACATTCTTGTTACAAATTCCGGCAGAGAATTTGAAAATATCCTACTAATTATAAAATACATAATATGTCCACCATCAAGTAAAGGTATGGGAAGTAGATTAAATAACCCTACAAACAAAGAAATTACTATGAAAAGAAGTAATACTCCTTTTATTTTATTTAATTTCATTTGATCTGCCATTTTTACAATACCAATAGGTCCTGCTAATTGATTGCTGAGAGTATTTTCATTATATGATTTTTTTAAAAAATTTATTGATGAAATATAATAATTAGGAATAAACAATAAAGAATTTTTTAAAGACTCATAAATGTTATACTTTTTTATAATAAAATCTTCTGAAGATGATATTCCAATTATATATTTGTTAAGATCTTTGTTAAAAATTAAGTCAAAATTTTTGTTTATAAACTTATTATTTCTTTCAACTATAATATTGATTGAACTACTACTTCCAATTGCCATAGGAATATCTTGAAAATCAGATATTTTTATTTGATTAATTTCAATAATCTTATCACCCTTTTGCAAGTCATTAATTGAAGCTGCAGAGTTCTCCATAACGGATCCAATAATTGGTAAAAAAGTAGTAATACCAAAAAAAAAGAAAATAATAAAAAGAACAAACCAGGCACTAATAATGTTAAATACACTGCCCGCTAATAATACACATATTTTTTTAAAAAGTGATAGCGTTTGAAATGATCCACTTTCTGAAATTGAATTTTTAGAAAATATAGAGTCGAGACCTTTAATTTTAACATATCCGCCTAATGGTATTGGAGCTATTTTCCATACTGTATTATTTCTATCCTTGAATTGATAGAATGGTTTTCCAAATCCTATAGAAAAATCTGTAACATGAGCATTAAAAAATCTTGCAACCAAATAATGCCCTAACTCATGTATAAATACAATTATAAGAAAAATAATTAGAAGATTTATATAAATCATTGAATTTTAATATTTATAAAGATGAAGCTTCATCATATTCGCTAACAGGAGGGCAAACACAAAATAAATTTCTATCTCCATAAGCATTATCAATTCTGCTAACAGGGCTCCAGTATTTGTTATTTAATAAAAAAGGATGAGGAAAAACGGCTTCTTGTCTTGTGTATTTGTGACTCCAGTTTTCCGAAGAAATTTCATGCATTGTATGAGGTGCATTTTTAAGAGGATTGTCATGTGAATCAAATTCTCCAGTTTTGATTTTATTAATTTCTTCATAAATAGAAATCATTGCTTCACAAAAACGATCTAATTCTTCTTTCGATTCACTTTCAGTTGGCTCTATCATTAAGGTTCCTGGAACAGGAAAGGACATAGTTGGAGCATGAAAACCATAATCAATTAATCTTTTTGCTATATCTTCTTCAGAAATATTGGATTCTTTTTTGAAAGGACGTATATCAATAATACATTCATGAGCAACCATATTATTTTTTCCTTTATATAATATAGGATAATAATCATTTAATCTTTGTTTAATATAATTGGCATTTAAAATAGCAACTTGAGTAGCTAATTTTAAACCCTCATCGCCCATCATTGATATATAAGAATATGATATTGGTAAAATTGAAGCACTACCCCAAGGAGCTGCTGATACAGCTTCTTGATTTGATAAGCCAATTTCATTTTTAAATATAGGATGTCCAGGTAAGAATTTTTCTAAATGTTTTTTTACTCCTATTGGCCCCATACCAGGACCTCCACCTCCATGAGGTATACAAAAAGTTTTATGTAAATTTATATGAGATACATCAGGGCCAAATTCTCCTGGTTTTGCTATTCCAACCATTGCATTTAAATTAGCTCCATCCATGTAAACTTGACCACCAGCATCATGGATTTTAGAACAAATTTCAACTATCGACTCTTCAAAAACTCCATGAGTTGAGGGATAAGTAATCATAAGAGCTGCTAGCTTGTCACCTGCTTGTTTAATTTTTAAGTCTAATTGTTCGACGTCTATATTCCCATTAGTATCACAATTTACTATTGAAATTTCCATTCCACACATATTTGCACTCGCTGGATTTGTTCCATGCGCACTACTTGGTATAATACAAATATTTCTATCAAAATCTGAATTTGACTCATGATATTTTTTAATTGCTAACAAACCAGCAAACTCTCCTTGGGCACCAGCATTGGGTTGTAGTGAAATAGCATCAAAACCAGTTATATCTTTTAACATAGATATTAATTCTTTCATCATTTGGTTGTATCCCTGTCTTTGATGGGATTCTAAAAAAGGATGAGCATTTGAAAAACCAGGTAAAGTAATAGATAGCATTTCAGAAGCAGAATTTAATTTCATAGTACATGAACCTAGTGGAATCATAGATCTATTCAATGCAATATCTTTATTTTCTAGTTTTTTTAAATATCTCATCATTTCTGTTTCTGAATGATAAATGTTAAATACTGGGTGTGTAAGAATTTCATTTTCTCTTTTTAAATCAACTTCAAAAAAAGAATTTTCAATATTATTTTCTATCTCATCCTCATAAATATTTATATTTTTTTCATTAAAAAGCTCAATTATTTTATCAACATCTTGTAATGTTGTTGTTTCATCTAGAGATATAGAAAAATGCCTATCATTTACAAATCTAAAATTAATTCCCTCTTTAATAGATTTTTCAACCCAATATTTAGCTTGTTCATTTTTTACTAAAATTGTGTCAAAAAACTTTTTAGAAGTTACTTTAAATCCAATGAATTCTAATGATTTTTTTAAGTATCTTGTGTGGTAATGTATATTATTTGCAATATTTAATAATCTATGTGGTCCATGATATATTGCATAAGCAGCAGAAATAATTGCTAAAAGCGCTTGAGCAGTACATATGTTACTTGTTGCTTTTTCGCGTCTAATATGTTGTTCTCGAGTTTGAAGTGCCATTCTATAGGCTCTTTTATTTGTGCGGTCAATTGATACCCCTATTAATCTTCCAGGCATCATTCTTTTATATTGGTCTTTTGTAGCAAAAAAAGCTGCATGCGGACCGCCTAAACCCATAGGAACACCAAATCTTTGAGTAGTGCCTATAACAATATCAGCATCAAATTTACCAGGAGATTTCATTATAACCAAACTCATTATATCGGCAGCTACTATGCTAATTAATTCTCTTTCTTTATTTGATTTAATTAAATTTTTTAAATCAGCAATTTCACCATATGTATCTGGATTTTGAATTAAACAGCCAAACGTATCTTCATTTGGACTATCAAATATGATTTTTATACCTAAGGGCTCTGCCCTAGTTTTTAACACAGAAAGAGTTTGAGGATGACAAGAATTTTGTACACAAAAAGTAAATTTACTATTTTTTTTAATTTTAAAAGCCATCATCATTGCTTCTGCAGCTGCTGTACTTTCATCTAGTAAAGATGCATTGGCTATATCCATACCAGTTAAATCTATTATCATTTGCTGAAAATTAATTAGCATTTCTAATCTTCCTTGAGAAACTTCGGGTTGGTATGGAGTATACGCAGTATACCATCCAGGATTTTCAAGTATATTTCTTAAGATAACACTAGGACAAATTGTATTATGATAACCCATTCCAATATATGTTTTTTTAAAGTCATTTTTAAGAGATAAAAGCTGCATATTTATTTTATTAAAATCTTCTGACATTCCGGGCTTTAAATTTAATTTATCTTTAAATAAAATATGTTTGGGTACAGTTTTTTTTATTAAATCATCAAGAGATTCACAATTAATAACTTCAAGCATTTTTTTAATATCATCATTTCTTGGACCTATATGCCTACTTGCAAATGTATTAATATTAATCATTTATTTCTTTAAGAATTTTTGATAATCTTCATGATTCATCAATTCTTCATATTGAGATTGTTCAGCCAATTTAATCTTAAATATCCAACCATTATTTTCTGCTTCTTGATTTATTATAGATGGTTCATTTTCTAGTGAATTATTAACTTCTATAATTTCACCATCTAAAGGAGAATAAATATCAGATGCTGCTTTAACAGATTCGATTACACAAATTTCTTCTTTTGCCTTAACAGTTTTGCCAATTACAGGAAGTTCTATGAAAACGATATCTCCTAAACTTTCTTGTGCATGATTTGAAATACCTACAGTTGCAATATTTCCATCTATAGATACCCATTCATGATCTTCAGTAAATTTTTTTTCAATCATTTTAGTCCTCCTTTTTTATAACTTTTTTTAATGAATGGAAGTTTTGTTTGCTCCATTATTTCTAACTTATCTCTAATAACACAATACAGATCAATACTATTATTAATTTCTTTGTCTATATAGCCCATTGCAATTGATTTATTTAAATTTGGAGAAAAACATGCACTAGTTACTAAACCTAAGATTTGTTTGTTTTTATTGACAATATTCATACCATTTCTAATCATTGATTTATTTGTTGAAATTATTCCAATTTTTTTTTTCTTAGGAATATTATCTAACTGATAGAGTAATTTTTTAAAACCATTTAAACTTTTATTTAATCTATTTTTATCTAATGCCCAAGTCAACCCAGCCTCAATAGGTGTTATATTTTCATTTAACTCATTTCCATAAAGACTTAATCCAGCTTCTAATCTCAATGAGTCCCTAGAGCCTAAACCGCATAATATAGTTTTGTTATCATTAATTAGATCTTTTAAAAAGTTTTCTGCAAATTTTACTGGAATTGAAATTTCAAACCCATCTTCACCCGTGTAACCAGATCTACTTATTAAAATATTTTCTGACTTATAATTTGTAATAATTATATCTAAAAAATTCATGTTTTCAGAAATATTTATTTTTTTATTGAGAATTTTATGTGAATCAGGGCCTTGTATAGCAAATAAACAATTATTATTAAGAAGTATACTCTCTGATGTATTTAAAAATATTTTTTCATCTTCTATTTTTCTAGATGCATTATAAACAATAAAAAAATATAACTCATTGTTAAAAATTATTTTTGAAATCATAATATCATCTATAATCCCAGCATCTGAATTTAATAAAAATGAATAATAATTTCTATTTTTAATAATTTTATTTAAATTTAGAGGAATATATTTTTCTAATATTTTAATATTTTCATCTGTATTTTTTATTAATATTTGCCCCATGTGACTTACATCAAAAATACCTGATGAATTTCTTACATTCTTATTTTCATTAATGATGCCTAACTTATAATTAATAGGCATATTAAAACCTGCAAAAGGGATCATTTTTGCACCATATGAAATATGAAAATCTCTTAGAGGAATATCCTGAGGTAATAGTGTCAAACCATGCTCCTTCACTACCCCTCTGTCTATTTACCTGAGAGTTTTTACTCCTTCGGTAGAGCCCTAACTCTTTTCCAGAGTCTATTTAACGGTCCTTTTGCCTGAGAGATTCCGGGTCGTTGCTCCTTCGGCTCTGCATTAAAGCAGTATCTCCCGTAATAATAAATATCTTTATATTACAAATTTGTAGATTAGTTTAGTGGAATTCTATTATTATTTTTATTTTTTTGATAAATTGAAGATAATCTATCATATTTTGCTTTAATTTTAGTAATTATGGCTTTTAATAGTTGATATTCTTGATTGTCTAGTTTTGTGATTTCTTTGAGAATTTCATAACTTTTCCAGTAATTATTTTGTTTGTTATAATTTCCATTTTTAATACAAAAAACCTCTTCTAAAATTTTAAGATCATGTGGAATATTAAATACATTTTCTGTGTCCTCATATGGATATAAATAAAAAAAATTATCAAAACCTGACCAGGTAATAGCAGAAAGACACAGAGAACAAGGTTCGTGAGAACTAATAAATAAGCAATCTTTGGGATTTATTGTTTCTTTATATTTAAAGAAAGAATTTATGGTTGAAATTTCACCATGAAATAGAGGATTAGCAGTTTCATTGTTTGTATCTACCACAACAGTAGAGTAATCATTTTTTTTTAATATCAAAGCGCCAAATATTTTATTTCCTTTTGAAACACCAATATCTGTTAATGGTATTAACTCATTTAATATTTTATCTAAAATTATTTTGAAGTTATAGTTCATTAAATAGTACTTATACAAAAAAAAAGACCCAGCAAGCTAGGTCTTTCTTCTATATCGTGCATTTCCTCCCGATATAAACTAATTAAAGTTTCCTTTAATCAATTTACTTATTGCCTTTGCGTGCAATAAGTAAAAATAATATAATATTATAAATCTTAAAAAACAAACAATAATCATAATTTATTTATCTATTTAAAATTTTTATCTTAATATTATGTTAATAACTTGTGCAAAAAATTATCTTAATGGCTTGTCTATACTAATTTGTTTATTTAATTTTGATTCTCTTACAAAAGTATAAATACCTGCTGACACTATTAACACTAAACCTATTGAGCCTTTTAAATTTAAAGTGTCTCCCCATAAGAGCCATCCAATTATTAAAGCCCATATAATAATTATATATTCAAAGGGAGCTATAGAAGGTGGTGAACCCATATTGTATGCTGAAAATAAACATAGAAAACCAATTACACCTGTAAAACCAACACCTATTAACATAAGAAATACATTCAAATTTTCTATTTTCCATTCAGCAAGTAAAGATTTATATTCCATCATAATTTCAGGACTAAAAGTATTATAGTGAATGAAAACCTTTATAATAATAGCAAAAATAAATGCTGAAATATAAATATGGATAATTTGTGAAAAAACATTATCTTTATCAGCAGTTTTTTTTTGAATAATTATAGTAAAAGAATAACAAAAAGCACAAATAACAGGAAAAGCAGAATAAATATTGAAATTTGAAAAATCTGGATCCATAACTAAAAAAACTCCAACAAAACCTACAATAATAGCAATCCATCTTCGTAAACCAATTTTTTCCTTCATTATAAACATAGAGAATATTGAGGTAAAAAAAGGACTTACAAAAAATAATGTTACTGCAACAGGTAAAGATAATTTAGAAAGAGAAAAATAGTAGAGACTAAAACCAAAAAAAAATGCAAAAGATCTCAAAATAGTTAGAATTGGATAGTATGTTTTAATTATTATTTTTCTTTTTTTATATTTTAAATAAATAAGTATAACAAAAAAACCTATAATACAGCGAATAAAATAAATTAAATAAATACTCGTTGTTTCAGAAATAATTTTAATTAAAGTATCTTGCAATGCAAAAACAGTCATACCCAAAAGAACTAAAATTATTGCTTTAATATTTTGATTGTTTTCTGTCATGTAATTTTATTTGATATATACTTATTAGATAATAATTGATCATGAAACAAACAAAAAAATACAATGTTATTGGAGTGATGACAGGCACATCTATGGATGGCATAGATTTAAGTTTTGTAAGAACTGATGGTAAAGAATATTTTAAATTAATAAATGAAAAAAAATATTCTTATAAAGTTAATTTACAAAATAAATTAAAACAAATAATTAAAAATAAGCCTAAAAGTTTACAAAAATCACAGCAATATTTTGATAAATTTCAAAACGAAATTACAAATATTTATATATTTTATATAAGAAAATTTATTGATAATTTTAATTTAAAAATAAAAAATATAGATATGATTGGCTTAAGTGGCCAAACAATGTTTCATAATCCTGAAAAAAAATTATCAATTCAACTTGGCTCAGGAAAACAAATTAGCGAGTATTTTAAAATTAATGTAATTAGTGATTTTCGAAATAATGATATAAAAAATGGAGGACAGGGAGCTCCAATTGGATCTTTTTATCATAAGTATTTACTAAAAAAAATTAATCCAAATGCTATAATTATAAACTTAGGTGGGATTTGTAATTTTAGTAAAATATTTAAAAATAAAATATTATCATCAGATATAGGTCCTGCTAATACATTAAGTGATGATATATCATACTATTTTTTTAAAAAAAAATATGATTATAATGGAATAAATGCGCATAAGGGAAAACCTAATTTCGATATTATAAAAAAATTCAAATCAGACAAAATTTTTAAAAAAAAATATCCATTTTCTTTAGATAGAAATTATTTTACTTTTTATTACAAATTATTAAAAAAAATAAATAAAAATGATGCTCTTTCAACTGCTATATATTTTGTTTTAATATCTATATTAAATTTAAAAAAAAATAATATTAATTTTAATGAAATTATACTTACCGGTGGTGGTAGAAAAAATAAATACTTAGAAAAGTTATTAAAAAAAGAATTTTCTATTACTAAAGTTAATAATATAGATTACTATAACTTTAACGGTGATTTAATAGAATCACAGATGTTCGCATATTTAGCTGTTAGATCATTAAAAAAATTAATAATAAGTTCTCCATCTAGCACAGGAGTGAAAAAATCTATTAGTGGGGGAAAAATATATAAATTCACTGGATAATTGATTTTTTACTTAAATTATGATTTGCTTTTATATATCTTACAGTACTGGTTTTTGAACGCATAACTACTGAATGAGTAGTTGCAAAATTTCTTTTAAAATAAACACCTTTAAGCATTGTTCCATCAGTAACACCAGTTGCCGAAAACATGACATCCCCTTTTGCCAAATCGTTTGTTTGATATATAAAATCTTTATCTTTAATTCCCATATCTTTAGATCTCTCTAATGATTCATCATTATCAAAAACTAATTTAGTATAAATTTTGCCTCCCAAACATCTTAAGGCAGCCGCTCCTAAAACACCTTCTGGTGAACCTCCAGTACCCATATAAATATCTATTCCACTATCTTCAATAGAAGTGGCTATCACAGCGCTTACATCTCCATCTGGGATAAGTTTAATTCTAGCACCTGTTGATCTAACATTTTTAATTAATTCTCTATGTCTAGGTCTATCTAAAATGCATACAACAACATTTTCTATACTGATATTTGAATATTTAGAAAATTTTCTAACAATATCTGCTGAAGGTTCATTTGGATCAATTGATAAATCTTCATAATTTTTTCCATAAGCAATTTTTTGCATGTATATATCAGGACAATGTAAGAAACTCCCCTCTTCACCCATAGCTAATACAGATAAAGCATTTTCACCTCCTTCTGCTGTTATGGTTGTGCCTTCAAGTGGATCAAGTGCAATATCAATTTTTGGCCCTCCCTTACCAACTTTTTCACCTATATAAAGCATTGGAGCCTCATCCCTTTCACCCTCTCCTATAACTACTGTGCCTGAAATTGACAAATTATTTAAAAATTGCCTCATTGCATTTACTGCAGCTTGATCAGCAGATTTTTCATTTCCTCTACCCATATGCATTGAACTTGATAAAGCTGCTAATTCTGTAACTCTAACTGCTTCTAAAGCTAAGTTTCTATCAAGGTAATCATATTTCATTTTGTTAAGTTTAAAATATTAAATTTTTAAATTTAAGATATTACTCTATATACATATGATAGATTCTATTAATTATTTTTTTAATGAATAATTAGAAGAATTGTAAAAAGCAATAAAACATGTTTTTAAATTAATTAATGACTTATTTGTTTATAAAAACATTATTAACTGTAGTTGTAATTATTACAGTTACAGAAATTGCCAAAAAATCTTCGTTATTAGCTGCATTGCTCATTTCATTACCTTTGACTTCAATCTTAGCATTTATATGGATATACTGGGACACAAAAAATATTCAAAAAATTATAGATCTTTCATTTAATACTATAATTATGGTCATTCCCTCCTTTATATTTTTTATTACATTACCAATTATGTTAAAATTAAAAATTAATTTTACAGTTTCTTTATTAGTCTCTGTAATTTGCACTTCTATTGGTTACTATATATTTGTAAATATACTTAAAAAATATGGAATTTCATTTTAATTTATTTATTTTATGAAAATAAAATTTTTTATAATTATTTTATTATTTGTTATACCAATTAAAATTTTTGCAAAAGAAAATAGAATATTAATTGCAAGTACAACTTCTACTAACGATACTGGTCTATTAAATGAATTAAATAAAAAATTTATAGAAAAATTTAATATTGATGTACATGTTCTATCATTAGGGACAGGACAAGCTATTAGAACTGCAAAAGATGGGAATGTAGAATTATTATTAGTACATCATAAGGATTCAGAAATTGAGTTTATGAATAAAGGTTATGGAATTGAGAGATATGAAATAATGTATAACGATTATATTTTAATTGGACCTAAAAATGACAATTATAAATGCACAAATATAAATAAAAAAATGCAATTTATTTACGATAATAAAAAATTATTTATTTCTAGAGATGATGATAGTGGGACAAATAAAAAAGAGATAGAAATTTGGAAATCAATGGAACTAGAAACTAATAGTTTTGATAACTGGTATGTTAAGATAGGTCAAGGTATGGGAAAAACACTATTATTTACCAATGAAAAAAATGCCTATACTATCTCTGATAGAAGTACTTGGATATCATTTGAAAATAAAAAAAATTTAAAAATCATTTGTCAAAATCAGCCTCCTTTATTTAATCAATATTCAATTATATTAGTCAATCCTGAAATTAATAATAAACTAAATGTTGAAAATGCTAAAAAATATATACAATGGATTATTAGTGAAGAAGCAGAAAATATTGTAAATAATTTTAAAAAAAATGAAACTCAATTATTTTTTTACAATTATGATAATTAAATTAAAATTTATTTCCTACCAAAAAAAGTTAGTCTAGCATTTTCAGATAATTCAATGTTTTTTTCTTCATTATAATTTAGCGTAACAAGAATTCTTGGTTTTAAAGATTCAACTTTTGTAACTCTATGTAAATAATTCCTACCAAAGAAAAGAATTAAAGTACCTTCATTAGCTTTAATATTTTTAGTTTTAACTTTATTTTTTAAAACATCTTTAATAAATCGTTTATTTATATAGTTATTTTTATAATCTCTTCCTTCATTAATATATTCAAATATGCCTCCCTTTTCAGGAGATTGTATTAATAAGGTTATAGCAAATGAAGCGTTATCAAAATGCCAACCTAATTGTTGTTTAAATTGATAATAATTATAATTTATTGAAGATAATTTATCTTTATAAGGATAGATATTTTTTACGTTTAAAACTTTAATTAGAAATTTCTTAAAATCTATGGATTTATATAGTGTATTTAAATAAGAATTTTGTAAAATTAAATCATGAGGCACACATCCTTTATCACTAATAACTTCAATATTCAAAGGGTCATTAATATCTTTTTTTTTATCTTTTTTATTTAATAAAATTGTGTGATTTTGTTTACAATAAAAAGCTTTATTCTGAAGAGATAAGGCTTCATTTTGAATTTGAATTAATGCGTCTCGATTTAAAAAGTTTTTTAAAATTAAAACAGATTTATTTTTTAAAATATTTTCACATTTTAACTGATATTTGTAATCACTAAGTGGATGTTTTTTATAATTAACAATAATTTCAATATTTTTTGACAATTTCTTTACCTTTAATTGTTATAATTAACTATATTATAAATATAGTTTTTTTAATATAATAAACATATGCTATTAAATTGGAACTTTGATAATTCATATTTGAAATTACCTAATATCTTTTATAGTTTAGTAAATGCTGAAAAATATGATAATCCACAATTATTATTATACAATGAAACACTAGGAAAAAAATTAAACCTTGATGTCAGAAATTTAAGCAATGATCAATTAGCACTTATTTTATCAGGACAAAAAGATTCAAATTATAATTTTTTTTCTCAAGCTTATGCTGGTCATCAATTTGGTCATTTTACAATTTTAGGAGATGGTAGAGCTCTGTTACTTGGTGAGCACATAAATAATGAAAATAAAAGATACGATATCCAGCTAAAAGGTTCTGGTAAAACTCCATATTCACGAAATGGTGACGGAAAAGCAGCTTTAGGACCAATGCTACGCGAATATTTAATAAGTGAATCAATGCATTATTTAGATGTTCCTACTACACGATCTTTATCAGTGGTCTTAACTGGAGAGAAAATTTATAGGGACAAATCATTGCATGGAGCAATATTAACAAGAGTTGCTGAAAGTCATATTAGAATCGGAACTTTTCAATTTGCAAATTTATATGAAAACACTGATTATATTAAGGATTTAACTGAATATACAATAAACAGGCATTTTCCTGAAATAAAAGACAACCAGAATAAAATTGAAAATTTTTTAATAAAAGTGATGGATAAACAAATTGAATTGGTAATTAATTGGATGAGAATTGGTTTCATACACGGAGTATTAAACACTGATAATTCATCAATAGTTGGAGAAACTATTGATTATGGCCCATGTGCTTTTATGGACAATTATAATCCAAAAACTGTTTTTAGTTCCATTGATCATAATGGTAGATATAGTTATGAAAACCAACCAAGAATTTTACTATGGAACATTGCTCGTTTAGCTGAAACAGTTCTTTTTTTAATTAATAAGGATCAAAAATTAGCAATAAAAAAAGCAGAAAATATTTTAGCTAAATTTCAAATTATTTATCAAAAAAAATGGCTTAAAATGATGAAATCTAAAATAGGATTATTTGATGAAAATACTAAAGATTTAGACTTAATTAAAGAATTATTAAATATAATGCATGTTTTTAAATTAGATTATACAAACACTTTTTTAAAATTTAAATACGACACTTTAAACAAGCATGAATGTTTGGATAATTGGATCAAAAAATACAAAGAAAGAAAATTACTAGAAAAATCAAGTAAAGAATTCTTATCAGATTTAATAAATCAAAATAATCCGGAAATTATTCCAAGAAATCATATTATTGAAAAATTACTAAATGAAGCAGAAAATAAAAATTATAAAAATTTAAATTATTTTTTAGAAATTATAAAAAAACCTTACAGTAAAGAAATACCAGAAAAATTTAAAAAAATGCCAAAAACAAATGAAATTGTTCATGAAACATTTTGTGGAACTTAATTTTTAGAATTATTCAAAATATCAATTTTAGAAGCTAAAACAAAATCGTTTAATGATAAACCTTTTATAGCGTGTGTATGAAGCATTACTAAGACATATCCCCAACCTAAAGAAATATCAGGATGATGACCTTCTGATTCTGCTAATTCACCAATTATATTAGTAAAATTTAAGGCTTGTTTAAAAGATTTAAATTTATATTTTTTAAAAATCATTTCTTGTTCATTGTTTACAGTCCAATCATCTAGTTCAGATAAATATTTAGTTATTTCAACTTGATTAAGTTTAGGTGTATTACCTGTACAAGGTTCACATTTTTTAGAATCTAATTTTTCACTCATTTATACTTTGCCCCAATTTGATTTAATTCTAGAGAATAAAGTGAGCTAGTAGCAGTAATATACAATATATTACCTTCTACTCCTCCAAATTCTAAATTAGAAACTAATTCAGGTACTAAAATTTGCCCAATTAATTCATTGTCCTTGTTAAAGCATTTTATAGCCTTGCCTGCACTTGTCCAAATATTACCATCTATGTCAGATCTAAAACCATCTGAAAAATAAGGTTTAAAATCGTAAACTAATTTTTTGTTATAAATATTATTTTTCTCATCAATATCAAAAACATATAAATGTTTTATCCCTTCTCCAGTATCAGAAACATATAGTTTTTTTTCATTACTTGAAAAAGTTATGCCATTTGGTCTATTTAATTCTTTAGTTACTATTTCTAAATTATTATTATCCGGATCATACTTAAAAACGTAATTTCCTCCATATTCTTGTTTACCAGGATAACCTTCATAATCTGATAGTATTCCATATGGTGGGTCTGTAAACCAAATGGTATTATCAGATTTTACGCATACATCATTTGGAGAATTTAATTTTTTACCACTATATTCACTTACTAAAGTGACTATATTTAAATCATCATCAATTTTATGAACGCACCTACCACCATGAGAACAAGAAATTAAATTACTATTATTGTCTAATGTGTTTCCATTAGAAAAATTTGAAGGATTTAAAAATTCTGATACATTGCCATCAATTAATTTTAACATCCTATTATTTGGAATATCGCTCCATATTAACATTTTTTTATGAGGAATATAACAAGGCCCTTCACCCCATATCGTACCTTTAAAATCTTGTTTTAATGAATTACTTTTTATATAACTATTAAATAAATCTGTATTTTCTACATGATCCATAATAATATTTTTGTAATTATAAGAAGGATTGCGAGGATCGTCCTCTGGGGTAATTGTATCAATATTCATATAAATTAAAACTTAATTTCAATACCTTTCTTTTTCTTATCAGTATCTAATAATGTACGTGGAAAACCGGATGCCCTTAGTGATAATTCACAATAATCTTCAATTCTTTTGACAATACTGGTACTTAAAGAACGATCTCCATACTTATGTTTACCTTCATCAAATATTTTTTTCATCAATTTACTTATATCTGCTGGAATATTAAATTTATCAGTTAATTTATCAAATAAACCCACATCTTTGCAAACTAAATCCATTGTAAAACCAACATCATATGATCCATTTAAAATAACTTGAGACTCAGTTTCATGAACAAAACTATTGCCTGAACTTATTTTAATACCATGATATGATGTTGCTAAGTCTAATCCATATTTTTTACAAACCATTAATGCTTCTCCAAGAGCTAATAAATTTATTGAAGCTAAATAATTTGTTACTACTTTTAAAGTCGATGCACTTCCCAAGATTCCACAATATAAAATTTTATGACCAATAGAAGATAAAATGGGGAAAGCTCTATCAAAATTTTTTCTTAACCCTCCAACTAAAATTGATATATTTCCAGATTCTGCTTTATGTTGACCACCGGTTAGAGGTGCCTCTAAAGTTTGAATATTTTTTTCACTACATAAATTTGCTAATCTAATC
This sequence comes from uncultured Alphaproteobacteria bacterium, assembly GCA_902635455.1. Classification (GTDB taxonomy): domain Bacteria; phylum Pseudomonadota; class Alphaproteobacteria; order HIMB59; genus CACPNW01. The sequence continues at coordinate 32,001 of CACPNW010000001.1, read as the reverse complement.
ATTTCAGATTCATCGGTAGTACTCATTTCTACCCATAAATGATTTTTATTAAGATGAGGAAGTAAATTATTTAAAACTTTGTTAACAGATTCTGGTGAAGGCAGACACGTTATAATAATTGTAGTCTTAGAAGAAAGTTCATGTAAAGATGAGCACCATATAGCCCCTGATTTAATTAATTTATTTGATTTTTTTTTATCAAGATCATTAATAAATAAATTAAAACCACTTTTTAAAATATTATTGGCTACTCTTGAGCCTAAATTGCCCAAACCAATAAAGCCAATATTCTTATCTTTCATATGTTAATTTCAAATCCATCATAACCAACAATTATGTTTTTAGGTATTTTGGAACTTAATTTTTTTTCATCTAATAAAGCTGTCATATGGGTGAAAATAGTTTTTTTGGGTTTAATGTAATTAATATATTCCATAATTTGATCAAATCCAGCATGCGAAGGATGAGGTTCATCTCTTAAGAGTCCTACAATCCATAAATCTAAATTTTTAAGCTTATCTAAATCATTGTTATAAAATTTCTTTAAATCTGTTGAATAAGCAAAATTATTAATTTTATAGGTTTGTACATCAATAGATCCATGATTATGTTTAAAAGTTTCTATTTTAATATTATTAATTGAAAAAAAATTATTTAAACTACAAATTTTCATAAACGGCTTATAATCTTTATCACCTTTAAAAATAAATTTATAATGTGATAAAATATCATTTTTCATATTGTCAGGCATATAAGCTGGTATTATTTTATCATTAATAAGAGACATAGCTCTCATATCAGGGAGACCAGCAGTATGATCAGAGTGGATGTGAGTAAACAATACTGCATCTATTCTTGTGCACTGTGCTTTATATAGTTGTTGTCTCAAATCAGGACTTGTATCGATCAGTATATTAGTATTATCAGTATTAATTAGAATTGAAGATCTTGTTCTAAAATTATTATTATTATTTATATCAATATTGCCATTTCTATTCCAAGCCAAAGGTGATCCAAATGAACCTCCACATCCTAGCATTCTTATCTTCATTCAAAGTCACTATATCTTTTTGCTTTGGAAAACAATTTGTAAAAATTATTATCTGTTATTTTAATTAAATCATCTAAAGAAATATCATAAAAAAGAGATAAATATTCATATATGTGCTTAATATATGATGGTTCGTTTGATTTTCCTCTTAAAGGTACAGGGGCTAAAAAAGGACTGTCAGTTTCAATTAATAAAAAATCTTTATTAAGTTCTTTTACAGTATTTCTCAATTCATTAGCATTTTTAAAAGTAATAATACCAGATAAAGAAATATAAAAATTGTTATCCATACAAAAATCAAAAAGCTTTTTTGATCCTGTAAAACAATGAAAAACTATAGATAAATCATATGAATTTAAATATGATTTAATTACTTCTATGATTTCGTTTTCTGAATTTCTTTGGTGAATAATTAAGGGCAATTTACTAGTTATTGATGCTTCGATATGATTTTCAAAAATTTCATATTGTTTTTTTTTAAATTCAGTTGAATGATAAAAATCCAGACCAGTTTCACCAATACCAATAACTTTTCTATTTTGGCAATTTAAAAGTATTTGTTCAACTTCAAATTTAATTTTGTCCTTAACATTTTCTGGATGCAAACCATAAGATATGTAAACAAATTCATAATTATTAATTAAATTTAAATGATCATCAAATTCATCAGGATTAGTATTTATTGATAAAATTGTATTAATTTTATTTTTTTGAGAATTAATAATTATTTCATTAATATTTTGTTTTATCGATGGGAAATTTAAATGACAATGAGAATCTATCACTTATCAATTCGAGGAAATATAGGTTTTGGATTTAAAATTTGAAATTTATTTTGATTTTTAATATTCATAAAACTAAAATTTCTTTCATTTAAATTAATATTAAGTATATCTAAAGCTTTATTTGCACTCTTTGGAATAATTGGGAGTAACATCAAAGAAGTAAATTTTATAATGTTAAGAGTTATAAATAATACATCATTCATTCTATTGGCATTAGTTTTCTTTAATTCCCATGGAGCTTGTTCATCAACATATGAATTAGTTTTAGATAATATTTCAAATATACTTTTTAATGCTTTATCAATTTGCTGAGATTCCATATAATTCGAATAATTTGAAAAGTTAAATTCACAAAATTTTAATAATTCATTATCTGAATCAGTATATTTTTTAGAGACATCAACTAGAGAATTACAGTTTTTAACTGCAAACAAACAAATACGTTGGACTAAATTACCATAATTATTAGAAAGGTCTGCATTTATACGATTTGCTATTGCATTTTTTGAAAAATCACCATCATTTCCAAAAGGAACTTCACGGAATAAGAAAAAGCGAATTTGATCAAGTCCGTATTTATTAATTATATCATAGGGATCAATTACATTACCTATAGATTTAGAAATTTTTTGCCCTTCATTAGTCCACCAGCCATGTGCAAATATTTTTTTAGGAGGCTCAATATCTGCAGCCATAAGAAAAGCAGGCCAATATATTGCATGAAATCTTAGAATATCTTTACCAACTATATGAGTTGCAGGCCAATATTTTACAAATTTACTATCATAGACATCAGGATAGCCAATAGAAGTCAGGTAATTGCACAAAGCATCAATCCATACATACATTACGTGATTTGAATTATTTGGAACAGGAATTCCCCATTTAAAAGTAGTTCTAGAAATGGATAAATCTTTTAAACCACTTTTTATAAAGCTAATAACTTCATTATAACGTGTTTTAGGTTGTATAGATTCTGGATATTTTTCATAAAAATCTAATAATTTTTCTTCCCATAAAGATAATTTAAAAAAATAACTTTCTTCTTTAAGCCATTCAACTGGAGATCCGCTATCAGTAAAAAAAGAATTATCTTTTTTAATTAATTCTGACTCTGAATAAAAAGCTTCATCTCTAACTGAATACCACCCTTCATAATTTGATAAATAAATTTGTTTATTATCATTAAGTTTGTTCCACAAGTGTTGTGCTGCTTCTATATGTCGTATTTCTGTTGTTCTAATAAAATCATCAATGTCACAACCTAAAAATGAAATTAAATTTTTAAAATTTTCTGACATTTTATTTACAAAATCTTTTGTATCTAAAGAAGATTCTTTAGCAGCCTTTTCTACTTTTTGGCCGTGTTCGTCTGTGCCTGTTAAAAAATAAACATCATGACCTTTTAACTTATGATATCTAGAAAGAATATCACAAGCAATGGTTGTATATGCATGACCTATATGAGGTTTATCATTTACATAATAAATAGGAGTAGTAACATAAAAAGTTGTCATCTTAATTATCTACTTGAGCAAAAAAATTTAAAAGAAATAATTTTTTATCAAGATTATAAGCGAATAAATCATTTTCATTTATAATCAAGTACTCAAGACTATTAAAAATAGTATTTTGAGAAATATTATCAGAACTCTTTACTAAATTTAAGTAATTATCATAAAGATATTGATCTTTTAAATTAATACCAAGTTTAATTTTATATAAATTTATAAGAACAAATTTTAATAACGATAAAAATATTTTAAATTTATCATTATCAAATTTTGAAAATTTATTTGAAAATTCAAATTGGTTTTTAGTAATACTTTTATTATTTACTAAAAAAATTAAAATTTCATTATAAAATTCTAAAATTTCATAATTTTGTAATTCCAGAGCAATACCCGGAGATCCATTTGAAATATCAAATAAAAATTTAATCATATCATCTTCAATATCCTCTAATTTTTCAGTAATTATTTTGCTAAAGGTTGCGAAATCATGCTTGTGAAATCTAATCTTCAAACATCTAGATCTAATCGTAGATAAAATTGATGAAAATTGATGGGATATTAAAAAGATAAATATATTTTTTTTAGGTTCCTCCAACAATTTTAACAAACTATTAGCAGAACTATGATTCAAATCATCAGCGCTATCAATAACTATGAATTTATTTAAACCATCTAATGAAGATTCATAAAAAAAATTATGTAATTTTCTAATCTGATCAATACTGATAAATTTTTTTTCTTTGTTAGTTTTCGTATCATAATCTCTACATAAATATCTAATATTAGGATGTGAATTATTATTAATTAAATTAAAGTGATGAGATAAATTGCTACCTTTTACTGAAAAAGAAATAAATTCTTTTATTAAGTTAAATACAAAAGTTTGCTTACCTATACCTTTTTCACCATGCAAAATAATAGAATTTGAAAGTGAATAGTTTTTAAAATTATCAATCAAATATTTTTTCTCATTATTAAATCCATAAAAATTATTCATTAATTTATAAACCTAGAGTTTTTAAAATTTTTTTATGTATTTTGTCTTTACTCATTAATCCATTTATTAAAGTAAAACGTTTACTATTAGATATTTGTTTATAGCCTAATGCTATTTTATTATGAAATTGAATATCTTTAATGTCATACTTATTTTTTATCTTACGCTTTTTTAGTCTTTTAATTATTTCGTTAGAAGGAAGTTTAAATAAAAAAGTTTTGGTAGGTAGAAAATTATTTAATAAATCTTTGTGCAATTTTTGAATTTTTTTAATTCCAAAACCATTAACAAAGCCTTGATAAACAAAAGTTGAATCTGCAAACCTATCAGAGATTACTAATTTTCCTTTTTTTAAATTTGGTTCAATAACTTGATTAATATGATTTAATCTAGCTGCCATTAATAATAAAATTTCTTCTAAATTAGTGATATTATTTTTCTTTTGGAGTATTATATTTCTAAGTTTTTCAGAAATTATGGTTCCACCAGGTTCTCGAGTTACTATATAAGGGATTTTATTTTTAATTAAAAAATTTTTTAATAATATAATTTGTGATGATTTTCCAGACGCTTCAGGTCCTTCAAAAGAAACAAATAATGGTTTATTTCTTCTCATCTAAACTATTTCCAAAAATTAAATATTTTATTGCTGCAAAGATTCTAAATATGGGATTAATTTTATTAATATCTACTTCTGCTACTAAAGGCACTTTAATTGTTGGTTTTCCCTGAATATTAATAAATAATTGACCATATTCTTTTCCTTTAATTACTGGTGCTGATATTGGCTTAGTATATTCAATTTGTGATGTTAATAATTTTTCCTGATCAAAAGATAATGTTGAAATTATTTTCTTATCTGAAATTAAATTAACTGTTGATTTATTACCTAACCATACATCAACATTTGTAATTATTTGATTTTGATCTATTAATAATTTTTGATTTGTTTGATTAAAAGCCCAATTTAATAAATTAGTAGCTTCATTCATTCGAGCTCTAGAGCTATTTGTTCCATTAACAACAACTATTATTCTTCTATTATTTCTCTTAGCAGTAGCTGCTATTCCCCAACCAGACTTGCGAGTAAAACCTGTTTTTAAACCATCTACCCCATCAAGTTTATTTAATAATAAATTTCTATTTGGTTGTTTTATTCCATTATAGCTAAAATTTTTTTCAGAAAAATATGCAAATAATTGAGGAAAATTTTCGATTAATTTCTTAGATAGAATTGCTATATCCTTTACTGTTGAATAATGATTTTCATTTGGCCAACCAGAAGAATTAAGAAAATTAGTTTTGTTTAAACCTAAATCAATAGAATATTCGTTCATTAATTTTGCAAAATTCTCTTCGGTACCTGACAAGCATTCTGCTAAAGCAACTGAGGCATCATTACCTGATTGTATGATTATACCTTTTAACAAAGTATCAATTGTAACATAATCATCAATTTCAAGAAAAGTTCTTGATCCACCCGTATTATATGCCTTTGGTGATATTTTACATCTACTAGCGATAGTTAAATCACTATTTTGAATTCTATCAAAAGCTAAATACACTGTCATTATTTTAGTCATTGAAGCTGGATAAACTAATTGATCTGAATTTTTTTCAAATAATATTTCTTCTGTATCGTAATCTATCACTACTGCTTGTGATGCCTTGGAGTCAATTGAAAATGATTTAAAAGAAATTAAAAGGGAGCAGGAAAGATATATAATAATTAAATATTTCATTTTGTTAATATAAATGCAAATTATGACAAATTTAGGTTATTCAATAATAATCTCAGTTTTCTTATATCCTTTCATAATAAATGATGAAACTAATTTATTTGCCTCTTCATTCATTAATGGACCTATAATCAAATTATAATATGACTCTTCTTTGTTAACTGTTGATTTTTCTAAAATATTTAATTCTTTAAGTATTTTTTGGGTATCCTCATATGTTTTAAAGTTATAAATTTTTAAAAATAATTGCTTATCTTCAATTGGCTCAGATCCTATTGTTATTGGCTGTTCATAAATTGCATTATCATCTTTTGATATATTGTCTTCATCTATATTAGAAATTGAAACAATATTTGTAGGCGCAGAGTCAATAGTATTATTAAATTCAGGTTGATTCATAGCTTCTGCTACACTTTTCCATTGTTTACTTGGATCAGCTAAAATCTCTACTCTAACTCTTGCAATTTTATTTTTATAAAATCTTAAAAGTTGAGCTACTTTTCTTGAAACTTCCAAAATAGATGAATTATCTTCATGCCTATCAACAATTTTAATAACTAGTGATAATCCATTTTCTAAGTTAGTAACTTTTACGATACTTGGTAAAGGTAAAGTTTTATGTCTTCCCAGCAATTCAGTTACCTTATTTAGATCGTTATTTGCTGTTTTAATATTATGAAGTTCTTTACCATAATATGTGGCTAGGCCCGTCTTATTGTACAAATAATTTTCTTCGGGAGTATATTTTACTCCTTCTATAAAGTAACTATCTCCAATTAAATAATGGATAAAATTTTGATCATTATTAGAAACTTTAGTTTCTTTTTCATTAGAAGATAGTGTATTGATAACTTTTTCTTTACTTTTTTCAACTATATTTGATAATTTAGGATTTTCTATAGTTTTGCAAGAAAACAAATAAATAAAAAATAAAAAACTAATTAATAATTTTATCACTTAACAATCCAATTGATAACGCATAATATGATGAACAATTATAATAAAGAATATTTTTATAATTTGGATATACTAAAAAAAATCTACCGTTTATACCATCGGGTGAAATTAATCTTGCTTCTAAATCAGATCTATTAGGTAAATTATTGCCATTTAAATCCTTAAATCCAAGTGCAGACCATTCTGGTAAGGATTTTGCTACAGACCTTCTTTTAACAGCACCGCATCCTTTGGGATCTTTTTGTTTTAATGATTGCAATAAATCTGCAATATTATCAGGAGGTATAACCTCTCTTCCCCAAGTACTATCTGTACTCCATGGATTTTTATTTATACTAGTTAAATAATTAGCAATACTTGCAAATGAATCTGGATAACTATTCCATATATCTATTCCATTTCCATCCCAATCATAAGCGCTTTCTAAAAAAGTAGTTGGTATCATTTGTGTCATACCTATTGCTCCACCCCAACTCCCTAAAACTAAATCATTAGGTGACATTTTTTTATCAATAATTTCCAACAAACCAAATAATTGTTTTTTATAAAAAGAGCTTCTTCTTCTATCAAATGCTAGTGTAGTAATAGCTTCTATAGATTTGATCTTTCCCTGGTTTTTTCCATAATAACTTTCCATCCCCAATACAGCTATTATAAAACGCGGTTGTATTTTAAAAAAAGTACTTATTTCACTTAAAACATCTTCGTGTTCTTTTAGCATTTTTTTGCCAATTACAATTCTAGCTTTATCAACTCTATAATACAAATATTCATCAAGTGTAATAGTAGACTCAGGTTGACATCTGTCTCTCATAATAATTTTTTTTTGAGGTTGAACATCTTTTAATTGGGATAAAACAGTTTCCCTAGATATTCCTTTATCTATAGCTTCTAATTTAATTGTTTCAATCCATTCATTCCATTCATCTTTGCTAGGCATTTGTGGTTTTAAACAATCACTAGCATGCAATTTTAAAGAAATTATAAATAAAAAAATAATTAAAACTTTCATAAAATATAAAGTATCAAAACTATCATCAATAGTGAAATAAAGAATTATTTATTTTGACTTTAATATCATGAAACTATAATAAAATTTCATAATATCGGAGAGATGGCTGAGCGGTTGAAAGCACCGGTCTTGAAAACCGGCAACGGGGCAACTCGTTCGTGAGTTCGAATCTCACTCTCTCCGCCATATTTATTATGAAAATTTTTGAAACACTTTTCTTATTAATTTAAAAGGAATAGTTTTTAAATAAATTTTATTGTAATTAATTTTCCATGACAAATAACATTCATAATTAGAAATTAATATGTTTTTAATCGATTTATTACTTTTACCACCTAAATAAAAATTCACTATATATTCATCTAAAAGATTAATTTTAAATTTTTTAGAAAGAACTACCTTTAAAAAAAAATCATAATCTGAAGAAATTTTAAACCTAGTATTGTAAAAGTTATATTCTTCATAAATTTTTTTTTTAATATAAATACTCTGATGAGATGGGAACCAGCCATTAAACATTAGTTGTTCATTGAATTCTGGACTAATATTCCTTCTAACAATTTTATCTTTTTTAAAAACTAATGAATGTCCATAAATTATATCATCTTCATTGTTTTCAAAATATGTAATAATTTTTTCTATGATATTGTTTTTAGCAAGAGTATCACCAGAATTTAAAATTCCTATTATGTAACCATTAGCTGCTTTAATACCCTTATTCATTGCTTCATATGATCCTTTGTCACTTTCAACAATTAATTTATCATTAACACGGTAATTTTTTTTTATAATATCAATTGTTTCATCATTAGATTTACCATCAACATATATAGTTTCAAATTCTTGTGAGGTCTGGTTATTGATAGAATCAATTGTTCTTTTGATTATCTTTTGTGAGTTTAGTGAAACAGTTATTAATGATAATTTAATCATTTTATACAAAATTCATATATATATATTATTTTAAAAGTTGGATATTAATTTTTTTGTAAATTTAAAAGTATCATATTCATTTTGTTCAATAATTTTATAAAAAATTTTCTGATCAGATCTAAGTGAAAAATTACTGGATTTATCTAGTGTGATTTTTAAAATTTTTTTAGGATTAAGGGGTTTGTTTTTATGAAAACCAAAAACAACTCCTTTTTTACTAAATTCTAAATAGTCTATTTTATTTTTAATACACATAATTTTTAATTCAATTAACTTAAATAAATTAAGAAATTCTTTTGGTATTTTGCCAAATCTATCATTCATTTCTACCAACAAATCATTAATTTGTTCAGTATTAGTAATATTTGATATTCTTCTATAAATTGATAATCTTAAATCAATGTTATCAATATAATTTTCTGGAATATAAATTTCTTCAGAAAGTTTAATATTGGGTTTAAATGAAGTATTAAATTCTTCATCTTTAAATATTTTATATTTTTGTAATTTTATTTCTTCTTCTAATAATTGGTAATATAGTTCAGTACCAATTTCTCTTATGAATCCACTTTGTTCCTCTCCAATAATTGAACCCCCACCTCTAATATCTAAATCTTGTGTAGCAATATTAAAACCTGAACCTAATTCTGTTGAAGAATTAATTATGGAAAGTCTTTTTTTCCCATTATCAGTTAATTCATTTTCTTTATATGTGATATATGCATAACCTCTATTAGAGGAGCGTCCAACTCTTCCTTTTAATTGATACAAACTTGAAAGGGAAAATAAATTGGCTCTATACACTATTATCGTATTTACATGTGGTAGATCTAATCCATTTTCTATAATATTAGTACTTACCATTATAGGAACTTCTTTATTATAAAATTTAGATACTCTGTCTTCTAATATTTTGGGAGGAAGTTGACCATGTGTAATTATAAATTTTATATCAGGTAAATTTTTGTTTAAGAAATTTTCTATAAAAGGAATATCTTTTTTTCTAGGAGTTACAAAATATACTCCATTTTTTCTTCCATAAATTTCCCTTTTAATTGCTTCAATAATAGTGATCTCATCAAAAGGGGAAACATAGCATCTAACTGAAAGTCTTTCAAAAGGAGCAGTTAAAATTAAACTTAGATCCCTAATACCAGATAAAGCCATTGATAGAGTCCTAGGGATAGGTGTCGCTGATAAGGATATAACATGTGCTTTAGGAGCAATTTGTTTCAATTTTTCTTTTTGCAATGTTCCTAATTTTTGCTCTTCATCATAAACTATTAATCCTAAATTTTTAAATAGAAGCTTATCATTTAATAGAGAGTGTGTTCCAATTAGAACATCAATTTCTCCAATTTCACATTTTTTAAATATATCATTTCTTTTTTTTGATGAAACTAATCTTGAAATTTGTTCAATATTTATATTAAATAATGAAAATCTTTTTTGAAAATTTTCAAAATGCTGTTTTGACAATAAAGTAGTAGGAACTAGAACTACAGATTGAATATTAGATTTAGCTGCTAAAAATATTGCTCTAATTATTATTTCAGTTTTTCCATAAGCTACATCACCTACAATTAATCTATCAGAAGGAATGTTTTTGTCAAAATCATTAATAATATCTTGAATAGAATTTGTTTGGTCATCAGTTTCAACATATTGAAAAGTGCTACAAAATTTGTCATAATCAATATGATTTGTATTTATATTATATGATTCTGATTTTAATCTCGATGAAGCAATTTTGATAAGTTTTTTTGCTACCTCAATAATTTTCTTTTTTGCTTTATTTTTTCTTTTTTTCCAATTTGAGGAGCCTAACTTATCTAAAAACAAAATATTTTCACTATCATTGCCATATTTAGAAATACAATTTAAGTTTTCTACAGGTAAAAATAATTTTTGATTATCTGCAAATTCAAGTTCTAAACAATCATGAATTGATTCATTTAAATTAACTTTTTTAATATTATTAAATTTACATAAACCATAATCTTCATGAACTAAAATACTACCTTGAGAAAGCTTATTTAGTTCTTCAAATAGAAACTCTTTGTTTCGACTTTTCTTTTTTCTTGTATTAAAAAAATAACCAAAAATAGATTTCTCATTTATATAAATTGTATCTTTAATTTGAAATGATTCTTCTATTTCTAAAATTGTTATATTTAACTGATTTTCATTTATTTGATAATAATGTTCAATTAAATTAAAGCTCAAACTTGTATTTTCATTCAATATATTTTTAACTCTTTCTAGGGACCCATATGTTCTGCAACAAATAATTATTTTTTTATTTTTTAAGTTAAAATTAAAATATTTTTCTATGAATTTAAAATCAATTTCTTTACTTAATACAGATAAATTTTTAACAGGACTGATATAACTTTTATAAAAATTATCTCTAAAGAAAAAACTAAGCTTATATGAATTATTTGTTTTTATAATCTGGTTTATTTGATCTGTATTAAGATAAAGATAATTTGGATTTAAGCAAAATTCATCTAATGAATTGTTTCTTACATTATAAAAGTCATTTATATTTTCGATTCTATTATCCAAAACTTTTTCAAAATCATTATTTATAAAAATTGAATAATTATCTAAATAATCAAACAAAGTTCCTAAATCATCATAAAACAAGGGAAGGTATTGTTCACCTCCTGATGGTATTATAGAATCAGAAAATAAATCATAGAATTTACTTTTTCTATAATCACTAAAAATTTTTCTAAAATTTCTTCTAAATTTATCAATGTTTTCTTTATCTAAAATCAATTCACAAGTAGATTGAATTATAAAATCATTAATTTTATTTTTGGATAATCTCTTTTGAGAAATAGGATCAAAATCATATATATTTTCAATTTCATCATCAAAAAAATCTAATCTTATTGGTAAATCATAAGTTGTTAGAAATATATCCAAAATAGATCCTCTTACTGCAAATTCTGACCTATCCCTAACAACAGTTACTCTTTCATATCCAAGATTATTCAATTTTAAAATTAAATCTTCAAAATTAATTTTATCAGATCTTTTTATTCTTAAATATTTACTATTAATTAATTTTTGTGGTAATGTTTTTTGAATAACACTCGCAACTGTAGTTAATATAATTTTTTTTTCTTTAGATGGAGAAACTTTATCATAAGGTATTTGATCCCACGATCGATATAGTAGAATTTTATATTCTGGAAAAATCCATTTTAATTTATAAAATATTTTTTTTATCTCTCTATCATCTTTTCCAATATATAAAATTGAATTACTATTCTTTTCAAAATACCTTGCAATCACAAATGCTTCAGCATTAAAATTAACAGGTCCAATAAATTTCATTTAATTGTTACTTTTATTTTATCGAATAAATTTTTAAATTTTTTTTCTGGTATTTTTTTTTCAAGTATAAATGAATAAATTTCCCTATCAGAATAATTATCAAGTAAATATTTTATTAAATTAAGGTCATTTTCATTAAATTTAGTAAAATTTTTAAGAAAATAGTTGTTATACAAAAAGTCTGTTTCTTTAATTCCACTGTAGGATAGTCTATATTTAATTATTTTTTTTAGAGAATTAATTTTCATAGAAATCTTAATAAAATATAGTAATAATTAATTTTTTTGTATGAGACCATCTATTTTAGACCGTTTATTATCACCAATAAGCATTTTAAGAGGAGTTGGTCCAAAATTAGAAAAAATTATTAACAGATTGGGTATTTTTCTTAATGTTCACTTAATATGGCATTTTCCATATAATTTTATTCAAAGAAAATTTTATGAAGATATCAATTTAGCTCCATTGAATACTTTAGTTTCGATTAAGGTAAAAATATTAAAACATTATCCTTCAAAATTTAAAAGACAACCATATAAAGTTACCAGTATTTCAGGAAATAGTGAAGTTGATATTGTTTTTTTTAATGCTCGTCATCCAGTAGTAAGGAGTATGTTACCAGTAAATACTACAAAACTAATTTCTGGAAAATTAGAATTTTTTCGTAATAAATTCCAAATTACTCATCCAACAAATATAGCTGATGTATCAGAATATCTAACAGTTAATGAAAAAGAAGCAGTATACGGTCTTACTGCTGGCTTAAATCAAAAAACAATTTCAAAGATAACAAATCAAATTATAAATAATTTACCTGAATTTAAAGAATGGATTAATAAAAGCATAATAAAGAAATATGATTTTTATGAATGGAAAAAATCAGTTATTGGATTGCATGACCCAAGTACCACAACTTTACAAAATAATTACAGAAGACGTCTAGCTTTTGATGAATTATTAGCACATCAATTAGCAATCTCCATTATTCGTAATATTAATATAAGAAAAAAATCAATTAATTTTAAAACTAAAAATCATTTAACAAAAAAATTTATTAATAGTTTAAAATTTAAACTAACTAACTCTCAATTAAAAGTTTTAGATGAAATAAAAAATGATTTATTTTCTCCAAATCAAATGATAAGACTTTTACAAGGTGATGTGGGTTCTGGAAAAACAATTGTAGCCTTAATATCAATGATAATAGTTGTTGAAAAAAAATATCAATCAGTTTTAATGGTTCCTACTAGTATTCTTGCTTATCAACATTATGAAAATATAAAAAATTTATTAAAAGAATTTCCAATAAATATAGAAATATTAGTTGGAAAAGATAAAGGTAAAGAAAAATTATTAAAATTAGAAAAAATTAAAAATGGAAGTGCAGATATTATTATAGGTACGCATGCACTTATCCAGGAAGGTGTTTTATTTAATAAACTTGGTATAGCGGTTATTGACGAACAACATAAATTTGGTGTTTATCAAAGAATGGCATTTAATTACAAAAATCAAAACCCTTCAATATTAGTGATGAGTGCAACACCAATTCCAAGAACATTAACATTAGCTGCTTATGGCGATATGGATGAAAGTAGAATTACTGAAAAACCTATTGGTAGAAGATTAATTAAAACTACAGCTCTTAAGTTTAATAAAGAAAAAGATTTGATAGAAAGAATAAAATTAAAGATTAAAAATACAAATTCAAAGTTTTTTTGGGTTTGTCCATTAATAGAAGAATCAGAAGAATTAGATTTAAAAGCTGCTACTGAAAGATATAATTCTTTAAATAATATTTTCAAAAATAAAGTTTTGCTCATTCATGGGCAATTAACTGAAAAAGAAAAAGAAAAAATAATGAATAAATTTGAAAATGAAGATTTTAGAATATTAGTATCTACTACAGTAATAGAAGTAGGCATAGATATAAAATCAGCAACTACTATAATAATAGAACATGCTGAAAGATTTGGTTTGGCTCAGATGCATCAATTAAGAGGTAGAGTTGGGAGAAACAATTTTGACTCTTATTGTATCCTTTTTCATAAAAATCAAATTAATGATATAGCTAAAAAAAGAATTAAAATAATGATTGAAACAAATAATGGCTTTAAAATAGCAGAAGAAGATTTAAAAATAAGGGGACCTGGAGAAATTCTTGGAAAAAAACAGTCGGGTTTACCAACTTTTAATGTTGCTGACCTAAGTTTTGATTCTGATTTATTTGAAGATGCTAAATTTTTAGCTAATGAAATAATATCTAAAAATCCAAAATTAATAGGTAATGATGGGGATCAATTGAAAATTCTACTTTATCTTCAAGAGAGAGATGCTGCCATTAAAACACTTATGGCAGGATGAACAATAAAATTTATAAACAAAAAAGTATAAGATTCAAATGCCAAGGATCTGGCAATTGTTGTGTTTCAAGAGGTTCTTTTGGTTTCGTATATTTAAGTAATAAAGATTTAAAAAAATTATCAATTTTTTTTAATATGAACGAAAAAAATTTTAAAAAAAAATATTGTTCAATAAGTAATGGTTTTTTGCATTTAAAGGAATTAAAAAAAAATAAAGGGAATTGTTTGTTTTTACTTAATAATAAATGTACAGTTTATAAATCCAGACCTACACAATGCAGAACTTGGCCTTTTTGGAACGAAAATATGAATGCCAAAACATGGAATAATGTAATTTCAAAAAATTGTCCTGGTATAAATAAAGGTCCAATAATTGAAACTAAAAAAATTATAAAAATATTAGAAGAAGATAAAAAAAATGATGAAATAATTTTAAGTGAGAATGCTAACCTTCTGAAATAAACTCCATATCCTTAAAATAACCAACATATTTATTAGTTTTTTTTTTGAGTAATATTTTTATAGTGGTATTTTCAATTACTACTTCTAAAATCTTTTCATTTTTTTTTAAAATATCGCAGTTTTTTGATATTCCTGTTTGGATATTTTTAATAATAGTTTTCTGCATTTCAAAGAATGGTGAGCCCTACAGGATTCGAACCTGTGACCCATTCCTTAAAAGGGAATTGCTCTACCAACTGAGCTAAGGGCCCATTCGCTGAAATTATATATAGTTCAAATATTATCAAAGCAAGTAATTATCTTTAACTAATTTTATTATTTAAAACCTTAATAGTGTAAGTACTCACAAAACTAGAAATATCACCTCCTAATTTATGAACTTCTTTTACAAGCTTTGATGATATAAAAGAATTTTTATCTGAAGACATAAGAAAAATTGTTTCAATATTTGGATTTAATTGATAATTCATTCCAGCCATCTGAAATTCGTATTCAAAATCAGAAACTGCTCTTAACCCTTTTATGATACAAGTAGCGTTATAAGATTTTGCAAATTCAGTTAACAATCCTTTAACAGATTGGATTTCAATATTTGAAGATTGGATATTATTTTCTTCTAAATCATTTTGTATTATTTGCTTTCTTTCATCTATTGAAAGTAATGGGACTTTATTATTATTATCTGCAACAGCAATAATTAATTTATCAATTATTTTTAAGGATCTTTTAACTATATCCAAATGTCCATTAGTTAAAGGATCAAACGTTCCTGGATAAATTCCTGTTTTAATCATATTAATTGCTTATATCCTGTATTCTTGATACTGAAACAATTTTATCTGTTTCAGGAATATTAAATATACTGACTCCTTTAGTTGATCTTCCAGCTATTCTAATCTGATTTACATTTACTCTAATTATTTGACCTTTATCAGTAACTAAAATTATCTGATCATCATTTTTTACAACAAAACAATCAATTACATTGCCATTTTTTTCAGAAGTTACAATACCAGTGATACCTTTACCTCCTCTATTAGATATTCTGTATTCATATGCTGAAGATCTTTTACCATAACCTCTATTAGTTACAGCTAGTAAAAACTCTTCATTTTTGTTTAATTCTTCAAACTCATCTTTAAGGGCACTTAAATTTTTTCTGTTATTTGCAGATGATTTTAAATAATCTTGCCTAATAGCCATATCGATTAGTGAATGTTTTAAAATTGCTTGAGATATGACAAAATTATTTTTATCAAGATTAATTCCCTTAACACCTGAGGAATTTAATCCTGAAAAAAGTCTTAGTTTATCTATTGGAAATCTAAGACACTTTCCATCATAGGTGGACATTAAAACATCATCAGATTTAGTTGCTAATTTAATACTAACCAATTCATCTTTTGCATCTAATTTTATACTTAATTTACCTGACTCTCTTAAGTCTCTATTTCCACTTTTTGCTACATCAATTAATCTATTTTTTTTAACCATTCCCTTTTTGGTGACAAATATAACATAATATTCTTCCCAATTATTTTCATCAATTGGTAGTGGCAAAAAAGTTGCAATCTTCTCATTAGATTTAAAAGGAATCAAATTTACGATTGGCTTTCCTCTTGCTTTTAAGCTAGCTTCTGGAATATCATGTGCACGTAAGGCATAAACTTTTCCTAACGATGAAAAAACTAATAATTTTGTATGAGTATCAGCTAAATGGATCTCTTTAACAAAATCTTCTTCTCTTGTAGACATGCCCGTTTTTCCCTTACCACCTCTATTTTGTGCTCTATAATTTTCAAGAATAGATCTTTTAATATATCCATTATTTGAAATAGTAATTACAATATTTTCTTGTTGTATATATTTGAGTTCATCAATTTGCTCATATTCTTTATCTATAATTTCACTTTTTCTTGGAGTAGAATAATCTTTTTTTATTTCTTTCAACTCTTTTTTAATTTCATTTAACAAAATAGATCTAGAATTAATAATATCTAAATATTTAGTTATTTCTAATATTATATTTTCTAGATCTTTTTTTATGTCATCTCTTTCTAAAGAAGTTAAGCGATGTAATCGTAATTCTAAAATAGCTTTAGCTTGAATATCTGAAAAAATATAAATATTATTTTTAAGTTGTGATTCCTGATCATCCACTAACTTAATTAAATTTGAATTTAATTCAGTAATTTTCCATTTTTTACTAACAAGTTTTGATTTAGCTTCTTTTGAGTCTTTAGATTTTTTTATTATTTCTATTATTTCATCTATGTTATCGTTTGAAACAACTAAGCCAATCAAAATATGAGCCTTTTCTCTTGCTTTATTAAGGTCATAGATTGTTCTTTTTGTTATAATTTCTTCTCTAAAATCTATAAAAGATATCAAAATATCTTTTAGATTCATTTGCTCTGGCTTTCCTTTGTTTAAAGCTAAGATGTTAGAATTAAATGTAGTTTGAAGAAATGTATGTTTGTATAATTGATTCAATACAATATTATGATCAACGTCTTTTTTAAGTTCAATTACTACTCTTATTCCCTTACGATCGGATTCATCTCTTAAATCAGATATACCTTCTATAATATTGTTTTTTACTGATTCAGCAATCTTCTCTATTAGTTTAGCTTTGTTAACTTGATAAGGTATTTCATGTATAATAATTGCCTCTCGATCCTTTTTAAAATTCTCAATGGAAGTTTTGGATCTAATTACACACGCGCCTTTTCCTGTTTTAAAAGCTTCACTCAGCCCTTTTTTACCTATTATCAATCCACCCGTTGGAAAATCTGGGCCCAAAATATATTTTTCTAAGTCATCAATATTACAATCAGGATTATCAATACAATAAAGTGTTGCATCGATAACTTCACCCAAATTATGTGGCGCTATATTTGTAGCCATACCTACTGCAATACCAGAAGCACCATTAACAAGTAAATTTGGAAACTGCGCAGGTAAAACTGTAGGTTCTTTTGTTGTATCATCATAATTTGCTTGAAAAAAAATAGTTTCTTTTTCTAAATCAGAAACTAGTTTTTCTGCAATCTTTGCTAAACGTGCCTCAGTATAACGCATGGCTGCAGGTGGATCTCCGTCAAGTGATCCAAAGTTACCCTGCCCTTCAATTAATTCAAGTCTCATAGAAAATTCTTGAGCCATTCTAACCATTGACTGATAAATAGCTGAGTCTCCATGAGGATGATATTTACCCATAACATCACCAACTATTCTAGCTGATTTTTTAAAAGGTTTGTTGAAGCTATAGCCAGACTCATTCATCGCATATAAAATTCGTCTATGAACTGGTTTTAAGCCATCTCTGCAGTCTGGCAAAGCTCTTGAAACTATTACAGACATTGCATAATCCAAATAAGATTTCTTCATTTCCTCAACTAGAGAAACATTTGAAATTTTATCTAAATTTTTACTTAATTCAGGCTTAGAGGTATTGTCAGACAATTAAAATTCCTAGTTTTTATGGGTAAAATAAATATCATCTATATCAAAGTAATAGCTTTCAAACAATTGATTATAGACATGTGATTTAAAATTAAAAATTATATATTTCATGTATTTAAAGATGTAAATTAAAGTTAAATATTAAAAAGGTATATCTTCGTCGGAATCGTCAGAATCACTAGATTGAGATGAACTATTATTTTCAATTTGCTGATCGTTACCCATATCAGATTGATTTTCTACTTGTTGCTGCTGGGTATTATTTCTTGAATCTAGAAGGGTTAAATTAGAGTTATAACCTTGTAACACAACCTCTGTTGTATACTTGTCATTACCGTCCTGATCTTGCCATTTACGAGTCTGAAGCTCGCCTTCAACATATATTTTAGATCCTTTTTTTACATATTTCTCTACAATATCTACAAGTCCTTCTCCGAAAATAACAATATTATGCCAGGAAGTTTTTTCTTTTGTTTCTTGGGTAGATTTATCTTTCCATCTTTTTGATGTTGCAATTGAAAATGATGCCATCTTACTTCCAGATTGCATTGTTCTAATATCTGGATCTCGACCTAGATTGCCCAACAAAATAACTTTATTAACACTACCAACCATATATTTTGTGTATATATCTTTATAACAAAAAACAATAATTCACTAATAGTAAAATCAATGAATCAAGATAAAATTGTTATAAAAGGTGCTAGGGAACATAATTTAAAAAATATAAACGTAGAAATACCTAAAAATAAGCTAATAGTCATAACTGGTGTCAGTGGTTCAGGAAAATCAACCCTCGCATTTGATACAATATACTCTGAAGGCCAAAGAAAATATGTTGAGAGTTTATCTGCATACGCAAGACAGTTTTTACAAATGATGAATAAACCTGATGTAGATAGTATAGAAGGATTATCACCTGCTATATCAATAGAGCAAAAAACAACTCAAAAAAACCCTAGAAGTACTGTAGGTACTGTTACAGAGATATATGATTACTTAAGAGTTTTGTTTGCCAGAGTTGGAACCCCCTATTCTCCAGTAACAGGTTTGCCAATTAAATCACAATCAGTTAGCGAGATATGTGATAATATTGTTAATAAAAATAAAAATAACAAAGCTTACATACTTTCACCAATTGTTAGGGATAGAAAAGGTGAATATAGAAAAGAAATAGAAGATTTAAAAAAAAAAGGTTACCAAAGATTAAAAATTGATGGAAATGTTTATGAAATTAATGAAGTACCTAAATTAAAGAAAAACTTTAAACATAACATAGAAGTATTAATTGATAGGTTAGTAATTAAAAATAACATTAAACAAAGATTAGCAGAAAGTGTTGAGGTTGCACTTTCGCTTTCAGATGGTTTAGTTTATTTAGAAAATTTAGACACTGAAAAATTGACAACTTATTCTTCTAAGTTTGCATGCCCAATTTCTGGATTTTCGATTGAAGAAATTGAACCAAGACTATTCAGTTTTAATGCTCCAATGGGGGCATGTGATGAATGTGATGGTATTGGTGTTGAAAAATATTTTGATGATAAAAAAATTGTACCGGATGATTCAAGGTCAATTTTAAAAGGTGCAATAAAACCATGGGAAACTAAAGTATTTGGATATCAAAAAAAATTTTTTGTTGAAACAATTTCCAAAATTTTAAAAGAATACAAAATAGATGTAAAAACACCTTGGTATAAAATACCAAAAAATATTCAAAATATAATCCTTCATGGTGATGAAAATAATAAGCACGATTTTATAAGCAATTTTGAAGGTATAATAAATTTTATTGATAGAAAATATTCAGAAACAGAAAGATGGTGGGTACAATATGAATTAGAAAAGTATTTATCAGAAAGAGACTGTGAAGTTTGCAATGGATTTAGATTAAACAAAAAAGCTTTAGCGGTTAAAATTGCAGGGAATCATATTGGTGAAATAACAAAAAAATCTATTGATGATTGTTTTGATTGGTTTAACAAATTAAACAAAAACCTATCTTCAAATGAAAATAAAATTGCAGAAGGAGTTATAAAAGAAATAAAAGATAGATTAGAATTTCTAAATAGAGTTGGTCTTGATTATCTCTCACTAGCAAGAGCTAGTAAAAGTTTATCAGGTGGAGAAAGTCAAAGAATTCGACTAGCTAGTCAAATTGGATCGGGTTTAACTGGTGTTTTATATGTCCTGGATGAACCTTCAATAGGATTACATCAAAAAGATAATCAACAACTAATAAACACCTTATTTAAACTGAGAGATTTAGGTAATACAGTTATTGTAGTAGAACATGATGAAGACGCAATTAAACGAGCTGATCATATTATAGATATAGGTGTAAGAGCTGGAATTCATGGAGGAGAAGTAATTGCTGAGGGCAACTTAAAAAAAATATTAAAAAATAATAAAAGTTTAACTGTTCAATATTTGAATAAGAATAAACAAGTAGAAATACCAAAAGAAAGAAGAAAATTTAATAAAAATAAAATTTTCACTCTGCAGAACATTAAAACTAATAATCTTAATAATTTAGAAGTTAAATTTCCATTAGGAAATTTTATTTGTGTAACTGGTGTTTCAGGAAGTGGAAAGTCATCACTAGTTATTGATACACTTTATAAAAGATTAGATGAATATTTTAATAAATCTTTAAATA
Source organism: uncultured Alphaproteobacteria bacterium (assembly GCA_902635455.1). Lineage (GTDB taxonomy): Bacteria > Pseudomonadota > Alphaproteobacteria > HIMB59 > CACPNW01. The sequence goes on along the minus strand of CACPNW010000001.1, from coordinate 10,716 downwards.
AAGAAGAAGGTTATTTCAATTTTAAAGGTATAAAAAATATAGATAAAGTAATTGATATTGACCAATCTCCTATTGGAAGAACTCCAAGATCCAATCCAGCGACATATACAGGTTGCTTTACACCTATTAGGGATTGGTATGCAGGACTTAATGAATCTTCTGCCCGTGGATACAAGCCTGGAAGATTTTCTTTTAATGTTAAAGGTGGTAGATGCGAGTCATGTGAAGGAGATGGTGTTAAGAAAATAGAAATGCATTTTCTCGCAGATGTTTATGTTGAATGTGATATCTGTAAGGGCAAACGTTACAACAGAGAAACACTTGAAGTTAAATATAATAACAAATCGATAGCAGATATTTTAGATATGACTGTTGAGGAAGGTTATGATTTTTTTTCTAAAATACCTTCAATTAAACAAAAACTTAAAACATTAATGGAAGTTGGATTAAATTATATTAAGATTGGACAATCAGCTACCACGCTATCTGGTGGGGAAGCTCAAAGAATAAAGCTTTCAAAAGAATTATCCAAAAGATCAACTGGAAAAACTTTATACATTTTGGATGAACCTACAACTGGTTTGCATTTTGATGATGTAAACAAGTTATTAAAAATTTTACATACGCTCGTTGATGAAGGAAATACAGTTATTGTTATCGAGCATAACTTAGATGTAATTAAAACAGCTGATTATATTATAGATTTAGGCCCATTAGGTGGCATAAAAGGTGGTCAAATTATTGGAAAGGGTACGCCTGAAGATATTGCAAATGTTAAAAAAAGCTTTACAGGTAGTTTTCTAAAACATATTTTATAAATAAAGGATTAAGAAATGATAAATTTAGAATTACCTGATTTACCATATAGTAAAGATGCACTTGCACCTTATATGTCTGCTGAAACTTTAGAATTACATCATGATAAGCACCATATGGCATATGTAACTAATGGTAATAAATTTATTAAAGAAAATAATTTTAATGAAGATTCTGTAGAAGAGATTGTAAAAAATTCTTATAATAATAATGCACCAGTTTTTAATAATGTTTCTCAACATTTAAACCATATGCATTTTTGGGATGTAATGAAAAATAATCCAAATGGAAAAATACCATCAGAATTAGAAAATAAAATTAATGAAGACTTAGGATCAGTTGAAAATATGAAAGAAGCTTTTATTAATGCAGGAATAGGTCAATTTGGTTCTGGATGGTGTTGGATTGTTTTAAATAAAGGAAAATTAGAAATCACAAAAACTCCAAATGCAGAAAATCCAATTGTTCATGGACATAAACCTTTGCTTGGTTGTGATGTATGGGAACATTCATACTATGTTGATTATCGAAATAGAAGACCAGATTATTTAAAAGCTTTTATAGATAATTTAGTAAACTGGGAAAAAGTTACAGAAAACTTGAATAATTCTTAATCATCATCTTGCGGTCTAAACTTAAAAATTAATAAAGTTGGGACCGCAATAAAAACAGAAGAATAGGTTCCAATAAAAACACCTACAATCATAGTTAATGCAAAAGGCTTTATAACTTCTCCACCAAAGATAAATAAAGAAAATAAAGCTAATAAGGTCGTTAAACTAGTCATTATAGTTCTTGATAATGTATTATTAATAGAAAAATTAAAAAGATCAACTAGTTCCATTTTTTTATATTTTCTTAAATTTTCCCTAACACGATCAAAAATAACGACCGTATCGTTAATAGAGTAGCCTGCAATAGTTAAAATTGCGGCAATTGTAGATAATGAAAATTCAACATTAAAAATAGCTAATATTCCTAATGTAAAAATAACATCATGAGTCAAAGCTACTACTGCACCAAAACCAAACTGCCATTCAAATCTAAGCCATATATAAATTAGGATAGCTAGTAATGAAAAAGAAACCGCCTGAAAGCCTTTCCAAAGTAATTCAGAACTAATTGTAGGCCCTACAAATTCAGATCTTCTAAACTCAATTACCTTTTCATTTATTAAGTTTTTAACAATATTAATTGTTTCTATACTTTCTTGATTATTAATATTTTGTAATCTTATAATAATCGTATTTTTATCTCCAAATTCTTGTAAAGATAAATCATTAAAGTTTGGTGACAAAATATTTCTTAACTCACCAATAGAAACATTATCATGAGTATGGATTTCAATAAGTGTTCCTCCTTTAAAATCAATTCCAAAATTTAAACCTTTAAAAAATATTAAAAAAATTGAAAAAATAATAAAAACTATAGAAAGAATTAAAAAATTTCTTCTCAAAATTAAAAAATTATAATTTGAGTTTGTTGGAATTATTTTATTTAAGCCAAACATTATAAATTAATTTCTTTTTTAGAAGTTAAAGTTAAATATAAATAAACTAAAAAATTAGTTAACATCAAAGCAGTAAACATTGATGCTATTACGCCTAATGACAATGTGATAGAAAAACCTTTGATAGGACCTGAACCAAAAACAAATAATAATAACGCCGCAATCAACGTTGTAATATTAGCATCAAGAATTGTAGAAAAAGCACGATCAAAACCCTTTTTAACAATTTCAAATATTTTATTTTTTTTATGGTTTTCTTCCTTAATTCTCTCGAAAATTAGAACATTAGCATCTACAGCCATTCCTATAGTTAAGACAATTCCTGCTATACCAGGAAGAGTTAAAGTGGCTCCAATGGTTCCCAGTAAAGAAATTATTATAAATATGTTCGCTATTAAAGAAATATTAGCTATCACTCCAAATACGCCATAAATTAGTATCATAAATATGCTCACTATTATCATTCCAATTATGGCTGCAATTTTACCAGCTTGAATAGAGTCGGCTCCCAAACCTGGACCAACTGATCTTTCTTCAACAATTAATAAAGGTGCAGGCAATGCACCAGCTCTCAATAATACGGCTAAATCAGATGATTCTTGAGAATTAAAATTACCTGATATAATTCCATTACCACCTGTAATAGCGCTTCTAATAACTGGAGCAGTGATAACAACTCCATCTAGTATAACTGCGAATCTTTTACCAATATTTTCTGATGTAGCTTTTCCAAATTTTTGTGCCCCAGTTGTGTCGAATCTAAAAGATACAGCATGACCTTCTTCTGGGTCAAAAGAAGCTTTTGCATCAACTAAATTTTCACCTCCAACACTTGATTTTTTTTCAACTAAATATTTAACATCTGGATCATAAAAATCAGATACTATCATTTTACCAAAGGGAGCTAAATTTGCTTTTAAAGATGAAATATTTTCATCATCAACCATATGAAAAGTTAATTTTGCTGTTTTTCCTAATAGTTCTTTTATTCTTTCAGGATCTTTAATACCTGGAAGTTGTAATAAAATTCTGTTTTTGCCTGAGCGCTGTATTAATGGCTCTTTAGTACCTGATTCATCTATTCTTTTTCTAACAATTTCTAATGATTGCTTAATAGCAGAATCTTGAATTTCTTTTATATAATTGTCTGTTATTTTAATTTTTAATACATTATTATTAATTAAAACATTGATATTATTGTAATTTTGCAAAAAATCTGTTCTTATATCTTCAATTTTACTAGCATCATCAAACTTAATATTCAAAGTGTTTTCATTTGCAATTATATCATTGATTTTTGATTGGTTATCTCTTGCAATTAATCTGATATTATCAATAAAATTTTCAATTTCTTCCTTAATTAAAACGTCAGATTGGACTTCAAGTAAAATATGAGAACCACCTTGAAGATCCAATCCTAAATTAACTTTATTTTCAAAAAACCAATTATTTGAATCCTCTTTATAAACAAAAGAAGGAATTGCAAAAATTATGCCTAAGCAAACTAGTGTTAATACAATGAAAGTTTTCCAGATAGGATAATTTTTCATATACAATTATTTTTTTTTACCAAATAAACCTGATATCAATCCACTTTTATTTTCAGTTTTATTATTAGTGGTAGCTTTATTAATTTCTTTATTTGATACGTTGTAGAGATCAGTTACCATCCCTGGAGCTATTTTAATCTCTATTCCTTCAGATATTTCCAAAGAAATTTCTCTATTATCAAATACTTTATTAATTCTTCCGATTATACCACCTGAAGTAATTATTTTATCTCCTCTTTTAAGGTTATTAAGCATTTCTCTATGAAGCTTAACTTTTTTTTGCTGGGGTCGAATAAGTAAAATATAAAAAACACCAAAAATTAATATAAGAGGAAGAAAAGCGCCTAAAGATTCCATAAAATTCCTATGATTATTTAATTTGTTTGATTACTTATACTGTGTAAAAGAAAAAAGCAATTATAGTTAAAAAGGGAAATTATGGGTTTTTGGCAGTCTTTATTAATAAAAAAACAAATTTTGAAAAATTCTGCTTTTATATGGAATTCTGAAAATAGCATCTTGGATACTATTATAGAGATAAATTCTATTGATCTTAAATTATTAGTAGCAATAGACAAACAAAAAAATACATTATTTGAAAATACTAAAAATTTTGCCAAAGGCAACTTCACAAATAATGCTCTTTTGTGGGGCTCAAGAGGAAATGGCAAAAGTACTCTTATTAAATCAATTTTTAATAAATTAAAAAATGATTTTGTAAAATTAAGATTAATACAAATAAATAAAAATGATATCTTTGATATTGAAAAAATCTATAAAATAATAAGTAATTTTCCTGAATTTAGATTCATATTATTTATTGATGATTTATCTTTTGAAAAAATAGATAGTGATTATAAAATAGTTAAATCAACTTTGGATGGAAGCATTCAAAATCAACCAAAAAATATTATATTATATATTACCTCTAATAGACGACACTTAATGCCTAGAGATATGATAGATAACGAAAGATCATCAGCAATCCATACAGATGAAAGTGTTGAAGAGAAAATAAGTCTAAGTGATCGATTTGGATTATGGATTGGTTTTCATAATTTTAGTCAAAATGAATATTTAAATATAATTAAAACATATTGTGAATTTTACAAATTAAATTTCAATAATGAAATCAGAGATAATGCAGTTAGATGGTCACTAAAAAGAGGAAATAGAAATGGAAGAACAGCATGGCAATTTATAATAAACTTAGCAGCAGAAAATGATTTAAAATTAAATTTTTAAATTTTTATTATATATAAATAGGAGTAAAAAATGAGTGCATATGTAATAGTACAAATCAATGTTACAAATAAACAAAATTATAAAAAATATTTAGATCAAGTAACACCTATAGTTAAAAGATTTCAAGGTGAATATATTGTTAGAGCGGGAAAATATAAAGTTTTTCAAGGCAATTGGGATTATTCAAGAACTGTTATTGTAAAATTTCAAAATTATGAAGCAGCTATCAATTGGTATAACTCAAAAGAGTATGAGCCAATAAAAAAAATAAGAGAAGAAAACTCTGAAGGTAATTGTATAATAATTGAAGGTTGTTAATTTTCAATAAATTCAAAATAAGCCTTAATTCCTCCTGAAAGAGAGTACATATTTTTAGCACCTAAATGTTCAGCAAAACCATTTGCAAGAATAGAGGATATATCTCCCTTATCACTAATCAAAACCACGTTATCAGTATTTATAACAAGAGATTGATATTTTTCTAAAAAACTATTTAAAAAATTACCATTTTCATCGAAAGCAGTAATATTTATTGAACCAGGAATAATTCCAGTTTTATCAGTTTCATTTTTATTTCTTATATCTATTAATTTAAAACCTTTACTTTGCATTTTCTTAATATCTTTCACATCTAGAATTTTATACTTGGGAGCTTCTACTTTTATGATTTCGATATCAAATATTAAATTAGAGTTTGGTGGAATTAAACCTCCCGCACCTTTTTTACCATATGCCATTTTAGAAGGAATAAAAATTGATCTTTTACCACCTTCTTTCATGCCAATTATACCTAATTCCCACCCTTCAATTACTTGCCTAGTTCCTATTTGAAAAACAAATGGTTGTTTTCTTTTGTAGCTACTATCAAACACCGTGCCGTTATCTAATTTACCTGAATAATGAACTGTTATTTTTGAATGGTTAACGACCTCATTTCCCGTACCAGGTATATCATTCAATATTTCAACATTATCACAATTGGCCTTAAAACTAAAAATTAAAATAAATATTAAAATAAAATAAGATTTCATAAATTTATTCATTAATTTGTTTTAATTGCCCAGGTACAGAAATAATTCCACTTAAAATTATTAATGAAGCACCTATATAAGCAAAAAGATTCAAAAATTCATTAAAAACAAAAATACCAATCAAAGATGACCAAATAATCTGAAGATATACCAAGCAAAATATTGATGAATAATGTTTTTGCGCAGTTTTGAATGCTAATGTAGCTAAATAAATTGCAATATTTATTAAAATTGAAGCTACAGTAATTAAAAAAAACTCATAAAAACTAATTTTTATTGGATCATAAATAAACAATATGAAAGAAATTAAATGAATAAAAGATCCTCCATAAATAAAATAACCAACTGTTGATGTGACATTATTAAATTTATTAACTATTGTAGTTGTAGTAGTTATTAGCATTACTCCAAATAAAGTAACTAAAAAGTATAAGTTAAAATTTTCAAACCCTGGTTGAATTACAAACAAAACTCCTAAAAAACCAACTATTAAAGAAATATAAATATATAGATTTAATTTTTCTTTTAAAAATATTGTAGCATATATTGATCCAATAATTGGTGCTGCCATATTCAAAGTGGTAAATTCAGGTAAAGTAATATTTTTCAATGAAATAAAAGTAATAAAAGGCATAGGAGCAAAAATGAGACCTCTGATAATAGGTATTGAATAATTAGTACATTGTAAATTTTTCTTTAAACTACCACTAAACAAAAGGGATATGGGAACAATTAAATATGCTGGACTTCCATAAAAAATAAAATGATAAAATGTTATATTTATTGATGATAAATAATTAATAATTGCATCATTAGTTACAAAAAAAATACTAGAAAAAAATATTGCTAATGAAGCTATTAATATATTATTTGTTATCATTTATTAAAAAATAATTTGTATTAGAACAAATAGTTCTTATATTAAATACAATAAATAGATATCATTATGAATACAGCAGAGCAAAAAACATTTAGATTAATCATAAAAGGCAAGGTTCAAAATGTTGGTTTTAGACACTGGTTTAGTGATATGGCAATATCATTAGGATTAAATGGATATGTGCAAAATAAAGAAAGTAAAGATGAAGTTGAGGCTATAGTTCAAGGAGATATGCAAAGTATTTTATCTATCACGGAAAAATCAAAAGTTGGACCAGAATTAGCTTTGGTAGAAGGAGTTATCCCTAATAGTATTATAAGTAATGTAAAATATACGGGTTTTATTGTTAAATACGATTAAATATAAATTAACTAAATGTTTTTTTAATAGTTTTATGAAGACTATCAAACATTTCGTCTATTTGATTTTTTGTTATTATGAATTGAGGACAAAGAACTATTGCAGGTCCTAAAGGTCTACAAATCAGGCCATTATCTATAGACATATTTGCTACTTTATCACCCATATTCATACTACCTTCAAAGGGCTCTTTCTTTTCTTTATCTCTAACCATTTCAAGAGCAGCCATTAAGCCTACACCTCTTGTTTCTCCAATATGCTCATATGTATTAAATTCATTTAACCTCTCATGAAAATATGGAGATACTTTTCTTACATTTTCTAACAATCCCTCATTAATTATGACATCTATTGCTTTTAAAGCAATTGCACAACCTACTGGATGACCTCCAGCAGTGAAGCCATGAGGAAATTCTTCTTCTTTTTCAGAAATATCTACAAACTCATCAGCAAATTCTTTTTTGACAATAACTGCCCCCATAGGAAAAAAACCTGCCGTTATACATTTTGAAGCAATAATAATATCAGGATCAATATTATATGTTTCGCTACCCCAAAGGTTACCTGTTCTACCGAAACCGCATATAACTTCATCAGCTATAAAAGGAATATTATATTTTTTTAAAATTGGTTGAATTAAATTAAAGTAATTTTTTGAAGGTGGAATAACGCCCCCTGCTCCTTGAACTGGTTCAGCAACAAATCCAGCTATTGTATCTGGATCTTCATTTAATATTAATTCTTCTAAATTACTTGCCATTCTTAAAGAAAAATCATCTTCTGTTTCGTTCTCTATTGAGTATTTCCAATAATGAGGACAATCGGCACTAATGAAATCATTCAATGGGAAACCAAAAACACTATTATAGGGTTTAGCTGTCATTGAAGATGCCCCTAGAGTAACACCGTGATAGCCATTGATTCTTGAAATTATTTTTCTTTTCTTAGGATTTCCTTTTCTTAAATTAAACATCCATAGCATTTTGATCATAGTGTCATTTGCTTCGGAACCAGAGTTACAAAAAAATACTCTTCCATCCTTGAAAGGTGAAACTTCAATTAATTTTTCTGAAAGCTGAAGAGTTTCTTCAGATAAACGTCCAAAAAGAGAGTGATAGCCTGCAAATTTTTCATATTGTTTTTTTGCAACTTCAACTAATCCTGGATGATCAAATCCTGCACATGCATTCCACAAACCTGAATTAGCATCTAAATACTTTTTATTATGAATATCATAAACATAAATACCTTTTCCAGATTTAATTACTAATGGCCCTCTCTCATTTAATGACTTTAGGTCAGTAAATCCATATAGATGATGAGATTGATTAGATTTTAACATAATAAATACTAATTATTTTTTTTTAATATGAAACGCAAGTATATTTTTTCAGTTGGGACATTAGGGATCATATTTATGTTGCTAGGACAGTTATCTTTCTCAATAAATGACACTTTGGTCAAAGAAATTGTAATAGATAGTAAAAATAATATGTCAGTAATAAATATAATTTTTTTAAGAGGCTTAATAACAACTTCATTTATTTTTTTATATTTAAAATTTTATGAAAGAAAAAATATATTAGATATTTTTAAAATAAAAAAATATCATCAAAGGGGCATTTATGAAGTCTTAACAGCAATTTGTTTTTTTACGGGGCTAATTTTATTACCAATTGCTGAGGTATATACATTATTAATGACTAATCCGTTTTTTGTTACTATTTTTGCATTTTTATTTTTAAAAGAAAAAGTAGGTATGCGTAGATGGACTGCAGTAATTTTTGGATTTATTGGGGTAATAATAGTTATTAATCCCCAAAATATAAATTTTAATTTTTTATTTATTTTTCCAATTATTGCTGCAGTTTTTTTAACAATAAGAGATATAGCGACTAAAGGTATAGCAACTAAAACAAATAGTTTTGAAATTATTTTTATAACTTCTGTTCTTATGACGTTATCTTCGGGAATAGGGTCATTATTTTTTGAATTTACATTTAGAATTGAGTATTTACCAAATCTTTTTACTTCAAGTATATTTTTAACAGTTGCATATATTTTTTCAGTTTTAACAATATTTTATGCACCATTATCGCTAACTGCATCATCAAGATATTCAGTTATAGTTTTTGGGATAATATTTGGTTATTTGATATTAAATGAAATACCATCAACTAATATGATTATAGGGGCAACAATTATAAGTCTGAGCGGATTATTTGTAATAAACAGACAAAAAAAACTGGGGAAAATTGATTGAAATTAAAGATTATTTTTTTTTATATAATCAATAACTTCATCGACGTGCCCTTTTACTTTTACATTTGACCAACTGTGTAACAGTTTTCCATTTTCATCTAGTATAAAAGTAGATCTATTAATTCCAAAATATTTTTTTCCATACATAGATTTTTCTACCCAAATACCTAATTTATCACACACTTCTCCTAAATCAGAGCCTAAAGGATATTTTAATTTAAATTTTTCAGCGAATTTTATATTTCTCTCAACGTCATCTTTTGACGCTCCAACAATATCAAAACCTAGTTTTTTAAAAGTAGACAGTTTTCTTTGAAAATCAGAAACTTCAATTGAACATCCGCTGGTAAGTGCTTTTGGATAAAAAAATAAAATAGTTTTGTTTTTCAACTTTGAAGAGTCGAATTTTTTATCATCAGTTAGATGAAGTTTTATTTTAGTTATTTTACTCAAATCTAGTTGTTATCACATTCAGTTTTAAGCCATTTTCCAGTAATACCAGTATTTCCTGTTCCATTATTAGTAATTTCAACACTGGAATAATGACAGATATCTTCGCCCCTGTTCTTTACGATATAAACATGGTTTTTAACATCAGAAATTAGTTTCCATTCATTTTTGGGATCGTAATAAAAAGACTTGTAACCATATATTCCAGCTGTTGTCATAGCTGAAAGAGCAGATAAAATAAGACAAATATAAATAATTTTATAATTCATATCTAGTTGTTATCGCAGTGAGTTTTAACCCATTTTCCATCAATCATATTTGATGTATTTGTATAAAGAAAACAAATATCTTCACCTCTATTTTTTGCTACATAAACATTCTCATTTGAATCAGATACAAGTTTCCATTCATTTTTTGGATCATAATAAAAAGTTTTGTAGGCAAATATTCCAGCAATTGTCATACATGAAAATGCGAACAATATAAGACAAGTATTAACAATTTGGAAATTCATCAAGTTCTAAATAGTTATTGTAATGAGAATTTCAATATTTAAATAATTATTTTTTAGCAATAGTAGCTATAAGTAAAGGTAATATCATAACTAAAGTC